>JAEURV010000102.1 GCA_016788465.1 Nitrospira sp. | reverse complement strand
TGCCGCACAGAGCCAGGCACAGAGTCCAGTCGAATGAGTCCCGGCCTTATGGTCTGCGTGGTGCTCCGCGTGGCCCACGCTTGGTGCGGCCATCGCTCCATTCACCAGCACGAGACAGGTCAAGAGCGACCACACAAACCATGATTGTTTCAATCTTGCCAACATACTTCTTCGACTACTTGAGCGACGCCGCCTTCATCGGTTCCGGTTTCTGGATCCGTGCCACGGTGTCGAGGATCACCTGTTCGGTCAACAGCCCGCCCTTGATGTATTCTTGCACGACACCCTTTTCATCAATGAACACACTGACCGGCAACCCGAACACTCCGAACTGGTTCGCCACCTTATTATCTCGATCCATGAGTACCGGGAAGGTATGGCCATGCTGTTTGATGTGATCGCGCACTTTGACCTCATCTTCCAGTTCGTTGACCGCCAGCACCACAAATCCCTTATCTCGGAGCTTGTCATACATGGCCTGCATCGCCGGCATTTCCGTCGTGCAGGGCTTGCACCAGGTCGCCCAGAAATTCACCAATACGACCTTTCCGCGATACTGGCTCAGACTTTGCTGCTTGCCCTCTAAGTCAACCAAACGAAAATCCTCAACCGCTGTCCCCACCGCCGGCACACGTGAGCCCATGGCCCACACGAGGCTGCTGCCGAGCATCAGCATCACACCTGTGAGCAGGAGCCTGGCAACGATTCTCTGACTATTCATTCGACTCATGTTCATGGCCCTCCACACTATCCACGATGAATATGAAATGGAGAAAACTCCCAGCTCAGCTTCCGTCCTAACGGATTCTGACCTGGGCCAGGATCTCTACCGTACGGGTGAATGTATAGAGACCGGCGACTGCTTATGCCGGCAGATCTGGCGGAGCTCGACTCGGCGTGATGTACGGATGCTCTGCGCCGATGCGGTTAGAATGAGTATGAAAGACAACCGCGATTGGACGCGGTTCTGATTGAACCAGAACGGCTTCGGTGTCGAGGATCGTACCGGCGGCACACATCCAGGAGCAGAGCACGGTCCCGTGGGTGGCCGCTTGATGCTGCGCATGGTGCCCGGCATGTTCGGCAGCTTGCGCCTGAGCCAAACCGCCGATAGCAAGAACACCGAGCACAAGGAATATCGACAAGAATTTTCGGACTGTGTGGCTCATGCTCGACTGCGCTTCCCGATTAGGGCTGTTCCTGCCTAACCATGCTTACCAATGCTACAGATGCAACAGCTCGCGTATCGTAGGCGACCGAATCAACGCCTGTCAAGGCATCGCACAGGCTGCCGGAGGATCAGGTAGGATTCACCGAAAAGATGCTGTATACTGCGTCGGTTATTTAGGGCACCGACACCCAAACTATCATCAAGAACAACTGTCTCTCACCACACACTCATTCAACTTTTTATGGTTACTCAAGTACTCAATCTCATTTTTGGCAGTAAAAACGACCGTGAAATCAAGGCCCTGCGGCCGATCGTGACCCAGATCAATGGACTGGAGGCCGGCCTCACTCCCCTTTCGGATGAGGCGCTCGCCGACAAGACCCAGGACTTTAAGAAGCGACTCGAAGCAGGCCAGACGCTCGACGACATCCTCCCCGAGGCCTTTGCCGTCTGCCGGGAGATGTCACGCCGGAAGCTCAACATGCGCCATTTCGACGTGCAGTTGATCGGCGGCATGATCCTCCATCGTGGGCGTATCGCTGAGATGAAGACCGGTGAAGGGAAAACCTTGGTCGCCACCTTACCGGTGTATCTCAATGCCTTAGAAGGCAAAGGCGTCCATCTGGTGACCGTCAACGATTACCTGGCGAAACGCGACGCCCAGTGGATGGCGCAGCTCTACCATGCGCTGGGACTCTCCACGGGCATCATCCAGCACGATGCTTCATTTCTGTACGACCCGACCTACGAGGCATCGGACAAACGGCTGCAACACCTGCGTCCCTGCACAAGACCTGAAGCCTATCGCGCAGACATTACCTATGGGACAAACAACGAGTATGGGTTCGACTACCTTCGCGACAACCTGGTCGTCACGGCATTAAACCAGTGCGTCCAACGCGAACTGAATTTTGCGATCGTGGACGAGGTCGACAGCATTTTGATCGACGAAGCCCGCACCCCGCTGATCATTTCCGGTCAAACTGATCAGACCACCGACCTGTATTACAAGATCAATGCGATTATTCCCCAGTTGAAAGCCGAAACAGACTACACCATTGAAGAAAAAACCAAGACGGCGGCCTTGACCGAAGACGGCAATGCCCGGGTCGAAAAACTACTGGGGGTGGACAATCTGTACGATCCGGCGAACATGGACATGGTTCATCATGTGGTCAAGGCCCTGCAGGCCTACACACTCTACAAGCGAGACGTGGACTACGTGGTAAAAGACGGCGAAGTCATCATTGTGGACGAGTTCACGGGGCGATTGATGCCGGGTCGGCGCTGGAGCGACGGATTGCATCAAGCCGTCGAGGCCAAAGAAGGGGTCAAGATCGCCAACGAGAATCAGACCCTGGCATCCGTAACTTTCCAGAACTATTTTCGCATGTATAACAAGCTGAGCGGCATGACCGGAACCGCCGACACTGAAGCGGCCGAGTTTGCCAAGATCTACAACCTCGACGTCAACGTCGTACCGACTAATCGCCAAATGATCCGGCAGGATTACGCCGACGTCGTCTATCGCACCGAGAAAGAAAAGTTTGCCGCGATCGTCGAAGAGATCAAGGAATGCCATGAACGTGGCCAGCCGGTGCTCGTCGGCACCATTTCGATCGAAAAATCAGAGAAGCTCGCCGGACTCCTGAATCGAAACGGGGTGAAGCACAACGTTCTCAATGCCAAGCAACATGAACGGGAAGCCGAAATCGTCGCACAGGCCGGACGCAAGGGGGCCGTCACGATCGCCACCAACATGGCCGGCCGCGGAACCGACATCTTGTTGGGCGGCAATCCGGACTTCATGTACAAGCAGGTGCTGTACCGCGAGGAGAACATTTCCGAGAGCCGCAAGCTTGAGATCTATGAGGATATTCGATCCGATTGTGAGAAGAACAAGCAGGAAGTCATCGGGGTCGGAGGTCTGCATATTCTCGGGACGGAGCGCCATGAAAGCCGCCGCATCGACAACCAGCTTCGCGGACGAGCCGGTCGCCAGGGAGATCCCGGCACCTCACGGTTCTACCTCTCATTGGAAGACGACTTGATGCGGATCTTCGCATCCGAACGGGTCTCTCAGCTGATGCTCAAGCTCGGCATGGAGGAAGGCGTCCCAATCGAACATGGCATGGTCACCAGAGCGATCGCCAATGCCCAAAAGAAGGTGGAGGCGCATAACTTCGAAATCCGAAAACAGTTGCTTGAATACGACGACGTCATGAACAAGCAACGCGAAGTCATCTACCGTCACCGCCGGGCCGTGCTGGGCGGAGACAACCTGACCACCGATCTCCATGACATGATGGCCGGATCGGTAGAGTCCTCCCTCAATGTGTATTGCCCTCCGGATCAATACCCCGAGGATTGGGACGTCAAAGGGTTGACCGAAGTCATGCACGCTCAGTTCGGTCTGGACATCACTCAGGGCAAGCACGACGGTGGAGACTCCCTGCGTGATGTAGGGCGCGATGCCTTGCTGGAAGATCTCAAATCTCACGTGCGAGAAGCGTACACGAAGAAGGAAGCGGAGCTGGGCCCAGAATTGATGCGCTTTCTTGAGAAGACGTTCATGCTCCAAGTCATCGATCACCATTGGAAGGACCATCTGCTCGCGATGGACCATCTGCGAGACGGCATCGGGCTTCGTGGCTACGGTCAGAAAGACCCCTTGATCGAATACAAACGGGAAGGATTCGATCTGTTTGCCGGGATGATGGAACGGGTCAAATCAGACACGCTCGAGCGACTCTTCCACGTGCAAGCCGTCCGTCATGAAGGCGAGCAGCCGGCGACTCCACCTGAGCCGATCCCCCAGCGCCCACAACCCAAGCTGACCCTGAACCGCGGCGAAGAACCGGCCTCGGCTCCTGCTCCGACTCAACGGACTGAGAACAAAGTCGGCCGCAACGATCCCTGCCCCTGCGGTAGCGGGAAGAAATACAAGAAGTGCCACGGAACATGAGTGCGAGGCCGCAGTCGTCACACTGACTTCGTTCCATACCGCTTGGAGCAACCCTTGGAACTCAAGCTGGATTAACCGTGAATAGAGGAACTCACCACGGCCGCCGATTGTATACAAATATGGCTCGATGGGTTGCCCGGTAAATGGCAATTCTCCCTGATCTCACCTTGACTTAACGCAGTTCAAGACGCTACCCTATCCCCCTTTCAATACCAGGAGATGGGTACATATGGCCCATGCTCCAGTGGTGTCATTTTTCCCATAGCTCGTGAAAATTTGGAGCCCAGTTGTGAGCGCTGGACATCCGGAACTCGTCGCTGCCATCGCATCCGAAGTGACCGCCTCCGGTCCAATTCCGTTTGCACGATTCATGGAGCTGGCCCTGTACCATCCACGATTCGGCTACTACGTATGCGCATCGAAACCGGCAACGAGCCGCATTGGGCGGACGGGTGACTTCTACACCAGCTCGGATGTCCATCCGATCCTCGGGCAAGTGCTGACCAAGCAAGCCGAGCAAATGGACCGCTTGTTGGACCGCCCTAGTCCCTTCACGATCATGGAGATGGGGTCAGGTAAGGGGCTCTTGGCTCGACAAATCCTGTCGGCTGCTCAACGCGACTATCCCTCGTTATTCCACCGTCTGCGTTATGTCCTGATTGAACGAAGCCCGGCGATGCGCGAGGCACAACGTCACAATCTCGCCCCTTGGCTCGATCGACCCGAGCTCGTCACCTGGGTCGACAATCTTGCACAGATCCCCACACACAGCCTGACCGGTCTGTTCTTTAGCAACGAACTCGTGGACTCGTTTCCGGTTCACCGCATCCAGATGACGGCACAAGGCCTTAAGGAACTCTGGGTGGACTATCAGGATGGGCAATTCGTCGAATGTCTCAAGCCGCTGTCATCGGAGCAGCTCGCGACTCAGCTTCGCCGTATCGGGTTGGATTGGGCGGAAGGGTACCGCACGGAGGTCAATCTCCAGGCACTCGAGTGGATGGCCCACGTGGCGCAACGTCTCGATCGGGGCTTTGTGCTCACCATTGATTACGGCCATACGACACAGGATCTATACTCTGCCGATCGGAAACGCGGAACATTCCTCTGTTACCGCCAACATACCGTTCATGAGGATCCGTTCCTGCACGTGGGTGAACAGGACATGACCACTCACGTGGACTTTTCGAGCTTGGCGATAGCCGGTGAAGCCCAGGGGCTCCAGACGACGGGCTTCACTAACCAGATGAGCTTCCTCATGGGACTGGGCATCGAACAGATGCTCACAGGGCTACCCCAGGACAGCCCGGAACTTGCCGCAGCGATTCAGTTACTGAGGCCCAACGGAATGGGCACCACGTTCAAAGTTCTCGTGCAGCATAAAGCCGTGCCGAATCCGAAACTCGATGGATTGCAGTATCAACCGTTTTTCCGTTCGGCACTCACCACACAGTCGGCGGCGTAAGGACTGACGCATGATGACCTCTCCAGTATTCAGTGACAGTTCACGTGTCACGCTTCACGATGTCGTCATCGCTCCCGTTCCAGAAAACTATTTACCCATTCTCCTTTTCATCGCCATAGGGATTGTCCTTGGGACATTGACGCTCTACGTTGGGAAGTTTGTTCGCCCCAACCAACCCTATCGAGCCAAGTTAGCACCCTATGAAAGCGGTAGCCCGCTTTTTCAGGACGCCCGCGTGCAGTTTCCGATGCGGTATTACGTCATCGCCATGCTGTTCGTCATTTTCGATATCGAAATCGTCTTTATGTTTCCCTGGGCTGTCGCCTTTACCAGACTTGGTCTGGTTGGACTAGTAGAGATGATCGTCTTCATCGCCATTTTGGTCGTGGGATTTTGGTATGCCTGGAAAAAGGGAGCCCTGGAGTGGGATTAGCAGATGTAAAACGTGAAATGTCAAATGTGAAAGGTTCGAACAGTAATCGTTCGCTTCACTTTTCATTTTTCACCTTTCACTGTTCACAGGATCCTTCATGAGTCTTCTTGAACGCCAGTTTGACGCCAACATCATCACGACCAACCTGGACGCGGTCGTAAACTGGGCGAGGAAGTCCGCGCTCTGGCCCATGACGTTCGGGTTGGCCTGCTGTGCCATTGAGATGATCGCCAGCGTCTCCTCCCGCTATGACTTAGATCGCTTCGGCGCCGGCGTCTTCCGTGCATCCCCCAGACAATCGGATCTCATGATCGTCGCGGGAACCGTCTCGCGAAAGATGGCACCGGTGATTCGCCGGATCTACGATCAAATGCCTGAGCCCCGTTATGTCATTTGCATGGGATCCTGTGCGACCTCCGGCAATCACTACAACAGCTATGCGGTCGTGCAGGGCGTAGATCAGATCGTGCCGGTCGATGTGTATGTACCTGGATGCCCGCCACGACCGGAGGCCTTGCTGGACGGACTACTGAAATTACAGGAAAAGATCCAGCGTGAAAGGGTATTCGTGAAGTAAGTTGCGCAAGCAATACGAGTTGTAAACTGGAAACGTTCTCAAAGTTGAAAGTTTTGACACCTCAGGACCGATAACCTCTCGACGTCCTAACTTTCATACTTTGCGACTGAATCAACCATGCAAGCTCTCATCGAAACATTGCTCAACAAGTTCCCGGATACCGTGCTCTCGGTCGACGAGGATGCCGCGCGTTCGGAAACAACCGTGCAGATCGCCTCATCTGGGATCTTGGACGTGATGCGCTTTCTTCATGATGCGCCAGAAGCCAGTTTTGACCACATCACCGATATCTGCTCCGCCGACTACCCGTCTGATCAACAGCGATTTGAGGTCATCTATCAGTTACTCTCCATCCCCCGTGGAAAACGCATTCGCCTCAAAACCAGGCTCACCGAAGAAAATCCCTCGCTCGATTCCGTCACGAGCATCTGGCGCGGCGCGGATTTTCTCGAGCGTGAAGTGTACGACATGATGGGAATCCGCTTTACCGGACATCCGGATCTGCGCCGCATTCTCCTCCCGGAAGACTATGCCGAAGGCTATCCCTTGCGAAAAGATTTTCCCGCCGAAGGTCGTGGTTGGCGCAGTCAATTCGACTTTATCCCCCGACTGGATGAACCACCGGTGGAGCAGGTCGAGAGCGAGGTGCCTGAGGCTGAAAAGAAATTGTACCTGGCGAATCCCGATGCCTCGTCGTCCAATCGGCGGGAAGAACTCTTGTTGAATATGGGGCCGCAACATCCGAGTACCCATGGTGTCGTGCGCGTCGTCCTCGAGTTGGATGGTGAGCGGATCGTTAAGGCCACGCCGGATCTCGGCTATCTCCATCGGGGCGTGGAAAAATTGGCCGAAGGCCTGGCGTACATGCAGATCATTCCGCACACCGACCGACTGGACTATGTCTGTGCCATGGCGAACAACTACGCGTATGTCCGAGCGGTTGAGAAGCTCCTTGGGATCACCGTCCCCGAGCGCGCTGAATATATCCGCACCATCGTCGCGGAAATGCAGCGCATTCTCGGACATCTCTTCTGGTTAGGCGCCCAGGCCTTGGACATCGGTGCGATGACGGTCTTCTTCTGGACGTTTCGCGAACGTGAAATTCTGCTTGATATGTTCGAGCAACTCTGCGGCGCCAGGCTGACCTTGAACTACTATCGGATCGGCGGCGTCGACAGCGACTTCACCCCGGAATTGGTGACCCGCCTAAGAACATTTTTGGAAACGTTTCCACAGAAAGTCGATGAGTACGATTCGCTCCTTGCCAGCAACCGCATTTGGTTGGCGCGAACGAAACATGTGGCCGTAATCTCCGGGAAAGACGCCATCAATTTCGGCATGACGGGTCCGTCCTTGCGAGGATCCGGGATTGCGTATGACGTCCGCAAATTGGAACCCTATGGGGTCTACCACAAAGTGGATTGGGAGGTTCCTGTCGGGAAAAACGGCGACACGTATGACCGGTATTGGATACGTGTCGAAGAGATGCGCCAGAGCGCACGCATCATCTCTCAATGTCTCGATCAGATGCCGCCCGGACCTATCATTGCTGAGATACCGCAATATATTCCGCCACCGAAGCAACTGGTAATGCGGGATATGGAAAGCTTGATTCACCATTTCATCATCTTTACGCAAGGGTTCAAACCGCCCAAAGGCGAAACCTATTGTCCGACTGAAGCCCCCAAAGGAGAACTCGGCTTCTTTATCATCAGTGATGGCAGTCCACGCCCCTATCGCTTGAAGATTCGCTCGCCGTCCTTTATCCACATGGGCGCGTTCGATCATATGGCACGAGGTTATTTGATTTCGGACATCATCACGATTTTTGGAACATACGATGTGGTCATGGGGGAATGTGACCGATAGGAGTGAACGGTAAGAAGTGAAAAGTAACAGGTCGGTCCAACTAAAGACCTCAGCTTCTCGCCTTTCACCTCTCACTTTTCACAAGAGGTAAACCAGACGTACATGCTGCGCGACAAGTATCAAAAAGAATTCGACGACATCCTGAGCCGTTATCCGGTCAAACGCTCGGCGTTGATTCCGCTGCTCTATGTCGCCCAGCGCGATCAGGGCTATGTGAGCGAGGCGGCCATGCAAGAAATAGCGAAATTGCTCGGGCTGACACCGCCTCAGGTCTACGAAACCGTTACGTTTTATACAATGTTCAACCTGAAGCCCGTGGGCAAGTTTCATATTCAGGTCTGTAAATCCCTCATGTGCGCGTTGGTCGGCTCGGATACGATGATCGGGTGGATAAAAACCAAGCTTGGGATTGCCCCCGGGGAATCGACGACCGACGGCCTGTTTACTCTCAGTGCGGTGGAATGTTTGGCGGCCTGCGGGACCGGTCCTATGATGCAGATCAATGAGGACTATTATGAACGCGTGACCGAGGACAAACTCGACCGGATTTTGTCTGATTTACGATTGACGGGAACCAGCGCCTTGAAGAGCGGGCCCTTTATGTGGCCGGAACCAGTGAACAGTGAAAGGTAACAGGTGAGACGTATGCACATGCGGTCTTCTTTCAACTTTTCACTTTTCACCTTTTACTTTTCACACTGAGTACTATGCCGCAACACGAACTGATCTTGCTAAAGAACATGATGCAGCCCGGCTATACCGGGTCGTTGCACGATTATGAGAAGGCCGGCGGCTATCAAGCGGTTCGCACTACGCTGGGGAGGATCGCTCCGGCAGAGGTCACCGCGGTGGTTCGAAAGTCAGGCCTCCGCGGACGCGGTGGTGCCGGATTCCCGACCGGTGTGAAGTGGGGCTTTTTGCCAAAAGATTATCAAGGTCCCCGCTATCTGTGTTGCAACGCCGACGAGAGCGAGCCTGGCACATTCAAGGATCGACAGTTGATGGAGCGCGATCCTCACCAGGTCTTGGAAGGTATTGTGTTGGCCTGCTATGCCATCGGAGCGGAATCGGCCTACATCTATATCCGCGGAGAAATGGTCCTGGGGTCCAAGATTTTAGAACATGCGATCAATGAAGCAAGGGCGGCCGGTTACATCGGGAAGAACATTCTTGGAACGGGTGTCCACGTCGATGTGTGGGTACATCGAGGAGCCGGTGCCTATATTTGCGGCGAAGAGACCGCCTTGCTGGAATCTCTCGAAGGCAAACGCGGGCTCCCACGCATTAAACCGCCGTTTCCGGCTACGCATGGCCTCTACAATAAGCCGACGGTGGTCAATAACGTTGAAACTTTGGCGAACCTCCCCCATATCATGAACCGCGGGGCCGACTGGTTTGCAGCGATCGGCTCCCCTCCGAAGAGTACGGGGACCAGAGTGTTTTGCGTGAGCGGCCATGTCAAACGGCCAGGGAACTACGAAGTTCCGATGGGCGTGACCGTTCGAGAATTGGTCTTCGAACATGCCGGCGGGATGCGGTCGGATAAGCCGTTGAAAGCCTTTATCCCCGGTGGAGCCTCAGCCCCTTTTCTGACGCCAGCGCATCTCGATGTGAAATTGGATTTTGAGCATGTCGCGACGGCAGGATCGATGCTGGGATCCGGAGGGGTTACCGTCATGGAGGAAGGCACCAGCATGGTCTGGGCGGCGCTCCGACTGATGGAGTTTTTCTACCATGAGTCTTGTGGGAAGTGCAGTCCCTGTCGAGAAGGCAGCTCATGGCTGGTTCAGACGTTGCGCAGAATTTTGGCGAAACGCGGCCGGATGCAAGACCTTGAAACCTTGTTGGATCTATGCAAAAACATCGCAGGCCGAACGGTCTGTGCGTTCGGCGATGCGGAAGTGGCCCCGATTCAGAGCACCCTGAAGCACTGGCGGCAGGAGTACGTGGACCTCATCCACGAAGCAGACGCCGCTAATCTGATCAGACCTGAGACGGTGGTACGACACTGAGCGCCCCTGTGCGCTTGAGAGTTGAGTAACGGTGAACGATGTCTGACACGACAGCCCCAATGGTTCGCATGACAATCGATGGGATGACGGTCAAGGTCCCGAAAGGCACCTTGGTGATCGAAGCTGCCCGGCGTGTCGGCGTCATGATTCCACATTTCTGCTACCACCCGAAGCTCAAACCGGACGCCAACTGTCGCATGTGTCTGGTCGAAGTCGAAAAGATGCCGAAGCTTCAAACCGCCTGCAGCACCCCGGTCGATGAAGGCATGAGCGTGCGCACCGCCACAACCGTGGTCAACGACGCCCATCGATCAGTGCTGGAGTTTATCCTCGCCAATCACCCGCTCGATTGTCCGGTCTGTGATCAAGGCGGGAAATGCGATCTTCAAGATTTTTCACATCAGTACACGGCCACCAGCCGGTTCATTGAAACCAAGCGCGTGTTTCACAAGGAGTATTTCAGCCCGCTGATCGAGACTCAGATGAATCGCTGCGTGCAATGTCTCCGCTGTGTCCGATACTGCGATGAAGTGATGGACGTGAAAGCCTTGGCGCCGGTTGGGCGCGGCACCATGACGGAGATCAAGCACTTCGGCCCACACCCATTAGACTGCGAGTTCTGCGGAGGCTGCGTGCAGATCTGCCCGGTCGGGGCCATTACCAGCCGTCTGTCCATGTATGAATATCGGCCGTGGATGCTCAAGCGCGCCGATACCATCTGCGGGTACTGTGGAGACGGATGCCAGATGACCGTACATACGAAGGGCCAGGAGTTGATCGAAGTCAACTCTGCACATGGGGCAGGACGTAACAATGGAGACTTGTGTGCTCGCGGATTTTTTGGCTTCCATGCAACCACCCATGCGGAACGCCTGACCCACCCGCTCATTCGTCGCAATGGCACATTGGTCCAAACCACATGGGAAGAAGCCTTGGAATATGTCGCCGATCGCATGAGCGGGATCAAGACCGCACACGGAGCAACGAGTGTCGGCGGGTTAATCTCGGGCCGATGTACGAATGAAGAGCTGTACCTCTTCCAAAAATTCATGCGCGTTGCCGTCGGCACCAACCACATCGACAGCAGCGCCCGCTACGGGCATGTGAACGGCCTTCATGCGATGCGACGGGTGCAGGGGACTCATCGCTGGGCGGTCGCCTTCGAAGATATTCTGGAGGCCGACGTCTTGCTCCTTGTCGGGACGAACATTACCGAAACCAACCCGATTACTGGACTCAAGGTCAAAGAAGCGGTCAAGAAGCGTCGGGCGACCTTGATCACGATTGAATCCTTGGAGCCGGTCATTGGGAGGATCAGTAATATTGCGACTCTTGCACACCATCACTTCCGCACCGCGCCGAGCGATATGCCCAGTGCCGTCCTTGGCTTGTTGAAGGCCATCGTCGAACAGAATCTGATGCCGCTGCACCTGACACAGCAATACCCTGCCTATGTCGGCGCCGTCACACATGCACTGCAAGAGATCTCCTGGCAGGATCTCCAGGCAACGACAGGAATGGCACCCGACACATTCGCGCAGGCTGCGAAGGTCCTGGCTTCCGGAAAACGGGTCGTTGTGCTCGCCGGCCAACTGCTCCTACGCAGCGAACGAGGCTATAGCGGATCCTTGAATCTCCTCGATCTGCTGCTGCTGACCGGCAAACTGGATCAACCGGGCTGTGGATTTGCGCCGCTTGCGGAAGAAAATAACGACCAAGGCGCGGTGGAAATGGGTGCCGTCGCAGAATTTCTTCCCGGCGTTTGTTCCGTAACCAGCCGATCCGACTGTGACCGGATGATGAAGCAGTGGGGTGCAAGCGTTCACCTCGACACGGGAGCGTCCCTTGTCGAAATGCTGGATCGCGCAAAAACTGGATCGTTGAAGGCTATGTTCATTGTTGGGGAGAATCCGGTTGGAAGCCTTCCTACATCCGTACGCGCGGAGGAAGCCTTGCGTAAGCTCGAACTATTGGTCTGTCAGGAACTCTTTTTGACTGAGACCGCCGCGCTTGCCCACGTAGTGCTGCCGGCCGCGTCCTCCCTGGAAAAAAGCGGGACGTTTACGAACACGGAAGGGCATGTCCAAACCGTTCGTCCGTCAATTGACCCTCGCGGAGAAAGCCGGCCGGACTGGGAAGTCTTTTCGGCGCTGTCCATTTTGTTGGGCGCCCCGATGGAATACGCTGAGAGCAAGGAGATCCTCAAGGAGATTCGCAGCCTTATTCCGGGCTATGGCTCCCTCGGACCGACCCCATTGCCGCCGAAGGTCGATCACGAAACCATGAATCGCTACCTCACCGAAGGCTATCAACCCGACATTGCAGCACGCTACCGACTCGTGGTACCGAAATCGCGTCCGGACGGCACGTTGAGGCTCGACTTCGCCCAGAGTCTGTTTCACTCAGGAAAGTTTTCGACGCATTCGAAAGGTTTGTTGCAGATCGAAGACAACGGACGACTTCGGATCAACCCCGTTGATGCCGCCCGCTTTGCCTTGGTGGATGGCGACCGAGTTCGCCTTTCCAGTACATCCGGAGAAATGACGACGGAAGTGAAGCTTGTCGAACGGGTCCCTCAAGGAACGGCTTGGTTCCCGGACCATTTCGGCCAAGCTGCCGTCCGGTTATTTGACTGTGCCATTGATCCCATCACACATGTGCCATCCTTCCGCACGGCAACCGTGTCCATGATGAGAGTGGCCTGAGGATCTATTGAGCACTGCGACTATGCGAATCGAGGAGCCCCATGGTAACTGAATTCGGATTACGTCTTGCTATTTCCCTGACTCAAATCGGTGCGGTCATGTGCATCGTGGTCCTTACGGTGCTCATCCTCACCTTGGCGGAACGAAAAGTCTTAGGATGGATGCAGGATCGCATGGGCCCGATGGAAGTCGGTCCCTACGGCATTCTTCAACCGTTTGCGGATGCCATCAAGCTGTTTTTCAAGGAAGACATCGTTCCCGCCGGCGCCAATAAGCTCATCTTTACCATGGCGCCGATCCTGTGTTTGATCCCGACCTTTATCGGATTCGCCGTGATTCCCTGGGGACCTAACTGGACGTTCGAAGTGAACGGCATCATTGTGAAGCCGTTCGTCATCAGCGACATCAATATCGGCATCCTCTATATCCTGGCCTTCGCCTCACTCGCTGCCTATGGCATCATCCTGGGAGGATGGGCTTCCAACAGCAAATACTCCTTATTGGGAGGCCTCAGATCGGCCGCACAGGTGATCAGCTACGAGCTCAACGTCGGACTGGCGATTGTCGGTGTGTTGATTTTAGCCGGCTCGCTCAGTCTCGTAAAAATTACCGATGGCCAGACCGGCTGGTTTTGGAATTGGTATATCTTCGCCCTGCCGGCCCCCCAACTCTTTGCGTTCGTCGTCTACGTCATTTCTGTCGTCGCCGAAACGAACCGGGTCCCGTTCGACTTGCCCGAGGCGGAGAGCGAACTTGTGGCTGGTTTTTTCACCGAATACAGCGGCCTACGGTTCGCGTTCTTCTTCCTCGCTGAATACGCCAATATGGTCCTCGTGTCCTGTGTCGCGTCTGCCCTGTTTCTTGGCGGCTGGAACGCACCCTATCCAGGGACCCTGATGGACCTGGTCGGCTTGTCATCCTGGTCCTGGATCGAGAGCACGATGTGGTTTGCAATTAAGACCTACTCGCTCTTGTTCCTGTTTTTCTGGCTCAGAGCGACATTGCCGAGGCTGCGCTATGATCAGCTGATGCGATTCGGCTGGAAGGTGATGCTACCCATCGCACTGGCCAATATCGTGGTGACGGCCATTGCCGTGTTTATCGCTCAACAGATCAAGTAAGGTACGGAACCACTATGAGATCTTCTCACACGACCAAGCGCCTGAGCCTGTCCGAGTGGTTCAAGACGATTACATTTTACGAAATCCTCGTCGGTATGAAGGCAACGCTCTCGCACCTTCTCAATTACCGTCCGATCACGCTGCAATATCCCCACGAGAAGCGTACGCTGCCGGACAACTATCGCGGCATGCTGGCCCTCCTCCGCTACGACGACGGAACCGAGAAATGCGTGGGCTGTGATCTCTGTGAGGCGGCTTGTCCGTCCCGCGTCATCCGGGTGGTCAGTGCGGAAGTGCCGGGGGAACCAACGAAACGGTATTCCAAAGAATATTACATGGACATGACCCGATGCTTGTTCTGCGGGATGTGTGTGGATGCCTGTCCCGTCGATGCACTGGGGATGACACGAGAATTTGAATGGGCCGTATACGACAAACGGCAACTTCATCTGAACAAACAGCAGTTGCTCGCGATCGGGGATCGTTCGTTTCCCGTTCGTGAGAAACGCTTGGAACTGCAGCATCCAAACGTGGCGTTCTTTAACGTGGCGTTCAACCACGTGCCACCCAAGCCGAACTGAATAAAAGGATGACGCGTCGATAGACCGCTGACGGCAGCCTACGGGTGCTCGTCCGGCCCAGTCGCTCTCGAACACAGGAACCGTCAGATGTCGCACCTCTTTTTCGGATATTTTGCCAGTATGATCATCGCGACCTCCATTCTTGTGGTTGCGTTGAAAAACCCCGTCTACAGCGCGCTCTCCCTTCTCGTGATGTTTTTCCACGTGGCGGGACTGTTCGTCACGCTGCATGCGGAGTTCTTAGCCGCCGTACAAATTATCGTCTATGCCGGAGCCATTCTGGTGCTGTATTTGTTCGTCGTTATGATCTTGAACGTCAAGCAAGATGACCGCTATCACAACCAATGGCGAGCGGCCGGATTCGTGTGCGCGCCTCTGCTGATCGAAGCCATGGTTCTCCTATCCGGTGGAGCCAAGGCTCGTATGACTGGGACGCAGGCTGTGCCAGGCCCCTCAGCCGAGTCACTTGCTCCGGATAATACCTTGGCGATCGGGCAAACGCTCTTTTCGACCTATCTCTTCCCCTTTGAGGTCGCCTCCTTGGTACTCTTAGTCGCCATGATCGGCGCCATCGTCCTCGCCAAGCGAGAGATCGGCGAGCCGGACAATCCCAACCCCATGCTTCGAACGAAGGCCGCCGAATGACCACTCCCATCTCCTATTATCTGATCTTAAGCGGGATCGTGTTCCTGACAGGAATCGTCGGGGTGCTCATTCGCCGTAACATCATTGCCATTCTGCTCTCCGTCGAGCTGATGCTGAATGCGACCAATATTAACTTCGTGGCATTCTCCGATTATTTTCGAGACCTGGGGGGACAAGTGTTCGTCTTCTTTGCCCTCACCGTCGCCGCGGCGGAGGTGGCTGTGGGGTTGGCGATCATCATCGCCCTCCATCGTTCCCGGTCTACCATCAATATTGAAGAGTTCAATTTGTTGAAATGGTAAAGGGTCGTGACTCGTGAAGCGTGAAGCGCTTTTTGCAGAACATCGGAGAACTTTGCGGCCATTCGTTGGCCCCAGGCTTCACCAACGACGAACGACGAAAGACGCACTTTGATGGTCTACGCGCTCATTCCACTGCTTCCCCTCGCCGCGTTCCTTGTCCTCGGACTGGCCGGCGCACGATTCAAAGAGAACGCCCATATGATCGCGGTTCCGGCGGTGCTATTGTCGCTGCTACTGGCATTGTCGGCCTTTATCCAAGTGGCTTCCGGCTCAGTCATTTCCATCCCCCTCTATACCTGGCTGACCTCGGGCCACCTTGATATTCATATCGGCCTCTACATCGACAGACTGACTGCCGTCATGTTGCTCCTGGTCACCGGAGTCAGCTCTCTGGTGCACGTCTATACCATCGGCTATATGCACGGGGACCCAGGCTATGCCCGTTTCTTCAGCTATATCGCGCTCTTTACCTTCTCCATGCTTATGCTCGTGTTGGCGGACAATCTTCTTCAGTTGTTTGTATTTTGGGAGGCCGTTGGTCTGTGCTCTTATCTGTTGATCGGTCATTGGTACGAACGGGCATCAGCTTGTGCCGCGGCAACTAAAGCATTTCTTGTGAATCGTGTCGGAGATTTCGGATTTCTGCTCGGCCTACTTCTCGTCTGGTATCAGTTTGGCTCCCTGAATTACCTGGAGATCTTTCCGTCGCTTCAAGAAGCGACGGGCATGACGATCAATCTCCTGAGCCTTTTTGGCGGCACTTGGGACGTGTCCCTGTTCACACTGATTGCCCTCCTGCTGTTCACCGGAGCGGTTGGTAAATCGGCCCAAGTCCCTCTTCATGTCTGGCTCCCGGATGCCATGGAAGGCCCCACCCCGATTTCGGCTCTTATCCATGCCGCGACCATGGTCACGGCAGGGGTGTTCATGGTCGCGCGTCTGTCACCCATCTACAACCTCTCTCCGACCGCCATGAGCGTCGTCGCCGTCACCGGAGGCGCCACCATGCTTCTCGGAGCAACCATCGCATTGACGCAAACCGATATCAAACGTGTCGTGGCCTATTCGACGGTGAGCCAGCTTGGGTACATGGTCATGGCCTGTGGGCTCGGAGCCTACACCTCCGGTATGTATCATCTCCTCACGCATGGAGCCTTTAAAGCGTTGCTGTTCCTCGGCTGTGGCTCGGTCATTATCGCGCTCCACCACGAGCAGGACATCCGCCACATGGGCGGCTTGAAGAAGCAGTTGCCCACCACCTACTGGACCTTTGTCGTTGGATCGCTGGCCCTTGCAGGATTCCCCCTCACGGCTGGATTCTTCAGCAAGGACGAGATCTTGGTTTCCGCCTGGTCATCCGGCAGTCTTGGGCAGGGCCTGGCAATTGCCGGACTACTGACCGCCCTTCTGACTGCCTTCTACAGTTTCAGGCTGGTGTTTATGACCTTCTGGGGCGAGTCCCGTGTCGATCCTCATCACGCAGACCATATCCACGAACCATCGAAAACGATGACAACCCCTCTCCTCATTCTGGCATTTTTCAGTATCGTCACCGGTTACCTGGGCATTCCCTCGTTTCTTGAACCGGTCTTCGCCACCGGTCAAGACCCGGTGGTGCACCATGGAGCAGCGGGGGTCGTCATTATGATCACGGCCACGATGTTTGGCTTGATCGGTATTGCCGCAGCCTACTATGCCTACGTGCTCAAACCTGATCTCCCGGAGCGCCTGGCCCAACAGTGGAACGGTCTGTACCAGGCGTCGCTGAACAAGTGGTATGTCGATGAAGCCTATGACCGTGTGCTCGTCCAGCCCACATGTACGGTCGCCTCCGTACTCTGGAAACGAGTCGATGTCGCCGTGATCGACGGCGCAGTCAACGGTGTCGGGCACACGATCAAGTGGGGCGGATGGATCTTGAGGTTAGTCCAGAGCGGACAAACCCAACATTATGCATTGGCCATGGCGATGGGGATCGTGATCATTACGGCCTATCTGTTGTTCTAAAGCGAGCCCATGAAGATATGCGTGCGACTGATGGTATCCGAACTGAGATGAATTGAGACCTCAATGACTGGCTTTCCTTGGTTAACCGTATTGATCATTCTTCCCTTGCTGGGAGCGGTGGCGGTCTTTGTCGTAAAAGATACTTCTGTCCGGCTTACAGCCCTTTCCGTCACTCTTGTCGATCTCGTGATCTCGCTGCCCTTGTGGTGGTTATTTGACGCCACGTCGGGTCAGATGCAATTCCTCGAATCAGCGGCATGGATCCCATCACTGTCGATTGCCTACCGTCTTGGCCTGGACGGAATCAGCCTCCCGCTGGTTCTCATGACGACGATTCTTATGCCGCTGTGTGTCCTGATTTCATGGCACGCCGTTGAAACGAGACTCCGAAGCTTCATGGCGGTGTTGCTCATCATGGAAGGCGCCATGATCGGCGTATTCGCAGCCCTCGACTTTGTACTGTTCTACGTGTTTTGGGAAGCGATGCTGATCCCCATGTATCTCCTGATCGGAGTGTGGGGCGGACCCAATCGCCTTTATGCCGCGATCAAGTTCTTCTTGTACACACTTGCCGGGAGTGTCTTGCTGTTGGTCGCGATTTTAGTGCTGTATTTCCAGGGCGGCCATACATTCGACATTCTTGAGCTGAGTCGACAGACCTATCCCCTTTCTCTTCAGACCTGGCTGTTTTTTGCCTTCTTTGCCGCATTTGCCGTGAAGGTCCCGATGTTCCCATTCCATACCTGGCTGCCCGACGCACACGTGGAGGCCCCCACCGCCGGCAGCGTGATTCTTGCCAGTGTACTGCTCAAGATGGGTACCTATGGCTTTGTGCGCTTCAGTCTGCCGATGCTACCCGATGCCTCTCGCCTCTTCACTCCCTTGGTCGTCGTCCTCTCGATCGTGGCGATCATCTATGGGGCCTATATGGCGCTGGCCCAAACCGATCTCAAGAAACTGATTGCCTATTCGAGCGTCAGCCACATGGGATTCGTTACCCTCGGCCTGTTCATGTTCAATATCCAAGGGATCGAAGGCGCCGTCATGCAGATGGTCAACCACGGCATCACGACCGGCGGACTCTTCCTCTGTGTCGGGATGATTTACGAACGTACCCACAGCCGCCAGATTGCCGACAATATCGGGGTGACCAAACCGATGCCTCGCTATGCAATATTTCTGGTTATTTTTGCCCTCTCCTCACTGGGACTTCCCGGCACCAACAGTTTTGTCGGTGAGTTTATGATTCTCGCCGGCACGTTCCTTTGGAGTAAAGCCGCAACGGCCTTTGCCTCGCTGGGCATTATCTTGGCCGCAGCATATTTATTGTGGATGGTTCAACGAGTCGCGTTCGGGACACCGGCTCCTCACACACTCCAAAAACTTTCCGATCTAAACCATCGAGAAATGGCGACGCTGCTACCGCTAGGGATTCTGATATTTGCAATCGGCCTGTTTCCCAACCCTCTGCTCAGTCGGATGCACGCGACTGTCGAACAGGTCATCGCTCGTGTTGTACCCGCTTCCCATCAACAGACTTCGGTTCCGTCCATGCTGGGTCAGCCGACGTCCTCGCGGCACAACTACTGGGGATCGACATTCGACATGGTCCAGGCTTCACCCGCTGACCCCATCGGGAACCTGCCATTCACGGAACAGCAGGGAGAACGGCCATGACCTTTTCTGCCGCTGATCTCTTCCTCGTTCTTCCTGAGTTACTCGTCATCACGGCCGCCTGTGTCGTGCTCGTGCTCGATCCTGTGCTTCGCACATCCGACAAGGACAGCCTGGTGTGGCTCAGCTTGGCGACGCTCGCCGTTTGCATGGGCCTGACGGCGTCTCAAATGGGAACATCTTCCTCGATCTTTAGCGGCCTGGTCGTCATCGACACCTATGGCGTCTTCTGGAAACTGCTGTTGTACTTCGTCACCGGACTCACAATCCTCCTGTCCTACTCCTATTTAAGAGAAGAACGCCTGTATTTTGGTGAGTACTATGGTTTCATTTTGCTCTCGTTATGCGGCATGATGGTCATGGTCTCCGCAGCAGATTTGTTGACGATCTATCTGGGTACGGAGTTAATGTCGCTTTCCCTGTACGTCATGACAGGTCTCAAACGGAAGGAGCCCCGTTCCCTCGAAGCGTCGGCAAAATACTTTGTGTTGGGGGCATTTTCTTCCGGGATCCTCCTCTACGGCATCTCGCTGCTCTATGGAGCGACCGGCAGCACGAGACTACCGGCGATCGCCTCAGCAATAGCGACTCAGGGGTTCACGGACCCATTGCTGTTATTTTCAACAATCCTGTTGGCGGTGGGGTTCGGATTCAAACTGGCCGTAGTCCCCTTTCACATGTGGACACCGGACGTCTATCAAGGGGCCCCGACTTCCGTCACGGCGTTCATGGCAGTCGCATCCAAAACCGCCAGCTTCGGGGCGTTTCTCAGGGTGTTCGTGGAAGGGCTGAACGGAGTGAAAGCTGATTGGTCTGCGATCTTCCTCTTGCTCTGTCTTGCGACTCTCATCGTGGGTAACATCGTCGCTCTGGTGCAAACCAACATCAAGCGGATGCTGGCTTATTCGAGTATTGCGCACGCGGGCTATGCCCTCATCGGTGTGGTCGCCGCCGGGCGTCTTGAGCACTCGTCCGGTCTTGCGAGCGTGCTGCTTTACATCGCTCTATATACATTCATGACGTTTGGTGCATTCGCCATTGTCGCCATGCTGCGAAAGGGTACGCTTGAGGGTGAGGAGATCGAGGATTTCACCGGCCTGGCAAAACGCCATCCTCTTCCAGCACTGCTGATGCTGGTCTTCATGGTATCTCTGGCCGGCATTCCCCCGACCGCCGGCTTTATCGGAAAATTATACGTCTTTAGATCAGCCGTCGAAGCCGGCATGGCCTGGCTGGCGGCCATTGCGCTCCTTTTTGCGGCCATCTCAGCCTATTACTATCTCCGGATCGTCATGGTCATGTACATGCGGGAACCCATCGACGGAACGGATCCTGCTCCTCGGCTGGTTATGTCCCCAACCCTGTCCATTGTATTAGCCTGCGCGGTTGCTGGAGTGGTGATCTTTGGTATCTACCCTAACCCGCTGGTCAATTTAGCCCTGCAAGCCGTGTTGACGCTGAAGTAGGACCACCTGTGCCCTGGCGGTTTGCATGCGTAATCTTGTAAACATCCTCCGCTTCGTGGGTGAAGCAGTGACATCGTTTTTACGCCACGGGTGCCCCAGCCTCGCTGCGGCATTGGCGTTTTTCTCCCTCCTCTCATTATTTCCTCTGGTCTTTCTCCTCCTGTATGGAGTCGGTTTCCTTGTGAGCCAGAACGTGATCGGCGAGCAGTTTATGCTCAGCTTCCTTAAAGGTTTTCTTCCTTCTTTGGGGGAACGATTAGCGCAAGAACTCCATCGAATCAGTTCATTGGACAGCGTCCGTTGGCTTGTTCTCTTGTCGTTCTTCTGGTTCGGTGGACTGGTGTTCTACGAGCTCGACTATGCTCTCAATGTCGTGTTTCAAAGTACTCAAAAACGCCACCCGCTCATTTCCACAGCGATTTCGATTGCGCTACTGGGATCGACTGCCCTCTTGCTGTTCCTTTCTTACGTGGCCACCCAAACCATTACTCTGTTGACTGCCTACGCACCCCGGCTTTGGGGACTGGATCTTGTCGCCTTAGCTGCGCATGACTTTCACCTGACCTACACTCTCCCCTTTGCTCTTGCATTCTTGACGGTCAGCCTGCTCTATCGCCTTGTCCCCCGACGTCGTCCACGATGGCGAGACGCCATGGCCGGGGCCCTCACGTTCGGCCTGCTGTGGGTCGCCGCGAAGCTCTTGTTTATCAATTATGCCGATTTTGCGACAGTCTACGCGCGGCTCTACGGATCGTTGCTCGAGGTCGTGCTCTTGTTGCTCTGGGTCTATTATTCCGCTGGACTTCTTCTCTTCGGTGGCATCATCGCGCACAATCTCAAGCAGATCGCCTGGCCATCGCCTCAAACGTCCGTTGAGAGCAGTGCTGAGGCCACACAAAGAATCGGGTGATTCAACGAGAGGTGCGGCTATGAAGCTGAAGGAAATGTATAAGGGCTGACTGTGTCACCATCCCGACGATCTCTCCATTTTGGACGACAATGAGTTGATCTCGTCCCTCTCGAGCCATGCGCCCCATCGCCTGAATCGCTGGAACATCCGGCGAGATGACCATCGATTCCGAATATGGACGCATGACCTGATCAACCCGACGCCAGGACCAAGTGGCCGCCGGCACAGCCTGAATGTCGGGCACGCTCACGAGTCCGACCAGACGCTGATCCTCCACGACAGGAAATCCCCCGTACCCATACGCTTGGAAATACCGATTGACGGCTTCATCAAGCGGCATTTGGGAAGGAATCGACACAACCGTGGTGACCATCATGTCTCGAATCTGAGTCGCTGCGATGGACTGCCGTAATATCGCTTGCCGACGGCTCGCCAACGCCGCAGTGTAGAGAAAGATCCCGATCAGTGCCAACCATCCTCCCGTCCATACCATCGACGCATCCAGCTCACCGATTGCCGCTTGGCGGATCCGCAGCAGCCCCCATAGTACAAAGATCACACCAAACCCGAGACCCGCCGCTGCCGCTTGTTTCGTCGCACGATAATAATCTTTCCCCCAGGCCCACAAGCCGGCGCGTAAGATTCGCCCTCCGTCCAGCGGAAACCCGGGAATCAGATTAAACATCCCAAGTTGGAGATTCCCCATTCCCAGTAAGAGTCCGAGCATGACCACCCCACGCAGCGTCTGCTCCTGTTGAATCGCCTCCGCCAGAGCGACGATCGCCAAGCAACTTCCACTGATCACAAAGCTGACGATCGGGCCTGCGATCGCGATGAGGAACTCCGCCTTGGGTGACGGGGCCTCTTGCCGCATGTGCGCGACTCCGCCGAAGAGAAACAGCGTGATCTGCTCAATCGGAATTCGGTAATACAGCGCCACGTACGAATGCCCCAATTCATGCAGGAGAACGGATAGAAAGAGCAGCACCGCCGCCACGGCTCCCATCATCCAATAGCGCCCGGGACTGAGTCCGGGCAGAGTCTCCGGCAGATAATCTGTGGAAAGTGTCCACGTGGCAAGGAGAAACACCACAAACCAGGACGCGTGGATGCGAATGGGAATGCCCAACGCTCGGCCGATTTCCCACGAACGTATTTGCATACCGGACACCGTAACAGCGGAACGGGGAAGGGGTCAATCTTCTCCGTGTGTTCATGTATACTGACCCTCATGAGACGACTCGTTTCGCGGCGCGCATTGTTATGCTGGCTCTCCCTCTTGACTCTCGAGGCCGTGCCCTCCCCCGACAGCTTGGCTCAAGTCATCACCGCCGGTCCGCCCACCTGCCCAGGTGTGGCCCTCACCTTTGATCTCTGCCCGGTGCGCACTGGCTCCGGCTATGATAAGCCCTTAATTGACTATTTGATCAAACATCGCATTCCAGCCACGTTCTTTATGTCCGGCAAGTGGATGGCCAAACACCAATCGGAAGTGGAACAGCTTCTGAATCTGGACTTTTTTGAAGTTGGAACCCATGGTGACGTGCACGCCCACCTTCCAATGCACGATGCCGACGAACAACGAAAGGAAATCCTAACCCCCGTCAAACTGCTGCAGGACCACTACGGCCACCATGCGACACTCTTTCGCCCGCCGTATGGAGAGTACAATGATGTGACGGTTGCCGTGGTCAAACTACTCGGCCTGCAGTTTATCCAATGGAATATTGAATCCGGTGATCCGGACCCTACCCTTTCCGCAGGGAGAATTCTGCTGAGAGTTGCCAAGCGCGCAAAACCCGGCAGTATCATCGTGCTTCATGCCAATGGGAAGGGCAAACAGACCCGAGTGGTGATCGAGCACCTCACGCGTGAGATTCTCCCGGCTAAACAACTTCGTCCGATGACCGTGAGCGAACTCTTGGACTGTCAATCCTCCACGCCATGACAACCTTGGCCATCAGAACCATGGTGCCGGATGATCGGTTGGCGGTCGTTCAATTATTGAGTGATTCTGAGCCCTGGAATACTCTTGGCTATGGGGCGGATGATTGGAATCGCATCTTCTGCCCGCTACCTCTTGGGCGAGACTGCTATATCGCGGAACTCGAAGGACAAGTGGCGGGCGTTGCGATCCTCAAACAGAAGTTTCTCCTAGGCGACTATCTTGAGCTCTTGGGGGTGGCCCGATGGGCCCGACAGAAGAGAGTCGGAGGTCACCTATTGGAGCATATCGAAGAGCTTGTGTTTCAGAGAACCCAAAACCTCTTTGCCTGTGTGTCGGATTTCAATGCACCAGCCAGGGCTTTCTACAAGAAACAAGGCTATCAAGAAATCGGCCCCATGCCGAATTTCCTGATTCCTGGCAGCGCTGAAATACTCCTAAGAAAGACTGCGGGACCGGCCAGAAGGAGCTGATGGATTATGGCAAATGGCATAACGCTGATCGCCTGTTTGATTTAGCTCTTGCCATTAGCACTACGCTGTCTGCTATAAGCTCTTCTCATGAAGGTTAAGAAGCTCCTCCATACCCGCATGCGCGTCAGTGATTTGGACGAAACCATACGATTCTACACAACTGTGTTGGGACTTGAAGTAATCGAGCGGAAAGTTTCCCCACGTGGATCTCAGCTGGCCTTCTTGAAGGTGCCCAACAGCGACGAATTGATCGAACTGACCAGCTTTCCCCCAAGCGGACCGGTGAAAGTCCAGGAGGATCTTGTTCATCTCGCCTTTCAGGTTGAGAACCTCGACGCAACGATGGCAGTGCTCACTGCCCAGGGGGTGAAAATCACCGACGGCCCCACGAGAACGTCTTCCGGCAGTCGATTCATCTTCATCGACGCCCCGGACGGTTACGAGATTGAGTTGATCGAACGACCGGCAGACGTGAAGATTGTTTGACACACGTGACGCGTCGCTCACCTTTTCAGTTTCGGGTTCCAAGTTTAACCTACTATGTTTCATAGCTATGCAGCAGAAACCTATCGCGCAAAACCATGACCGATACGCTTCGGATTTGACGAACAACGAGTAACGGAGGATAAGAATGAAGAACGGGTTTTTCCGCGGACACGGGTTGGGCAACGATTATGTCGTGATGGATCCCAAGGAGCTGACGTTCAAACTGACGCCAAAGACTATCAAAGCACTTTGCGACCGCAACTGGGGGCTGGGGAGTGACGGGATTCTGGCTTTAGTCCCCTCAAAGAGAGCTGACTTCGGGTTGCGCATTTTCAACCCGGACGGAAGTGAAGCCGAAAAGTCAGGGAATGGGCTGCGCATTTTTGCCCGCTACCTCCATGCAACCGGAAAAACGAAGAAGAAACACTTCACGGTCGACACAAAGGGCGGAGTAGTCACGATTACCCTGCATGTGGATCGCCATGGCGACGCCAGTGCCGCAACGGTCGAAATGGGCCAAGCCACCTTCACCCCGGGGACCCTTCCCTGCACGCTCGATGCGCCGGAACTGATTCAGCAGCCGATTTCGGCAGCAGAGCGAAACCTGACGTTCACCGGCGTCAGCGTCGGGAATCCCCATTGTGTCATCTTCAAACCAACCGGACAATCTTGGACACGTGAAGAACTTCTGACACTTGGGCCGGCCTTGGAAAACCACAAGCTGTTTCCCAAACGAACCAATGTGCAGCTCGCGGTTCCCACCGGGCCCAAAGAAATCTTCATTCTGATTTGGGAGCGAGGAGCCGGAGAAACCCAAGCCTCCGGTTCATCATCCTGTGCGGCAGCCAGCGCCGCGGTACGCCTCGGTCTCGTGAAAAGTCCTGTGACGGTAAAGATGCCGGGAGGTACGCTGAATATCGACGTCGCTTCAGACTTCAGCCTGACGATGAAGGGCCCCGTTGCTGAAGTCGCGCGCGGCACCTTGAGCCCGTCGTTTGTCCGCTCGCTAAAGTAGCGGGCGCTCGGCAAACAGCTGTCAGCCGACGGATGGACGGGCAGTCTCGGGATTGTTCGGGCCCCCTTCACACCATACGATGTTGAGTATCACCGTATTGTTTGTCTAATCCAAAGGCTATTGTTGATGGCTGCCTCTTCCGATTTGCAATCCAAACTCGCGCACCTGCCCAATCAACCTGGCGTATACCTGTTCAAAAACGAGCAGCGAGAGATCATTTACATCGGGAAAGCTGCGGTACTCGCCGACCGTGTTCGATCGTATTTTCAGAAGAATGCCGACCACAGTCCTAAGACCAGCCTTCTCGTCAATCAAGTCGCTGATCTTGAAACGATGGTGACCCGCTCGGAACTTGAAGCCCTGATTCTCGAGAGTAATCTGGTCAAACGCCACAAACCCCGCTTCAACGTGGTATTGCGGGACGACAAACAGTATCCCTATGTGCGATTGCCGATCAAGGACGATTTTCCACGCCTGTCGATCGTCCGACGTGTACAAAAGGACGGGGCTCTTTACTATGGCCCCTACACCCCGGCGAACGCCCTGCGAGAAACCTTGAAAGTCATCAAACATGTCTTCCCACTTGCGACCTGTACCATCGATATCAACGGGACGGCCGACCGTGCCTGCATCGAGTTTGAAATCAAACGATGCATGGCTCCCTGTACCGGGAATCAGTCCAAAGACGAGTATCACCAGATCGTCAGACAGGTCCGCCAGTTTTTGGAAGGTCGCGATCGCGAGTTGCTGGACGATCTGCGTGCACGCATGGAAGCTGCAGCGGAACGGGAGGAATTCGAAGAAGCCGCACGACTCCGCGATCGCCTTTTCAAGATCGAACGGATGCTGGAACGGCAACGGATCACTCAAACCTCGGCCGTCGATCAAGATGTGATCGGTTTATCCAGGCAAGGCGCAGCCGTCGATCTCCAAATTCTGTTCGTCCGCGGCGGCTTATTGATTGGACGGAAGGATTTTTTCTGGCCGCAGTCGGCTGACGCCTCAGACGAGGAGCTTGTTCGCTCTGCCATCGAGCAATTCTACAACAAGGATGGGCAACCCCCGAGAGAACTCCTTGTTCCGACAGACCTCGAAGATACCGCACTGATTCAACAATGGCTCTCCGAGAAGCGAGGCGAATCCGTTCGTGTCTGTTCGCCCGAGCGAGGCACCAAACATCAACTCGTTCTCTTGGCTGAAGAGAATGCGGCGGCGGCGGTGGCTAATCACTTACGTGACGAAGAGCGGGACCGACAAGCCGGCGAGGAGCTGAAACGACTGTTGCGACTGGACACAGTTCCTCATCGGATTGAAGGATTCGATATTTCGAATACGATGGGCAACCAATCTGTTGCGTCGATGGTCGTCTGGGAAGACGGGCAGATGAAGAAAGCCGACTATCGGCGCTTCAAGATTCAAACCGTCGTGGGCGCCAACGACTTCGCCAGTATGAAGGAAGTGGTCACCCGTCGTTATGGACAAGAAGACAACCTGCCTCAACCGGATCTGATTCTGATCGACGGGGGGTTAGGTCAATTGGCAGCCGCCCTGGATGGGCTCAAAGCCGTTGGACAACAACGTTTGCCGATACTCGGATTGGCCAAGGCTCGTGGGGACAAGGAGGAGCGTGTCTTCCTGGCGGGAAGGAAAAACCCCATCGTGCTGAAACCGCAATCGCCCTCCACACACCTGCTCCAGCGCATTCGCGATGAGGCCCATCGCTTTGCGATCACCTTCCACCGGAAGTTGCGCGGCAAAGCGCTGGTCAGCTCCACACTCGATCAAGTCATCGGCATCGGTGAAATACGACGCAAGCACCTTTTGGAGCAATTCGGCAGCCTCGACGCGGTGGCCGCAGCCAGTGATGAAGCGCTACGCGACGCGGGACTCAATCCCCAGGCTGTCGCAAACCTTCGCAAGAGACTTCCACAAGCGTAGCTCTTTCCGCCCCATCGGCCTAATACAGATACCGAAAACTAAACGTTCCCAAATGCACAAAGGCGTGATAGGTCCCGTCTACTGTTGGATTTAGGTTCCCGACAACCGTACGGGCCTCATAAAACCATTCCTGATACGCAAGATCAAACCCAATCCCTTTCGGCCAGAAGGCTGAATCCCCGCTGCAAGGGATTATCCCAAGCAATCGACCAGCGCCCGTACAGTGAAAACCTAAGCCAAGCGATAGTGTATGGGCGGGCAATGAGATGATACCGGGATTAAAGGTCCGATCAGGGACAGGATCTCCCGTATAGGTATACCCTGATCGAACGGCCACCTCCCAATCTGACAGCCACCGTGGATTCAACCATCGATATTCGGTACCGAGTGCAACCACCGGCACATTCTTCCACTGTTGGAGCTGGGGAATTGTTCCACCATTCGATATTCGGACATCGAGATTTCTATTAGAGCTCCACCCGACATACTCCACGTCCAGCTCTACCTTCCACTCACGCTCATTCGTACGTACCGGCCAAAAGGCAATGGCCCCCTTAGCCATCTGTGGCAGCACCAAATCCGTTGACGCATCAGCAAGCTTCACTCCGCTGACAAGCAATGCACCATTCAACGGAAGCACGGACTGACTGCGATAGACCAGTCCGACAGAAACGATAGGCTTCCCTGCCTCATTTCTAAAAGGGGTATAGAGGAGACTGGCCGTCACTCCCGCTCCTGTACCAGACCCGTTCAACTCAACTTCTGCTCCGGCTGGAATGCCTGGACTCCCTGCACTGATTTGCTTTTGTTCGACATGCCCTTCACCCAGAAAGCTCGCAAACGTATAAATATCAGCGCTCACACCAACAGAAAGAGCATCGCTTATCTTATAGGCAATCGTCGGCTTGATCGCGATGAGTGGCAACTCCGCCGATGTCACGGCTGTCTTAAAGGGACTGTCGACGGGGAACCTGACCCTCAAGCCGAAGGGCGAGGTCAGCCCCAGCCCGATTGTGAAAGCTGAGAATCTCGGATTTCCAATCGCGCCAAGATTCGCACTAAGGTATGTATGTCCCGGAGGAGGGAAGCTGACACTTCCCCCGTAGTCTCCTCGTGTATCCAGTCCCGTAGCGCTCTTAGCCTTGATAGAACCGCCCACCAAGGCAATACCAAAGACCATCTGAATACCTTGAACCTGCGTCAGACCTGCAGGATTATGGTAGATGGCTGAGGCATCATCAGCTTGCGCTGCGAAGGCATTTCCTTGACCGGCAGCTCCAGCCCCCTGTGGTTGAAAGCGAAGAGCCTGAGCATGAGCCGCCGACCACGTTACTACGGTGACGACTCCCATCAGTGTGCAGAGTAGGAGACGCAAAGAACAGGTACTCCACTAGGTCAACAAGGAAACATCCTGCCTAAACGATGGCATGTACTGTCTTACAGAGAATACGCATTCAGGATAGCGCCATACGGAAACGCCGACATAGAGCTAAATGTACCTACTGAGACCAATTACTCCTCCAAAGCGAGGGGGCCAATATTTTCATATTTCCTTGTTGATCTTGGCTTTCAGGATGCGTACATTGTGGGACCGTCAGTCCCAACCCCAACTATTCGCCTCTTTGGAGGTTCTGCCGCCATGGGTGAAGCTCTTAAGCTCAACAATTCAGTTTCTAGTAGCCAGCTACACCGAGTCTTTCCGTTCATTCGACAAAATGGAGAGGGCCCCGTTACAGGGTCTCCCTCTGCCCAACTTGCAGGGGAGTCTCTCCCTGGGGTTCCCTCTTTGCTTAAGGGGCCCACTCATCCATTTAAGACCGAGATTTTTGATGATCTCTCAAAAAATGAGATGCAGTGTGTGCTGGAAATCCTCCACCATACAATGCAAGCGACCACTGGAACCGACGTCCACCACCTGCTTCAGCTAGTTCAGCACGTACTGGACTCCCCGTTGGTTATTGGTGGCATCGCTCAGTTAACCCCCAGAGGGACCTTCCAGGACTTCAATAGCGTCATCAATGTCAGTTACTCAAACGACTGGCTGTATCATTATGGCACCAGGGGATATGCGACGGTCGACCCCGTCCTTCAGTCGGCCCTTTCGACCTTTGAGACCCAGGTATGGGAGCAGAGCTACAAGGGTGCCAGTTCCGCGAAGCAACTAGAATTCGTAGAAGAGGCTCGTTCTTACGGCCTCACACATGGAATTACTATTGGGATGCTCGAACCAGGCCGAAACTTCGCCTCATTTTTTTCTTTTGCCGGTGGCGAGCTTGCCTACAACCTGCGATACAAAAAATTGCTCGAATACCTCCTTCCCTATTTCCACCGAATCCTGATTTCAAATGTGCACACCCCTTCCACCAACCGTGTAAAGGGACTTTCGCAGCGTGAATTGACTGTGCTCGAGTGGATGAAACAAGGAAAGACGAACTGGGAGATATCGCGCATCATTGGCGTTAGCGAACGAACCGTTCGTTTTCACGTTGAAGGCATCTTCGAGAAACTTGATGTCGGTTCCCGTACTCAGGCAGTCGCCTGTGCCATAGAACAGGGTCTATTCCCCAATATGTAAGTCGGCGCCCTCTGTCCCTACCAGAGGGCGGCTACGCTGCTACCAGTGCACCGGGTGCTTCTACTTGCGCCTGGTGGTTACGCAGGCCCTGGTGGCAAGAGTGCGGCTTACCGTAGCCTTCCTTAGAATCCTTAGCGGCAAACCCACTCCGTGCGAACGACTGAGTACCATCAATGGCGTTCATCCAACGATAAAAAGACGGTTGTTGCTGGGGACAGCTATGATGAAACTGTTCCCAATCAAGCACTGCGGCAATCGAAACTGCCTGCGCCGGAGGAAGAGACACGGCGGGACTGATGGCCTCGCATGTAAAACCCATCCCCCGCAGTACCCGCAGGAATCGCTTTTCAACAACCATATACAAATAGCGCACATCATTGTGCATCGACCACTGGTAGACACCTTTAAAGAGAACCTGCATCACACGATTGGAAAGACCTTTATCGGTCAACATCGGATCAACCGCTAACCTCGTTATCTCCGCCGCCTCTGGTGATTTCCGGACTTCACACGTCGGGAGCAGACAGGTGCGGAATTCGTCTTCAAGCATGAATGGGAACGACGAATTCACCATCCGAAACACCCCACGAAGCACACTATTCACGTCGAATAGGCCAATCGATGTTGCAAACGCATCGTACGCATCAAACTCCAACCCATGATGATTCTTGGGAACCCATTGAAGCTGTTCTGCAAACACGCGATGCCGCAACTTGTACGCCTGAATCATATCCGCTTTGCCTTCGAGCGTCCTGACCTGGAGGCCTTCCTCATTAAATGCGATTGCCCTGTCTACTCCCATCTCAAGTGCCTGCATTGGCGTCTCCTTTCAGTCTTGTCTAAGTAGGGCTGAACAGCCGAACATGAGAGCTACCGTCTAACCCCTGTGAATCGGGGCACATACTCCTCCTGAGGTGGGCCACACGTCACCTGGCGTGTCCGCCAGGTTCTTTACTAGGATTCGGACGTATAAGTACTGAAGGTACAAGTACTGGCTGCTAGACTGGGGGAACTGCATGCTTGCAAGGCCCGGATTAAAGCGAGATATGCGTATTCATGCATAGGTCCATATGGGCCATTTTTACGAGTGCCTGCTTATGACTCACTTGCGCGCGGGTGAGAAGGGCGCTCTCAATACTTTGAGAGCCTCTCGTGTCGTCCTGTAGGGTTCCAATGCCGAAAGCGCTCTATTAGTAGCGTTTAACGGCACCTGGCGTATCCGCCAGGTGCATTCCGTGCCTTGCTAGCGTACAAGGTCGAACTGTGCGGGTTAGCCTTAACTCAACAGGGGAATGATTATGAAATGGAGAGACACCAGCGTGACGGAAGGCAAAGCCGGTTTACAGCTTTTGGACGGGGGACTTCGGTCAAGCGGAGCATTGTCTCCCCCGCCAGCCGTGTGCCCATCTAAAGAATCAGCCGACCTCTACCAATTCAAGCCTTACGCCGGCGAATTATCCACTGCGTTCAACGCAACCGAAGGCCGTTTGAGAAGACTATTGGAAGACCGATCCCGTATCGGTCGCGATCTGCATGATTCTCTGTTGCAATCCTTATATGCCATTGGTCTGAATGTTGAAATGGCGCGGCGGGTCTCACGCGATCAAACAACGGACACAACAGAGCTCAACGACCGAATAGTCCAGCAGATCAACCAACTGATTCATGAAGTCCGTGGGATGATTCGGGAGTTAGAGTCAGGGACCGTTCAGGAGTTCGACCTGTCATCGGAACTCTCAACACTGTGTACGGTCTATGAACAATCAGGACGACTACAGGTAAAACTTGATCTTCATCGCAACGCAATCGAGGTTCTCACGAGCGAGGAAGAGCGGGAGATCCTGAATATTGTTCGCGAAGCCCTCAGCAACTGTGTCCGCCACGCCCATGCAACCCAGGTCGCTGTCTCGATTCGCATGAAGGGAACAAGAATCCGAATCAGCATTCACGATGACGGCATTGGCTTTACTCAGGTTCCAGGACCGTCACGTGGCTATGGACTGACCAACATGGAGACGCGTGCCAAGAGACTTGGTGGGACGTTACGTGTACAGTCTCGGACAGGAAAAGGCACGCAGATCATGGTCGAATTTTCCTTAGAACCCTTACTGGCAACTATATGAAACAACCACAAACCAGCATCGTACTCATCGACGATCATGAAATGGTCCGCCGGGGACTGCGTGCGCTCCTCCATCTCGAGGGGGATCTGGCCATTGTGGGCGAGGCCGCAAGCGTCGCCAGCGGCGTGGCTCTCGTCGAACGCCTCACACCCCAGATGGTTTTGCTTGATGTCAAACTCCCCGATGCCACCGTTACGGAAGCCATCCGCCGTTTGCTGGCCGTTTCGCCAAAAATCCGGATTCTTATCCTCACCAGCTACGCAGAAGATACGACAGTGATGGCTGCCGTCCAGAATGGCGCCCATGGTTATGTGCTCAAAGATGTCCGTATGGATGATCTCATTCGGGCCATTCGCACCGTCGCCTCCGGCCAGGGCTACCTCGATCCCCGAGTGACACAGCAGGCGCTGCATTGGATTCGGACCAGCTCACACTTGGGAGTCACCTCACAAGGAGTCTCTCGGCTCTCTCCACAAGAACGTTTGATTCTTCCACTTCTTGCGGAAGGGAAAACCAATAAAGAAATTGCCGTTCACCTACGCTTGAGCGATAAGACCGTCAAGAACTACCTCGCGAATATATTCGACAAGCTCCATGTCAAACGACGTACCGAAGCAGTCGCCTGGTTCATGAAGGAATCTCATATGCCTGGTATTGCGCCAAGCCCGAAACTCTGACGGTCCACGGCCTCCGCAGCTCTCTCGTTCACCTCTCACTGCCGACACCGCTGTTTTCCCGTTCCCCCCTGGTTTTGTCGGACTACCGAGTCCTATACTATCTCCCAGGTTTCTGGGGCATCGACTGAGACCACCCCCTGCCCCCTGGCTTCTCCGGTTAGCACAGAGGTTTCCGCTCATGAATTCATTGTTTGAGGAGGACGGCTCACCGCTCCACAAGCTTGCCACACAACGTCACCAGACTCTTGAGCTGCAGCAGGCCCTTGTTCAGATGAAACAAGGCGGTCCTTCAACGGAAACTATGGCTTCCGTAGCTGGACAAGTGGGGACGTGGGAGTGGGACAGAAGGACCAATCGAGTGAGATGGTCGTCGGAAACAGAGCAGATCTTCGACCTTTCTCCCGGAACTTTTGATGGCTCCTACGAAGGGTTTTTTGCCCTCGTGCATCCGGATGACCGCCACCGCCTCAGTGATGCCATTGCAAAGGTGGTTGAGGACCATGCTCCCTTGAGAATAGAACACCGCATCATTACTCCTTCTGGAATGACTCGGTGGGTGGCCTGCCGCGGTCGCGCTACGCGCGGTGGAAACGAACCGATTTCTGACATGATGGGCACTGTTGAAGATATCACTGCCCGTAAAGAATTCGAGCTCACTCAGCACGCGGTTCGAGAAACCTTGGAAGCACTCGTGCAAGAACGAACGGCAGGACTGGAGCAGGCTATCCTAGATCTCAAGAATCACCTTGAGCAAAAACAGCAGATTGAATCTTCACTCAAATCAAGTGAACAGCGCTATCAATTGCTTTATGAGCACAACCCCTCCATGTACTTTACGCTGTTGCCTGACGGAACCGTGATCTCCGTTAATCATTTCGGAGCGGGTCAACTTGGGTACGAGAAGGAAGACCTCATTGGTCATTCTATCCTGACTCTGTTTGAAGGGAAGGACCACCAGGCGATACTTGAACAGCTGCACGCCTGTGCGGCACGCCCGTACACACCGTTTCAGTGGGACGTTCAAAAGATCAGAAAGGACGGGACGAAGCTATGGGTTAAGGAACGAGCCAGAGCCGTTCACGACCAAGCCAAGCAGCTCGTCGTCCTCGTCTCCTGTGAAGACATCACGGAACATCGTAATGCCGAAGAACAGCTTCGGGAGAAGGAGGCACGCTGGAGAGCGTTCTACGAACAGGCAGGGGTAGGTATCGCCCAGCTTGACGTGAGCGGTCGATTCATCAGGATAAACCCTCAGCTCTGTGAGACATTGGGGTACTCACCGGACACGATGCTTCAGCGGACATTTCAAGAGTTCACCCATCCGGACGACCCTTCCGCCAATATGAGTTGCCTGGATGAGCTGCTCACCAACACACAGCCCTCATGCTCCGTGGAGCAGCGCTTCCGTCGGAGCGACAATACCTGGTTGTGGGTTGAGGTGACCGTTTCGCTGGTCCGTGCGACCTCCGGTGCTCCGGCTTATTTCATCGCTGTCATTCAAAATATCAATGAACGGAAACAAGCTGAGCAGCAACTGCGCGACAGCGAACAAGCGATTCGCTCATTGCTCGAGGCCACATCCCATCCCGGACTCACCCTCGATGAGCGCATTCAGACGGTCCTGGAACTTGGGTGTCGACGGTTTTCGCTTCCGATCGGTCTCGTGACCGACGCCGATGGTGATCAGCTCAAACTTCGGCATGTCTGGGCCCCAAGCACAACTCTGGCACCGGGCATCCACTTCCCTATCGCTGAAACCTATTGTGGCGAGACGCTCAAATCCAAGAGTCTCATTGCAATCGAACAGGCCAGCACCTCAAAGTGGTCCAAGCATCCAGGGCACGAGAAGTTTGGGTTTCAGTGTTACATCGGGGCTCCCCTCATGGACCGAGGGCAGCTCCACGGAACTATCTGTTTCGCAGGACCTGAACCCTATTCACGCTGTTTTAGTCAGGCCGACAAAGATTTCTTACAGTTGATGGCCCGATGGGTCAGTGGGGAACTATCACGGCATGACTCCGAACAGGCAGTCAAAGAACAGGAAGCCCTCTTGCGCTCGGTCATTGAAACAGCCACGGATGCGATTTTCATGAAAGACCGAGAGGGTCGGTATCGATTCGTCAACTCCGCCAGCGCACGTAATATCGGGAAAACCCAAGCTGAGATCATTGGAAAAAAAGACGATGAACTTTTTCCCCAGGAGAGAGCCACTCGGCTGATGACCGTCGATCAGGAGGTGTTTGCTGAGTCGGCCCCGCGCAACTTTGAAGAGTTGGTCAAGCTGAACGGAACCCCTCGGACATTCGCTACCATCAAAACTCCCCACCGGGATCAGAGTGGTCGTGTCGTAGGATTGGTCGGTGTCGCGCGGGACATCACCGCGGTGAAGCAGACCGAAGAAGCGCTCCGCATCAGTGAGGAACGTTTCAAGATCGCCTTTCGTGCAAGCCCTCATCCGGTCATCATTACCGAGCTTGCGAGTGGGCGCTGCCTCGAAGTCAATGATGCATCGCTGAAGTTGTTCGGCTATGAACGCGACGAAGTCATCGGCCGGACGACCATCATGCTCGGAATTTGGCCAACACTTGAAGATCGTGGACGGTTCTTTCAGCAATTACGTGAGGAGGGCGCTGTCCGCAATCGTGAGATCTCGCTCAGGACCAAAGACCGAAAGGTCCGTGAATTACTCGTCTCAAGCGAGATCATTGAACTGAATGGGACCACATGTTTAATTACAGTCGGCAACGATGTCACCGAACACAAGCAGGCGGAAGCGGCGCTGCGCGAGAGCGAAGAGCGATTCGCAAAGGCCTTCCGATCCAGTCCCTATCCCATTGTCCTCTCCGAATTGGAATCAGGCCTCTGCCTGGACGCAAACGACGCAGCCATTCACCTCTTCGGATATCACCGGGAAGAGGTCGCCGGAAAAACAGCCGAGCAGCTTGGATTGTGGCCGACTCCCGACCATCGGCATCGGTTTGTTACGAAGTTGAAGCAAACCGGATCGGTCCGGAACGTGGAGACTTCACTCCGTATGAAATCTGGAGAGTACCGGACTTGTTTGATCTCCGCTGAGCACATAGAACTGAGCGGCAAACACTGCATGGTCACCATCGGACTCGACGTCACAGATCAACGACGTGCGGAACAGGCATTGAGGTTGGCGCAAACCGCCGTCGACCGGTCTGCCGATCTGATCTTTTGGATCGACCAATCAGCCAAATTTCTGTACGTCAACGATGCAGCCTGCCAACGGCTCGGGTATACGCGCGACGAACTACACGGCATGACCGTGGCAGACATCGACCCAGAATGTCAGTGGGACCGGTGGCCTGCACATTGGGAAGACTTGCGCCAGAAGGGCATGATCCGGTTTGAACGTCGCCACCAAGGCAAGTCAGGAGAAACATACCCCGTCGAAGTTGTGGCAAACTTTGTCGTGGTCGACGGCCGCGAATATTACTTCTCATTTGTTCGCGATATTTCCGACCGCAAACGTTCCTACTCACTGCTGCAAGCCGCCATGAATTCAGTCACAGACGGCTTACTGATTGTCGATCGACAGGGAACAATCACCAGTACCAACCAACGGTTCTTGCACCTCTGGAGCATCCCTCAGACGCTCACGGACAGCGGAGACGACGGGGCACTGCTGAACTTTGTCGTGGACCAGCTCACGGAACCGGAAACGTTTTTACGAAAAGTCCACGAGTTGTACGCACATCCAGACCAAGAAAGTTTCGATGTACTGAGCTTTAAAGATGGTCGGGTTTTCGAGCGCTACTCACGACCGCAAGTGTTGGACGGGACAATCGTAGGACGTGTCTGGAGTTTCCGAGACGTGACCAAGCAAACGCGTGCCGAGGAGGCATTACGCCTAAGCGAGTTCAGACTCCAGCGTTTTGTGGCTGATGCCCCGGTGGGACTCTGCATCCTCGATGACAATTGGCGTGCCATCAGCGCCAACAAAGCCTTGTGCGAGTTGACGGGATATGAGGAGCGTGAAATTATCGGTAGTACCTATGCGCTTTATACACACCCG
>JAEURV010000043.1 GCA_016788465.1 Nitrospira sp. | reverse complement strand
ACACCCAGCGTGAGTTGAATGCCATCGCCCATCGGCTGAACACGCGCCCGAGAAAATGTCTCGACTTTGCCACGCCCTTGGAAGCCTACGCGCAGTGGCGCCTTCATTCACCCGTTGCACTTGGAACTTGAAACCGCCCTGCCTTATCCAGCTTATCGATTCGACGCGCGGCTTCTTGCGTGTAGAGAACACGATGAGTCACTTAAAGATATCCTCGTGCTCAACCAAGCGCTGAGCCCGCTCATCTTCCTCTGCTTTCAGAAGGGAAAGCATCAGCTTCTTGTCCGCAAGAATCTCCAGCGTTTCAAGCTCTTCAGGAGACAAGAGGACGGCCGAGGCCGCCCCATTTCGAGTGATGATGACTCGTCCTCGCTTCTTCTTGCGAAGCGACGCGACCATCTCAGGCAAATGAGCTCTCACATAGGATACAGATGCAACCTTCGTCATGGCAGATACCTCCTGCACCACAGTGTACTGAATTATGTACATAGAGTCTAGATCGTTCTCTCAAGGCGAATGTCCTGCATGAAGGAGCCGTCGCTCAACTAAGAGTGGATACTATGGGAACATGAAAAGCCGTTTTGGTTCAAAACCTGGAAGGTCAAATCAGGAGAGTCGACCTGCATGTACTTCAACGGGAAGGAGTGCAAGGAGCGGTAGCTTTTCTCCTACTCAATTGAAGGCTCGCTCATCTATCATGATTTCGGCCACTTATTGTAACCAATCGCTGGGTCGTTTGAGCGTAACAGGCGAATAAACTCAATTTCCTTTGCTGTGACTTCTTCACGGCAAGCTGTGAGGGATTCCCAGAGTATTTCTTTCCGAACCGTGAAGTCTCGTCGTTGCTCCAAGGAGAAGTCCTTTGCGAGGCTTGCCTCGTCGGCGCTGCCGAAGTAATTCACGCTGTCGGTTCGGTCTTGCCCGACATATATTTTCCCGTTGGGGTACGTGATTTTGTAGATGGTCGGCATAAATCTAAAACGCGTGGAGGGTGAGATCGAGACTGTCTAACGCCCATGCGCAGCGCCACGCGGTATGACTACCACAAAGCGAAGGCACTTCATCCTTGGGATTGGACTGATCTGCCTCTCTGATGCAACCCGCACAGGAGCTGTATGCGTGCGGTTAGTCATTATTGCCATTTACTGGCTTGGGCCAACGGTTGTAGCCGATTTGAGGATCATTGGCTCGGTACTTGCGAATAAGCTCTACCTCCTTGACAGAAAGTTCAGCTTCCGTAGCTGTTTTCGACTCCCACAGAATTTCTTTGTGCACAGAGTAGCTACGTCGTATCTCCGCAGGAAGTTTGGCAAAGTCCGAGTTCACCAGGTCTATATCAGGGCTCCCCATATATCGATGACTACCGATACGGTCCTTCCCGATATAGATCTTTCCAGTTGGATAGGTGATCTTGTAGATCTGTTTCAAAGCCTCACCTGCGACGGGATTGGAGCGCGGGAGTCGGCCACTCGCACTCCTTCAAGCAATCCCGACACCACCTGCGTCTAGCTGATCCATACGGCGGCCAGTAACTGTCCGCATAGGATGCTGCAGCTGGTCGCGAACAATACGCCATAACCGTTCCTGTTTCAATGAATTGCGACTAGGAGACCATTTACAGCTCTGATGTGGAGTCGAGAATATATAAAGTGGGAAGACCACAAGGCCACAATTACGATATTCAACCCTTGGGAGCCCTAACAGGACAGGCGTGAGTGTGCTGCAAAGCGAGTGAGTGGCTTACTGGCGGATTCACCTGCAAATTATGGGGGATGGAACGACGCTTATTTTCCGCTGCCGGCCATGTAGGCACTGACCGGCCTATCACTTCACGCTTCACCATTCGGCAAACTCATGGACCTGAGTTTTATCGAAAGGCGAACCACGTTTCACCAACATCCATCATTCCCCGCTGCCCGCCATATCGTCAATGAGGGGCCGGTTGATATCGGTGCAACCGCAACAAATGGTATCGAACAGCGTGTCCGCGTCTGCGACAAAATTCTTTTCATCCGTGAGCTTGTCCGCAATCACCTGGGCATAGCAGATGTCGCAGAGCATCATCAAACCACGTGACACTCCGACTGTTTTTCGTCCTGTACTTGTCGCCATGGGGCCTATACCGATCCTTTCTGAAGAGCCATAAAGAAATCTTCGGCTTCGAGGTCAATCCCACACTGTGGGCACTCATAGGGCCGATCTGGTTCCGGAACATTCAAGGGAGTCTGATCAATACGCCCTCGGCAGACATGGTAAAACCGCCCGCGCGCATGTTCGTCGTCCAGTGGATCACTTTCGTATACCAGCACCATAAATCTCCCCACTCCTTCGTTCTTCTTCGGAAGTATAACGAGCTCAGATTTACAACCGCAACCTTTCCTACAGAGCGGCGGTTGAGGCTAAGGTTGAGTAAGAATCTTCAGAACCTTGGCCTTAACCTCAGCCTAGACCTGCAACCTTCAGCTATGTTTGAAACTGGGCTTCATAGAGACCCGCGTACACTCCACCCCGGCTCAGCAGCTCTTCATGCCGACCATCTTCAACTAACCGGCCGTTTTCCAGAACGAGAATTCTGTCCACATCGTGTAACGTTGATAAGCGATGGGCGATGATAAAGGTGGTGCGTCCGGCGGTGAGCTCGTTCAAGGCTTCCCGGATTTTGACTTCGGTCTCCGTATCAATGTTGGATGTCGCCTCATCGAAGATGACGATGGGGGGATCTTTCAGCAATACCCGGGCGATCGAGACCCGTTGCTTTTGGCCAACGGAGAGTTTCACACCCCGTTCACCGATCCAGGTTTCGTAACCTTCCGGCAACGCAGCGATAAACTCATGGGCCCGGGCGGCTCGCGCCGCCGCCTCGAGTCGATCCAGATCTGCCTGCAGATCACCATAGAGCAGATTGTCTCGAACCGTCCCATTGAATAGAAATGGCTCCTGTTGGACGAACCCGATCTGCTGTCGTAGGTAGGAAAGAGGTAGATCGCGGAGATCCTTTCCATCGATCAGGATCGCTCCCTCTGTGACGTCATAAAACCGCATCAATAGCTTCAAGAGGGTACTCTTCCCTGCTCCGCTCATCCCGACCAAGGCCACACGTTCTCCCGCTGAAACTCTCGCTGAGAACCCATTGAGAACCAGCACATCAGGCCGATAGTGGAACTGTACCTGCTCGAATCGTACTTCGCCCTGGGCACGATGGTCTGGGGCGAGCAGGCCGGGACGATCAGCCACATCGGGAACCGTATCCAACACATCAAATACCCGCTCACTTGCCGCCAGCGCATGCTGCAACATGTGGTTGACGGAGTGGATTTGATTGATCGGCACATAGAACATTGCTAAGTATGAGAGAAACAACACCAACTCGCCAAGCGTCAGGCGTCCGTCCATCACTTCGCCGGCGCCGTACCAGAGAATCAGGACGGTCCCGAAAGCTCCCACGAGAATCATTCCTGGCGAATACATTGACCACAGCACCATCGCCTTTAAATTCTTATCACTATAGGCTTGGCTCAGCCGGTCGAACCGCGCCTGTTCATACCCTTGGCGGCCAAATCCCATCGTTTCCCTGATACCGGATAGGGCATCTTGCAAGTAGCCGTTCAGTTCCGCAGCACTCTGCCGGGTCTCCCGATAGTAGCCGTGCACTTTGGATGTAAACCAGCTAGCTGATAGGGCAAGCAGCGGAATTGGCAACAGAGCGAGCGCCGCCAACTTCCAATTCAGCATGAACAAGAGTCCGATGATGCCGACAAGGGTGAGCGAGGCCGTCATCATCCCCTCAAGTCCATCGATGAAGATCCGTTCGACATGTTCGGTGTCATTGGTCACTCGGGACATGATTTCGCCCGTCGAACGATTCTCAAAATAGGTAATCGACAGGCGTTGCAGCGCGGCGAAGATATGCCGGCGAAGATCGTGCACCACCGTCTGTTCGAGCTGGTTATTGAGTCGGATCCGCAAGGACGCAAAGATATTCTTGAGCAGATAGGCACCGACGAGAAGTCCGATCGCCCCTGGCAACAATGAGGCCTGCTTCGCTTGGATCACATCGTCAATGATGATCTTGATGACCCAGGGCGGCACCAGTTCCATCGCCGTCGCACAGGCGGCGCAGAGCAAGGTCAGAACGGCCAGAGTTCGATGAGGTCGCAGATATTGCAGGACACGAAGAAGGGCTTTCACAAGCGGTTCGGCAAGGTAGGCATCAAATGACGTTACTCGATTCTTTCTGCCAATATTGTGAGAATTCTTCCAGCTGGGTAAGAGTAGACATATCCGTCATACGATCGAGAAAGACTTTACCGATCAGGTGATCAAGCTCGTGCTGGATACAGACCGCGTACAAGCCTGTGGCTTCAAAATCCAGTGGTTTGCCTTTCCGGTCCAACCCCTTGACTCGCACGAGCGAGGGTCTTGTGACTTTTCCCCTTAGGCCGTCGACACTCAGACAACCTTCCCAATTCTCCACCTGTTCCGGTCCATAGTAGACGATTGAGGGGTTGATGAGGACTGTTTCGGGAAATCCCCCTTCTCCCTTGCACCCCATGACAACCAACTGAATCGAGCGTGATACTTGAGGAGCTGCCAATCCGATACCTGGTTCGTCATACATCACCTCAAACATGTCGTCGATCAACCGCTGGATCTCGGACGACTTGATCTCTCGTGGATCGATCGGCGCTGCAACTTTCCGAAGAATCGGATTTCCCAGCTTAGCGATCTTCAACATGGTTCCTGTCTTCAATTTCATAACCTCTACATTATTCGTAACATAGCCGTCTTCTAGCCCGCAACCTCTTCCCCCCCGCCGTTATAGACTTCGCTTGGGTCGGCGAGGTTCCGGGATCTCAAAGGTCTCCTTGTTGATCTCCCACCACTCGATCCATTCGCTGGCCCAAGCCGCACGATCCTGTTTGGTCGAGGTATCCCAATCATGGAATTCCGTTTCATGACGAGTCAGAAGCCAGAGCGATTGCAGCGCCGACAAGGCCACGAAACGTTCATCATCGCTGACCATGGGAATCAGGATCGGGATGACGGCCTTCTGGCGAATATATCGAGCCTCGAACGCGGCCGACTTTCTCACTGACGGATTAGGATCTTTGGCCATAACCTCGACAGCCTCGGGAGCTTTCGTCGCATCCAGACGAACGGCAACGCGCAAGGCATGTTCCCGCACCCGTGACAGTTCACTTGGCTCCTTCGCGGCCTCGATAAGGGCAGGCACGCCTGCCACCCCCTTCATCATCAAGAGGGTTTCAATCGCATTGTACCGGATCCTGGGGCTAGACATAGTCAGGGCCTTCACCAACACGGGAACCGACGATTCGCCCAGATGCACAAATTCCCCCATGGCCCAAAACTCCTGCTTCCCTTCCAGCAACGGCAACAGAGCCTCGGCACGCTTCAGTTCTTCCGGCCCAAGCGGAGTCTTATTGGGGGGAATCGAGACATCCGGCACATCTGGGTTTACTGGTGGGGCTTCATAGGGAACTTGAACCTTCCAGAGCGGAATCTGATCCGCCCATGAGCAGAGAGGGGCTCCTACCCCCATGACGCCGAGCAACCCGATCACTCCCAGTCGAAATAAATACGATTGGTTCACGGTGAAGACACTCCTCTCTCGGTGGTTTGATGCCTCCCCTTTTCAGGTATCAAGGTGTTCATCGACATGTCAAGAATGTGAGGAGAACGGGACCCGGACCCCTGGCGGGATTCGAATCAGAATGTGACGGGATCACTCAGCCTGACCCCGGTGTGAGATCAGCGGCTTACAGCAACCTTATGAACTGAGTGCTCGAAGGTGCTTTCGCACTCGGACCTTCTCATGATGTTTTCGGAGCAACTGCTGGCGCACCACATCCTGATTTTCAGCCACAATCCGAACCAGCCGATCCATGTCTTCCGCATGATCACGTACCAGTTCAGACAACTTCTGGATCTGCTCCTCTAACTTTTCCAGTCGCCAGGCCACGTTCTGCAGTGGGTCTGACGTTCTCCGCTCCAGCTTCGTGACACGCCCTGAATCGACTTGTGGCAAGGCCGCGACTACGACGTCTCGCTTCATGCTCACTCCTTTGTTCATGGCCGACCGAGCCGAGTGACTCAATTCGGCGTTCTGGTGGCTAGTATTATCCGCAGAGGACGGGAAGTCAACGATTCCGTTTTCTTTCTATTTCAAGACGGTCCTGCTAGAATCCCCACAATGAAGAATATTTTCACGATGGTCTTAGCCGGTGGAAAAGGGGAACGGCTCAATCCCCTCACGGCGCAACGGGCCAAACCTGCAGTTCCGTTCGGAGGGAAATACCGCATCATCGACTTCACGCTCAGTAATTGTTTGAACTCAGGGCTCCGCAAAGTCGCCGTCCTCATCCAATATAAATCTCATTCACTCGATCGACATATCCGAGCCGGCTGGAACATTCTCAGCGCCGACCTTGATGAATACATCGCCTCGGTTCCCCCGCAGCAGCGCATCAGCGAAGATTGGTACCGCGGCACGGCCGACGCGGTCTATCAGAACATGTTCCTGATCGATGATGAACACCCGGAGTTCTTGCTGATTCTCGCGGGCGACCATGTCTACAAGATGAACTACGCGGAGATGTATCACTGGCTCATCGCCACAAGCGCAGATGCGGTCGTGGGGGCTATCGACATCCCTATCCAAGAGGCTTCCCGCTTCGGGGTCATCGCCGTGAACGAAGACTACCGGATTACACGATTCGACGAAAAACCCGCGCATCCCATTCCTCTGCCCAATGATCCGGACCATGCCTTTGCCTCGATGGGCATCTACCTCTTCCGTACCAAGGTGATCCGAGAATACCTGCTCGCCGATGCCAGAGAAGGCAGCGCGCACGACTTCGGGAAGAATATCATTCCGAAGATGATTGCCGAGAAACGGGTCTATGCCTTTAAGTTTCAGGATGCAAACAGGAAAGCGGTCAAGTATTGGCGTGACATCGGAACACTCGATGCATACTGGGAAGCCAATATGGACTTGGTCTCCGTGGATCCGCAGTTCAATCTCTACGACGCGGATTGGCCGATACGAACCTATCAGGGGCAGTTTCCGCCGGCGAAGTTTGTTTTCGCCCAGGATTTTCAGGGAGGCCGTATGGGTGTTGCGCTCGACTCAATCGTGTGCGGCGGCTGTATCATCTCGGGCGGACGGGTCCAGAATTCGGTCCTGTCCCCGAACGTCCACGTGCACGACCATGCCGATGTCCGTGACTCCGTTGTAATGGAGAATGTCACGATCGGCGCACAGAGTCGCATCAAGCGCGCCATCATCGATAAAGATGTGATTATCCCTCCTCAGACAGAGATCGGGTATAACCGAGAAGCCGACGCACAGCGGTTTACCGTCACGGAATCGGGTCTCGTGGTCATCTCAAAAGGAATGAAGCTGCATGCCTCCGTCGATCCATCCGGTTGATCTGATCTCCGCGCTCCGTCAGAAACATCTCACTCCCGCGATTGTCTTTCTCACCTCACGCCGAGCCTGCGACGAGGCCATGGAAGCCTTCGACCACGCCAACTTCGTGCTGCCGACCGTACGGCAAGAGGCCATCGCGAAAGCCCTCGAACAGGTGATGGCTCAACACCCCAGCATTGCCGAGCACCCAATGATTCCCATCGTCCAACGAATCGGCGTCGCCGCCCATCATGCCGGGCATCTGCCGTCATGGAAAATCGCCATCGAAGAATTGATGCGTCAGGGGCACCTCGACGCGGTCTTTGCCACGACGACCTTAGCGGCAGGTGTCGATTTTCCAGCACGCACCGTCGTGATCACGCAATCCAGTATCCGCAAATCCCGCGACTTCACCGACTTGACGGCTGGCGAGGTTCAGCAGATCGCGGGACGAGCCGGACGCCGAGGGAAAGATCATGTCGGATTTGCCGTGATCACCCCTTCGCCCTATATCGATCTGTCAGTGCTGACCAAGGGGCTGACGGGACAACCGGAGGCTATCGACAGCCAGTTTACAATCAGCTATCCGATGGTTTTAAATCTCTTAAAGGCCCATCCCCACGAACACATCCAAGGCATCCTGGCCAAGAGCTTTGCTCAGTTTCAGCTGAATCAGCGAGCTGAGGTCCTCGAGCAGAAACTTGACGTCCTCCATAGCAAGATGGAACCGTTCGGTCCCCGCGTCTGTACGGACTGGATCACCCAATGGCACACTTTCGACCACGCACGACGGCACCGCCATACACGTCATCCGACCTATCGCGCTGAGCCGCCTGAAATTGCTGCGAGATTGCCGTTTCTCACGCCAGGACGGGTGGTTGGCTTCAATAGAGGGCGAGGAATCGTGCTTCGCCAATATCGAAGCAAGGGCCAGAGGAATTCGATGCTCACCGTGTTGAGGCCGGAAAGCGCCGTGACGGAATGTCCGGTCACCAGCATAAGGGAAATCTACGACCGCACCTACGACTGCCCAGAAACATCGGCCTATCCCTGGTGTTCTACCGACACGTTCGATCGGCTCAGTCACCAACTAGAAGAACTCCCGCTCCGGTTGCCCCTGCTTCCTATCCTGGTGGCCACCGATGGCGAGCCCCTACCCGATGCTATCGTCCAATCGTTGGAAGACTTCCCTTGTCCCACATGCCCATCACGATCAGCCTGCCACAAGGACTTCCTCACAGCCTCACGTCTCCGGCAGGAACAGCATCGACATACCAAATCCATCCAAGCTCTGCGCACCAGTCTCTGGCATCGGTTCCAAGAGCGCGTCGAAGTGTTACAGAAATTCGGCTATCTCACCTTGACGACACAGCTCACGGCCGAGGGAGAATGGGCACGACTGATTCGAATTGACCACTCACTGCTCATTACTGAACTGATTCGCGCTGAGGCCTTCACCGGCGCAGACCCGTCGCTGATCGCCGGCATCCTGGCCAGTCTGGCCCATGACGATGATCGCCCTGGTGCATTTCCTCGCATTAGTCCAGGATTAAGCTCCCTGCTTGGGCAAGTACGCAAACTCGCAGAGAGCTTATCGCCCTACGAAGATCCTCCGCTCCTTCGGGCTGATGTGGCTGCGCTCGTGGAGCGCTGGGTCGCCGACCCAACGCTCACCTGGATCGGACTCTGCAAGCTGACTACGATGGCCGAAGGCGACATCTACCGACTCCTGGCGAGAACCCTCGAATATCTGTCGCAAGTGCAAACCCTCAACGCAACACACCCCGGCCTCGCTGACACCGCAGCACAAGCCATCACGGCGATCCGACGCGGCGTGTTGGAGGAATTGCCGTGAGGCAGCTTTCAGCTATCAGCTGAAGACTGACGGCAAGGAGCTATCGCATGACCACCGACGAACTCGAAAAGCTATTGGCTCAACAACCTGTGGCGGTGCTGCACCGTTTGGCGCGTGGGCGTGTCCATCGCCATTTCCGTGCCGGAAAACGTCGTCTGATCGAGCTGCTGCTCCAACATTCGAGTCAGAATCGCGCCGGCTTTGAGTCCGATCTGCTGACGCTGATCGGAGAGCGTCAAGCCAACCCACCCTCCGAATCGTCGAGAAGGCCAGGGGCTCCACCCATCCCCCACAAGAAAGTGGTAACCAAAGCTACGGATTCCGATCCGTCGGATCCCCCCGTCTCGCTCACGGAATGGCTGCAAGGAATCGGCGTGCCCACACCACAACCATTCGTCCAGGACCCCTGGCAGATCGAAGCCTTGGCCGCCGTGAATGAAACTGATGTGGTCATCAGTGTGCCAACCGGCAGCGGGAAGACTTATGTGGCGATTGAAGCGGCACGTCGGGCCATGGAGGATAATCGTAGTGTCATTTACACATCGCCGCTCAAGGCCCTGTCGAACACCAAGTATGCAGAGTTTTCGAAAATCTTTGGTCAGGACAAGGTCGGCATTCTTACTGGTGATCGCCAGGAAAACGGGCAAGCTCCGTTACTCGTCATGACCACGGAGATTCTCAGAAATCTGCTCTACGATGCGGCAAGCGGCCAGATCGATGTCCGGTTGGATACGCTCGGCCTGGTGATCCTGGACGAGTCACAGTACCTGGCCGATCCTGAACGCGGTGTCGTATGGGAAGAAACGATTATCTTCTGCCCCTCACAAGCCAGACTATTGCTGCTCTCCGCTTCCATCGGCAATCCTCAAGATATCGCCGATTGGCTGACATCGATTCGGACAACCCCTTGTCGACTGGTGCGACATAGCAAACGCACCGTCCCCCTGAGAGCCGGCTATCTGCATCCCAATGGGAGACTCACCCCCTTGTTTCGCACACTAGGCATTCCACAGGGACATCCCAGTCACCTCCATCCCGAAGCAAAACACCTCTTCATTGAATATGAAGAAGAGACCCTCCCCTCCGGACGTCCAAGGCGGTAATGGTTTCAGGAAACCCCACACTTGGCTAAACCCTGCTGAAGTCCTGAGCTCGCATCATTCATGAACGCTTCTGCAACACGCTTTCGCAGACAGGCTCGAACCTCGTTGTTCGGATCTCGTATTTCCTAAGCGAATGATACTTTGCGCTACTGAAAGTGACGTGAGGACAGAGCTGGCAGGCTTGTTCAACTCCTGTTCAGAAAGAAGCCGTGATAGCCGCCGTCAGACCATGGCGGAGAGACTGAAACTCCGTCAGTGGAAAGGACGCGGATCGACCATCGGCGAGATGACTCTCCCATGTGCCATCGATCAAACGATTCCACCAGACCCGATAGCCAACTTGAGCAGCCAGCCAACGCGTGAGGTGCACGGTCGCTCCGATGTCAGCATCCGCCCCAAACCCGATCCCCCGCATAGTAAAACTTGGGGCACTCAGCTCACCACTGGCCACCCGCAAATGATGGGTATCGTCATTGGTAAAAAAGTTGATGGGCTTCACGACGATCGAACTGTAGAGGGTCAACCATCGGAGCAAGTGATACTCACCTGTCGCACCGACTCGAAGCGCATACCAGGTACTGGTATTGGAAATGACTTGGACGCCCTGGCTTATCCCCACATCGCCTGGAATACAGAGCGGATCTAATCCAGGTGTGCCCACATCCAAATCAGTGGAAGCTCCCGCCGCGGAACAGGTGATTTGCCGAACTCCATAAGCATGGTGCTTCTGTCGCCAGTATTGAAAACCAAGAAAGCCATCTAAGTGACCGCGCCCCTGAGAAAAGGTCATCACAGATCCACCCAAATCCGCATTCACAAACCATACACCAGATCCGCTGATATCACTGTGGGTTTGTAGAGAGGGCGTTCCTCGATCGGCTGCGAGGAAATCGTCGTCGGTCAGACGACCACCTCCGATGTGAGCCCCTCCAACCTGCACCCGGCCGAAGAGACGAGGCCTGAG
>JAEURV010000059.1 GCA_016788465.1 Nitrospira sp. | reverse complement strand
TTCATTTGTGTCCCCATGTGTCCTCCCGCTGGTCCCGAGCTACATTTCCTACATTACCGGACTCTCGGTCGAACAGCTGACCGATGCCTCTGAACGTGAAAAGTTCAAAAAGGCAATCATCGTGAATTCCTTGCTGTTCATCGGCGGGTTCTCATCGGTCTTTATTGCCTTCGGTGCCTCTGCGAGTTTTCTGGGACAGCTGTTGATCAGTCATCAGGATCTCATTCGCCGCATCGGCGGCGTGGTGATCATTCTATTTGGACTGTATCTGCTCGGGATTCTCAATCTTTCGTTCCTCAAGATGGAGCATCGCTACCAATTTCGCAATCGACCGGCCGGGTACTTGGGATCGTTCTTGATCGGTGTGGCGTTCGCAGCCGGATGGACGCCTTGCGTCGGGCCGGTCCTGGGCTCGATTCTGCTCTATGCGAGTACGACCGATTCTTTGTTCAGTGGGGTTGTGCTATTGACCTTCTATTCATTGGGTTTGGGGTTGCCGTTGTTTCTGACAGCTCTGGGCGTCGATCGGTTTTTGGCGTACTTCAAAGAAGTGCGGGCCTATTTGTGGGGTGTGTCGACCGTGAGCGGAGTGATGCTGATTGTCGTCGGGGTCATGATCTACGCCAATTCATTGACGATGATCACCAGCTTCTTAGAGCGATATGGAATCGGTTGGTATCTGGGGCAGTAGCCAGCTAGCCTTCGGCAGGCAGCTTTCACGTACAGACTACCTGAACGGTTTCTTGCCGATGGCTTGGTGCTGGTAGCTATCTCAGCACCAAGCGCCAAGGCGGCAGGCGGTAAATCCTGGCTTCAGTGAATCGGCTACCGAACCAGTAAAGGAATTGTGCGACGAGGGCACACCTAGTGTGCCCATCTGAAGGGCGTGAGCCGAGTCCGTAGAGGCGTAAGCTGAGGAATCGGATCGACCGTTCCGTGCCATACCCGAGCCGGCATCGGAGAGCGACGCTAAATCCGACCGCTGGGCCAGCAGTGTTGCCGGCTGAGCCGCTCTGACTTTCTCGAGCAAGTGTTTCCCATCGCCGGCGAATTTGCTGTCAGGGTATTTGTCTGCCAAGATGATAAGTTGATCTCTTGCCCAATCGTCCGCACCCATCTCGTGGTACGACTTGGCGAGGAAGTATAATGCATCCGAAGCGACGGGCTTGTCGGGGTAGGCTTTGAGCACTTGCTCAAAGCGGTGCGCCGCCGCCAGGTACGAGCCTCTTCGATAGTAAAATTGCCCCACGAAGAGATGCATCTGAGCCAGCCAATCGTGACACTCCTCGAGTTTTTGTTGCGCTTGCGTGTCGTAGCGACTGCCAGGGAATTCTTTCCGCATTTGTTCGAAGGCCGCGATTGCCTTTTGCATTGGTTCAGGGTCGCGATCGATCGTTTTGGCCATCTTGAAGTGAATCTCCCCAATCCTGAACGCCGCATAGGGAGCGAGGACATGATTCCGATGGAGTTCAAGGAAATGTTTGTACTCGACGAGCGCTTCCGAATACTCCTCCTTCTCAAAATACGACTCACCACGCTTCATGATCACATTGGGGTGGTAATGGTTGTCGACCGTATCTCCAAGGAAGATTTGTTCGTCCGTCCCGCTGAGGGCTTTCTTGATTCCACTTCGAACGTCGCTGGGTGAAAAGTCGCCGGCACAGGAGGCGAGGATGAGGCACTGGAGTCCTACCCAGCTCGCCAGGGACAGGCCGGATAGCCTGAATTGAGCGGGGGAATCTGCTTGTATACGCGGTTGATTCATTACCTCAACAAATAACAAGGATATGGGCAAAAAGCAATTGGGAGGGAGGTTTTGTTGACCTGCCTTCTTGCGGCCCCTATAATCCCGCTCCACATTCGGAGTTTGCCAAGGCGTTGTCCTGCTGATCGTATAGAGTTGAAGTTAGGACCATGATTAGAACACGTGTGATCGGAACGGGCAGCTATCTCCCGTCTCGGGTCGTGCCGAACGAGGAGATTGCTCAGGCTGTCGGGGTCTCTCCGGCCCACATTCAACGGCTGACCGGCATTCGGTCGCGCCATTGGGCGGGGGACCAGGAGGCCGCGTCAGACTTGGCGATAGCAGCGGGACGCTTGGCGTTGGAGGCGGCAGGTTGTGAGGCCTCGGCCATTGATGCCATTGTGCTATCTACGACCTCACCGGATATGGCATTTCCCTCGACGGCCTGCTTGGTACAACGCGGTTTGGGCTGTAAGCCGGTGGGGGCTTTTGATGTATCCGCCTCCTGTTCAGGCTTCTTGTATGGACTTTCGATGGCGCAGGCCATGATTCAAAGCGGCCAGGTGAAGACCTGCCTGCTTGTGGCGGCTGAGGTCAAGTCCCGTACGCTCGATCTTCAGGATGAGGCGACCGCGCTGTTGTTTGGGGATGGAGCCGGAGCCGTCCTCCTTCGAGGAGAGCACGATCCGAATCCTGAGTGGCGAGGGATCCTCGGAATCAGACTGTACGCGGACGGGTCGTCCCATGGACTTATTCAAATCCCCAGTGGGGGATCACGGAGCCCCGCGTCGGCAGACACCGTCAGGAAGCGGGAACATACCTTGCGCATGCGAGGGGCGTCGCTTTTTCGAGTCGCGATCCGACGAGTCGAGCAGGCTGTGCATGACATCTTGAAGGAGTTCGGCGTGTGTTCAGATGAGTTGAAACAGGTCGTCCTGCACCAGGCGAATGGACGGATCCTGGCTCAGATCGCCGATCGGTTAGGGATCGAGCGGTCCCGGGTCGCATCGGTGATTGAACGGTATGGCAATACCTCCTCAGCTTCACTTCCCATCGCGCTGGATGATGCCGTCCGCACCGGACGTATTTCACCGGGAGACTTGGTGCTTCTCGGCAGCTTTGGCGGGGGCTTGACCTGGGCTACGAGCCTCGTCCGGTGGTAGCACCGATGATCGACAGGGGCAGGTGTGTGCCTACCTTCCCCTTGAGGTAAGCCCCTGACTCAGGAGTACGGAGAACTATGATCTTCAGCATACTTCCCAAAGAGGAAGCCTTTTTCGAACTCTTCAAAAAGGCAGCCCACAATGTGATTGAAGGTAGTCGATTGCTCAAAGACCTGATGGAAGACTACACGAACATTCAGGACAAGATTACGCGTATTAAGGAAGTAGAACATATCGGGGATGGCATTACGCACGACATTGCCATGCGCCTCAATCAGACCTTCATTACGCCGATCGATCGGGAAGATATTCACGATCTCGCCAGTGCCTTGGACGACATTCTTGATGCGATCGAAGCCGTGGCGGATCGGTTTGCCATCTACAAGATTGAACAGCCGACACCCTGCTCGATTCGGTTGGCGGATATCCTGTATCGGGCGTCCGTGGCGGTGGGGCGCGGAGTCGATCGGATCAGCATGTCGCATGAAGAAGTGAAGCAGTATAGCGTAGAGGTGAACAGTCTGGAGAATGAAGCCGATCGGGTGTCTCGTGACGCGATTTCCGCACTCTTCGAAAAGGAAACGAACCCGATCGCGGTCATTAAGTGGAAAGAAATCTACGAGACCTTTGAAGAAGGAACCGATCGCTGTGAGGATGTCGCCAACGTGATTGAATGTATCGTCCTCAAGCAAGCGTAGTCGATTCTGTCCGGACCTTAGTGTCAGGGTGCAGGGTTAGGAACTCCTCCCTCGCAGATCAGTCACCCCACTCCGTGTCCCTAAACGAGAACGAGATTGCCCATGCCTGACTTGAGCGGATTGTTGCTGGTGACCGTGATCTTGGCCTTGCTGTTCGATTTCTCGAACGGATGGCACGATTGTGCCAACGCTGTTGCGACGGTCGTCTCCACGCGCGTCTTAAGGCCGCTGACGGCCGTGTTGCTGGCCGGGGCCCTGAACGTTGCCGGCGCCTTTTTTTCGACTGCCGTTGCCAAAATGATCGGCGGTGGGATTGTGTTTCCGGATGCGATTACAAACGTTGTCGTGGCCGGCGCGATGGCTGGGGCCATTTTCTGGAATTTGTTCACGCTGATCTTGGGTCTCCCGACGAGCTCTTCGCATGCCTTGATCGGTGGTCTGGTGGGTTCCGCAGTCGCTCATGGAGGTTGGGCGGTCGTTCAATTCAAGGGACTGTACAAGATTCTCGAAGCCATGATTCTTTCCCCTCTGTTGGGGTTTGGAATGGGGTTTCTCATCATGGTCCTCGTCAGCTGGTCCTTTTTCCGGGTTCATCGCGGTCTGGCGACAAAACTGTTCAGCCGGCTGCAACTTCTCTCGGCGAGCTTCATGGCATTCAGCCATGGGGCAAATGATGCTCAAAAGGTGATGGGCGTCATTACATTGGCCTTAGTCGCTTCGGGGCAGTTGACGTCGACAGAAGTGCCGACCTGGGTGATAGTGGCCTGTGCCTTGGCGATGGGGTTGGGAACCACTGTCGGTGGGTGGCGCATTATCCATACCTTGGGCATGAAAATGGTCAAGCTTGAACCGGTACACGGATTCGCCGCAGAGACGGGCGCGGCGACTGTTTTATTGTTTACGGCTCAGTTTGGTCTTCCGGTGAGCACGACCCATACGATCACCTCGTCGATCTTAGGGGTCGGCTCCACCAAACGTCTTTCTGCGGTTCGCTGGGGGGTCACGAGTAAGATTCTCTCAGCCTGGATCTTTACCCTACCAGGTGCCGCCTTGCTCGGAGCCGGCGCTTATACGGTGCTGTCTTGGTTCCACTGAGTGAGGCTTCTTTTCCCGCCTTTGATCGGTAGGCGAACGACGAACCGACTGCCTTGGGGGTGATTGGCTTCCACCCATACCTGGCCTCCATGTCCCTCAACAAGGTGTTTCACGATGGCGAGTCCCAGTCCTGTTCCACCCAGGTTTCGCGATCGAGCTTTGTCCACACGGTAGAATCGCTCAAAGATACGAGGGCGATCTCTTTCGGGGATCCCGATTCCTGTATCAGCGACGATAAGCTCAATCGTGTTGAGCGATGGTTCGGCAGTATCCGGGGAGGGAACTGATCTGCCACCGACTGTGATGGTCCCGCCTTCGGGAGTATACTTGATGGCGTTATCGAGCAGATTCGTGAGGACTTGCACAAGCCGGTCGTCGTCACCCGCGATCAACGGCAGTGATGGGGCGAGAGCGGTCACCAGCCGGTGGCCTTTTCGGTCCGCAATAGGTTTGATGGTGGACAGGGTTCGGTCGACCAGCGCTCTCAGGTCGATGGGTTCCTCCCTGAGCGAGATCTGACCCGATTCAATCTTGGAGAGTTCAAGCAGATCCTCAATGATCAGATTGAGCCGGTCGCTCTGTTTCAGGATGATATCCAAGAAGCGTCCCGTAACCGATGGATCGTCTTTGCCGCCGTCCAGAAGCGCCTCAACATATCCCTTGATCGACGTCAGCGGAGTTCTGAGCTCATGGGAGACATTCGCGACAAAGTCCTTCCGAATCTTTTCCAACCGTCGTAAGTCCGTGACATCGTGGAACACCAGGACGATACAGGCTTCATTGTTCCGCTCGCCGCCTGCCGGGGACGCTTCAATGTGGAGGTGGCGCCCACTGAGCGGGAGTACAATTTCATCTTCATGGGGGGTCCGAACATGAAGAATCGACGTCACGAGATGGTTGAGCCGCTGATGACGAAAGAGTTCGGCGCAGGGACGCCCGCGGGCTTCCACACGAGAAATGCTGAACATCCGCTCAAGCGCAGGGTTGATCTGCAGCACGTGACCACGAGCGTCCAGTACCATGACGCCTTCCACCATTGATGTCAGGACGGCCAGGAGCTGTGCGCGATCTTCGGAGAGTTCTTCAATTTTGGTATGGAGTTGGTCGGCCATCTGATTCAACGCCGACGCGAGCAGTCCCACCTCATCCTGTGCCGTCGTCTTGATACGCATCGTCGAGTTCCCTGTACTCAGGGCCTGAGCCGCGGAGGCGATCTCGGAGAGGGGTTTGGTAATGCTGTGAGCCAGCCCGATACTCAGTGTGACGGCAAGGAGAAAGGCCACTCCGATGGCAAGAAAGAGCTGGTGTTTGAATTCCTCGCTCATGCGGTCTACCTGGGCGAGCGGAAGCGCCACGCGCACCACCCACGGGGCTGTGTCGTGCGACATTTTCAGAAGTCTCGCGTAGTACATCGTTCGTTCGCCGGTTGTGTGGCTGGGACGAACGTCTTGTCCGTGGCCGGTGGCCAGCGCCTGTGTGACTTCAGGCCGCGAGGCGTGATTGTCCAGAGTCGGGAGGTCGACGTCACGAACGGCACTGTCCGCCAGGACACTGCCGTCCGACGCAATCAACGTGATGCGTGCGGAGGATCGGCTGCCGAGGTCACGCGCAATATCTTGCAGGCGAGAAGGAGTGACAGATGGGGTGGACGAGTGAAACAGCGACTGAAACCCATATTCGACGAGTTTCGTCTTTGCTTCCAGGGTCTCGCCGAACTGTGTGAGAGCCCGCTGTTCAAGAGAGCGAACGGTCATCCATCCGGCGATGAGTAGACCACAGGCTACCGCTACAAGCGTGCCTATCGCAACTTTCCATCGAATCGACCACGACATGTGGATCAGTCGGAATCTTTCAGTTTATATCCAAGTGACTTCACAGACACGATGGCATCTTCCAGGAGCGGCAGTTTCTGTTTCAACCGGCGGATGTGCACGTCCACCGTTCTGGTCGTCCCATAGTAGTCATACCCCCAGACGGCGTTGAGCAACACCTCGCGAGTCAAGACACGACCGCGATGGCGAAGGAGGTGCTCAAGCAGGCCGAATTCCTTGGCCGTCAAAAGCACTTCCTGTTGATCAAGGCTGACCTCATGCCGAGTCGGATCCAGCGTCAGCGCTCCGTATCGATAGTGGGCCGGCCCGGTGGATGCGGTACGGTCAATTCGACGCAGGAGGGCTTTCACCCGTGCAACCAACGCTTTGGGGCTGAAGGGTTTGGTGACATAGTCATCGGCACCCAATTCCAAGCCGACGATCGTGTCGGATTCTTCCGCTTTGGCCGTCAGCATGATGATGGGGATCATTGCGGTATCCGGCGTGGAACGCACGTGCTTGCAGACTTCAAGTCCATCCATCTCGGGCAACATCAGATCGAGAACGATCAGATCCGGTTTCTCCTCCTTGACCTTCTTCAAGGCGTCGATTCCGTTCATGGCCGTGACGGAACGAAAGCCTTCCTTCTGGAGATAGTGCCGGACGAGTTGCGCAATATCCTGCTCGTCTTCAACGACCAGGATTTTCTTGCCGGCGGTCGCTTCCATGATGCCGTTCAGCGTACGGGGGAGGGGGGAGCCTGTCAAGTGATCGAGCCGCAACGTCGAGATGAACTGGATGTATGAAAAGGAGAGTTGCTCATGTGGGCCGGGTAATTTGAGTGCTAAGAAGTCACATGGGGATGGTTTGACTCGAAGGGAAGGGCAGGTTGGTGGGCGATGATGCGTAAGTCCTGGACGTGCGAACGAATCGGTTATCAATTGCGATAGGATTAGAATGCGTAGACTCCAATGTCCAGCATTCGCTTGCAGTGTATGCTACGGGACCGTGCCAGACTGGTTACGGCCGAACAGCAATAGTTCCACCCCCATCGTCATCGGCCCGATGAAGGGGACAGTAGAATCGGTAGGTGACGGTCCTATTCTTGTCAGTCGATACGTCGCTCGTGATCCGATTTCTGTCCACGGCGATTTGTTCGTTCTCTCCCGGCGCAATGGTCACTCGAACCGGCCTCGTGATCTGCACGCCATTCTCCTCTACGGACTCCAATAACCCCGGCGCTTCGAACACATGAGTCCGTGCTGTTGGATTGTCAAAGCGAAAGATCAACGGCTCCGCGAAATCCGTACTTTGTTGAAGGACAATTTCTCTGGGAAGCCATACTGCTTGCTGGTCCTCGAGATCACGAGCCACAAACTGAATCTCCTTTGCCAGTCCCGTAGAAGCCAGCGCAAATACTCCACCACCGATCACACAGCCCAACCCTATAGCCACGGCCAATACGAAGCGCCTCACAGATCTCATTTTCTCTTTACCTGCGACACAATGGGGCCATTGTTCAGCTGTACATCACATTGCACATCAACGGAACGGGACCGCCCGTCCCAGCTGCGCTTCAGTGGTGAGCTGACGCTGGCCGGGACCGGAGTCCTCTTGTTGCGCCTCTGGTTAGGATTTCATCCCAGAGATGAGGGCGCACGCTCCAGACTACATCCAGGGCGTTGCTCAGCCGCCGCCGATGTCGCCGCGGGTTTCGATGACGAAGAGCTCGCCTTTCACATCCGGATGGATGTCACACCACAGGGCGTGGCGGATACTTTCGGCTCCACCGGTTTGTGGGTCAAAATTTGAAGGCGCAGTGGCGAAACGAAGGGTCATCGTCTTTCCTGCATCGACATGAAAGGATTTGAAGTGTTTCCCTCGGACCTCTGTCCCTCCCTCCAGCTTCACCGCTACGTTCTTGAACAACGTGGACGCTAAGCCGTGGGTGACGGAGTCCTGATTCCGGACGACGATGATCGTATCCTGAGAGGGCATCGTGAACCCTGCCGTCTCGTACCCATGTTGCCGGTCTTTAATGGTGATCTCCACCTTCGAAGGGGGGGCCTCCATCCCCTTGGTCTGCGCCTGTGCGCTATCAGGTCCGGCACTCCAGGCCATGACCGTCGCCACGGCGAACGGAATGCTGAACAAGGTTGTCCCAAGTCGTCGAACACTCATTCTTGCCTCCTTTTTTTGAAACAGTATCATGTGCATTTTTCGCCTACTCAACATTCATGCCTACTTGCAGCCTTTGACTTCTGTACGGGCCTGCCACCTCCTTCCATGCATTCCCTCTCCCCAATCGGCGAGGCGCTATGGTTGCTCATATTTCCCAGTAAACGACGCGGTACGCCTTACTTCGCTAACGATCGAATGTAATGGATCAGTTGCCAGACCTGCTCATCCGGCATCCCGCTAAAGGCCGTCATCCCAGTCCCTGGAGAGCCGTTTTTGATGATCCAGAACAACTGGCCGTCCGGGATCTCACGCATCATTGCGCCACAGGTAAAATTCCGGGGCGGCGGAACAAGCGCTCCACCCATCAGCCCCTTGCCGTCACCTTGCTCTCCATGGCACATCACACAGGCGATGGGTTGCGCTGTTCTCAGAAACAATTCCTTGCCTGCTCGGACGGTCCCTGCAGAAGCAGGAACCGGATTGGTTCTGGTCAGGTAGTCGTTCGGGGCCATGGCTGTCTTACGCGGTTGTACACAGGCCGCATTCGGCTCACTTCCCGCCGAAGACGCGACCTCCGGGATTCCCTTAAACGTCACTTTTAAATAGGCGATGACATCGGCCACGCCTTGTTGACCGATCGTGAGCCCCCAGTAGGGCATGTTCGGCGACTTGCCTACGGCCACTCCGCCATGGTTGATCACGTTATAGAGGTATTCCATCGGAAGTTTGTCGAACGGCATATTGGCATGGATCGCCGGTTTTGGTTCGAGCTCCGATGCGGCAGGACCATCGCCCTTGCCGGTGAAGCCGTGGCATTGCGCACAGTATTCTTTGTACAACGTCTTCCCACGGTCCACGCTCGCGTTCGCGAACTCTTGACTGGTCCAAGGTTCGTAGTAGGTGAAGTCGTTGACCCCTTGTACGGCAAGAAATCCGATCACGGCCCGCAACTGTGCGTCGGTCGCGTCGGCCAGAAATTCACCGGTATGGATGATGAAGTCCTGTGGATTCTGGCCGAAGCGATACAGCCAATCCATGTTGTACCGCTGGCCGGCCTTCTGTAGTGCTGCGCTTTGCGGTCCCCCGATGAGTTTGCCGTTTTCCTCGATCGTATGACAGCCGAGGCAAGCATGGGCTTTATAGGCCGCCGCCCCGAACTTCACTTCGAACTTCGTGACCTTTGACAGGTCAAACGCCCCAACCGTGACGCGTGGATCTCTATTGTGTTCGGCGAAGTAATCTGCGAGGGCGTTCGCCTCGACCTCCGTGACGATCGGGTGCTTAGTCGGAACGTTCGTCAGGTCCCACAGATATCCCTTGGCGTAGAGCGGAGCTTCCTTGCCCGTCAGCCAGCGAATGAGCCAGGACCGTTGGTATTTGCTGCCGGCCCAAATCAAGTCCGGGGCGTGAAGTTTGAAGCGTGATTCTGCGGTACCTGCCAATCGATGGCACTGCACGCACGTCTGCTGGATCAGCTCTTTTGCGCGAGTTTCATCACTCGCAAGGAGTGGAGGCGGTGGGGCCAGCATTCCAACCACCGCAAGAATCATGGATCCGATGACTACTCCCTTTCGCAGATTCATAATTATTCCCTTTCTCGGTGGTGAATCTGATTGCGGGTCTGTGACGATATTGGCATGTCGACTATGTCCTGACTATTCAATACTGTCTCCCAAGCAAGCATCGGTCCACTTCCGTAAAGTCTCCAACTCATGTGCTACCCCTTGTGAGACTGCCTAGCAAAAAAGGATTCGTGAATCGGTTAGACAAAGGTCAGCTCCTTTCCTTGCCTCTTTTTGCTACACATGGCGGACGCCTCCTGTAGCATTATTCCCCACTTCCGCTGACTATCCTGTTCTGTGCCTTCGCTGACCCAATAGAGATTTCGCGGAAGCATTTGGATTTGGAGACCGGATGAGTTCTGGTGTCGACGTTGCTGGATCTCTAAGTAAGTGAGTGATCCAGTCATATCAACTAGAGCTCAAGAGGCGTGAGTTGTGTGGTACCGTCCTCCATCAGGAGGCTATATCTGTTGCCGCGATTATTGAGATTAGTGCTGAATCACCGACGAATTTTGAAGGTGCCATCACCCAAGGAGTTGCCAAAGCATCAAAAATGATTCACGGGATCAAGTCGGCTTGGGTGAAGGAGCAACATGTCGTGGTCGAGAATGGCGAGGTTGCCTTGTATCGTGTCGATCTGAAACTGACGCTTGTGTTGGATTGACGACGTATGATGGGAATGTACCGGTTTCAGCGGAGCGGCAGATTGAACGAGGCGGATGAGAAAGAGATCGCTAGGAGCAGAATTGAGCGTCTCATCTTGAAAAATGGTCGGTGACCGGTCTACGGCATCATCAGCGGTTCAAGTGTTGTCAGTAACGACTGGAGCAAGTTTCAGGGGGACTAATCAGCCTGTCACCAAGTTGTGCGAACGGTCAGCTGGGCGTACCTATCCTCTTACTCGGCGCACTGTCATCGTTCCTATCTCACTGCCTGGTCATCGTATAGCTACAGCTGCTCCAGGATCTGCTTTGTGCCATGAGGCGCCCACAATGTCGTGCGGGCTTCACATTACCCTATTTCGATTGATCAGCTCCCGGGCTGAGTATCAGTGGAACATTGAGCTTGTCAGGCACAATGATAGTCTTGGAATTGGGGCTTTCGTATAACTTGAATTTCAAGTAATCCGGAGTCAGTGTCTTGGTGATGATATCCTGTGCCTGAGATTGTCCGGTGGCCTTGATTCTCATACTGTCGGCTTCGCCTTCCGCGCGGATCTTCAACGAATCACCCTCACCCTTGGCTTGGATCCGAGCGATCTCGGCGTTTCGTTCCGCGATGACCACCTCGAAGTTTTTCTGCTCTTTCTCCTGCTCCTTTGCCTGCTTCTGTTCAATAGCCCTCAGCACCATTTGAGAGAACTCCATCTCTGAGAGGGCTACGTTATACACATCCAGGTGGCGCCCCTTCAGCACTTCCACCACCACGGCCTCGATCTTGTTTCCGATTTCGCTGCTGCGTTCCGGGAGGGTTACCATGCTGTAGTTGGCGACTACTCCCCGCACGGCCGACAATAGTTGCGGGTGAACGAGTTGCTTGTACCACTCGGGCCCGACTTCCTGGGCCAGGAAGTAGATCTCATCAGGTAGGGGACGCATCGTGATGGTGGCATAGACGGTGACCGGAAGATCATCTGCGGTCAAGGCATCGACCTTTTCCCTGAAGCTTTTCCATCTTGTGTCATACACGAACACGTCGTTCCACGGCGCGCGCCAGTAGATTCCTTCTTTGAGCGGCTCCTTTGCCAAGCCGGTAGTCAGTGGGTACCACCGCAGCCCGCGGTTTCCGGGATTCACGGTGGTACTGCATCCCTGAAGCATGATCAGAATCGGGATCAACAAAAGAAGGGAACGACCTATCGGAAGCTGTTTCATCTGCTCCTCCTCTTTCATGAGGTGTGCGTCTCACCGGCCCCTATCGGCTATGGGCTAGTCGTAGGGCGTTTCCCATCCCGCTCCACCGAGGTATGCGCCTCGGCAAGGTGATCGAGCTCTTTGGCCGTCTGCTCATAATAGCCGGCCAATAGCCGTGCACCTGAGACCAGGTCGGCCTCCGGGCCGAAGAGCCTTTCGTAGCGCATCGCTGCGGTGGTTTGGGCATTGGCTTTTTCGCGCATGGCGGCGGCTTGATGGCGATAGTAGCCGGCTATGGCCTTCGGGTCATCCGACGCATCATGAGATCCAGTTCCGATCACGCCTAGTGAGACGCAGCCAGAAAATGCCAGAAGGACTATACCGACCAGCAGCAGCCGGCTTGCCGAGGCAATCATCTGAGCCTCTTGGGATATCTTCGTGTCCCATCTCCGAACAAATTCCTTCTTCATCTATGACTACTCCCTCTGAAGATTCTACAAACCACATTTCCGTCATTGCAACCGATGGGATTCCAGCCGGTTTGGGCAGGATGCAATCGGCGCCTGGCTTGTCCTGGCATAGCTAGATCACACGATCTCGACTGAGCGGACTCATGGCCAGGAAGCTCTGGTCCCGGGTGAGCATTGGGCCGACACACATGAGTGGCTCAAATAAGGGAGTGAGCAAATTGAATGCCGTGGAGCAATCTACTTGGGGGCGATCAGCGAACAGCATGGTATTCATGGAGAACGCAGGTCTCTCACAGAGAAAAGAGGCGGGAGAGTATCCACGGTCTTATACTATTTGAGTGGGGAGAATCGGGACCAGGATGACTCCAGCCTTGTCGCCGAAGGCTCCAGCAGAGGGGATGCTGTTTCAACCGAAAGTCATTTGTAGGCCACTGCCGCGCTGGAGGGGCCGGCCAAATGGATGACCTCGAATTGCGTAAAGCCGACCTCGCGGCACCACCGGCGAAAATCCTCCCCGGAATAGTCGAACGCGTCGCCGAATTCGATGAGCATGTTAAGAGACATCAGGAGTCCCTGCACGTTTTCACGACGGGCATCGTCGATCAAGGCTTCAATGGCAACCAGTGCGCCACCCGGTGGCAAGGCGTTGTAGGCCGAACGGATCAAGTGCAGCTTTTTCTCCAAATTCCAGTCGTGCAGAATCATACCCATCGTGATGAGGTCGGCCTTCGGCAGGTGGTCCTGGAAGAAGTCACCGGACGCGGTGCGTATGCGGGTCTCCAGCCCGGATGCGGTGATGTGTTTCTTCGCAATCGGTTCCACCACGGGCAGGTCAAAGCTGATGCACTGGATATGTGGGTGCCGCTTGGCCACTTCAATGCTGAGTAAGCCGGTCGCGCCACCAACATCGCAAAGAGTTCTGAATTTCGAGAAGTCAAACTTCTCGGCGAACGCCTCGAAGTTCATGCGGGAGACCCCAGTCATTGCTCCCATAAATTGTTCCAGTCTGGATTGGTCTGAATAGAGTTCTTCGAACATCCCTTTCAAGCCGTGCTTCACTTCATTCTGAGGTCTACCAGTCCGCAGCGCATCAGGGAGATCATTCCAGAATTTGAACAGCCGCCTGTTGAGCATGACGAGAATTCCTCCGATGTAGCGGGGACTCGCTGCGTCGAGGAACATCGCGGCTTCCGGCGTGTTGAGGTAGGTAGCCTGAGGGCCGTCACCGGTGCGGTCAAGAAACTTCATGGCCACGAGCGCATCAAGGAAGTCGGGGGTGGCGCGAGGGTGGAGGCATAACTCCTTGCCGAGCTCTGCGCCGGTGAGATGTCGATTGCCGAGAATGGTAAACAAGCCGAAGTCGACGGCGGTGAGCAAGACTTTGGACCCCCAAAAACTAAAGGCGGTCTGCAAAATAGATGAGGGACTAGGATAATGACTCATACGACAGAGACCTCTTTGTTGCGGCGGAGAAGCACCCGTGAGCGTTCTGTTCGGCGATTTGTGGCGATCTTTGGTTTAGAGATCAACCAGCATTCCGCAGAGATTGATGAACACCCGTACGTTTCCAGTGGTGTCCTTACGGGCTACGGTAAAGATCAGGTCAGACTTCGCGTCCGCGTAGAGCATGGCTTCCTGGCTGCCAAAATACCTCATCGGAAATTCCGGCTCGGCTATTTCCGCCACGCCAGTGACGGCAATCGGATAGATGCCGAGGACGGATTTTGTCGTCACCTGCACGGCGTAGAAGAGGGGCTGGTTCGGATGTCCAAAACCATTCATGCCGAGAAATTTGATCTCGAATCGTTTCCTGGCAGGAACGGTACAGACGACAACGTCCTTCACG
>JAEURV010000053.1 GCA_016788465.1 Nitrospira sp. | reverse complement strand
CCGTAACTCTTCATGTGTTCCTCCCGTTCCTATCGACACTCACCCAATGAAGAGTCAATTCCTTCACTGGGGTTGACAGGCACCGGTCCATTTTCCTTACCTTGGATTTCTGACGATGATCTTGGCGACGGCTCCCTCGTTTAACCAGAACTGAACGCCATGCCCGACTTGAAGGTCCTGCACCGCCAACGGTTGGCCACCTTCGCGTGTGATGCTAAGTTTCTGATGGAGACGATAGAGACGGCTCTCTACTTCAATCGAATTCGGGCCGACGTTCGTGATTTGGCCTTCGGTAGGAAGTCCCAATTCCATCTTATCCGTGGCTTGCGCCCATGCCTGGCTACCAGACCACGCCGGTGCTACGAGGTTGAGCAGAACTATCAGGCCACCAGATAGAGCCCAGGATCTCCACAAGTGTGTTCCATCTTGGTGTCTGTCACGCCTCGTTGGAATTTCCATCCGCATGATTGCCCTCCTACTCTCCCCGCTTATTTCTGACAACTCTCCCCGCTACTGGTACAAGCATAGACCGCTGCCACACGGGCTGATGTTCCAGCCGTAGCATTGCTTGCGACACAGTCGATTCGATAGTATGCCTGGGCTGTGGTGGCCGATGAATTACCTGTCCCCTCATATCCGGCGAATTGTTGCATGCCAGAACCGGCTGGTGGCTTCAGATAGAGCCGGTCTATATCTCCATAGACAGTGAACGCGCCGACGGTGAGCGTAAAGTTGGCTTGATTGGGAATCGTAGGCGAGTCGTTATTGTTATCCGATCCACCCATAATTTCGGTGGTCAAGGCTCCTCGACCTGTCGGAGAAACCGGCCCTGCAGGGATGGCATCCGTGAGGAAGGAGGCAGGCACAGTCCCCGCCCCTCCATCCGGATCGAGCGTCTGTTGAATAATATTTACACCGATACCCGTGCAGGACTCAGCTGCTGCAGCTGCGGCTTCCATCGAAGTCATTGATCCTGCCATACGATTTTCCAACCCTGTGGCTGTAAGAGCCGCGATACCAAGTGCCGTCATCATCATCATGACGAGCAAGACCGTCAGCATTGCGATACCCCGCTCGTTGTTCTGATGTCCGACACTTCCGCAGTTTGCTCTACGCATAATCATTCTGCCTCTACGATCGCTGATTTCTCGTTTCAACCGTCCTGGTCAGTATCCGGCGCCGGTATTGTGTATAGGGCGGGTTCATCGTTGTCAGATCGCCGGCGACGAACAGGCCTTGGGCATGATTGTGGTCACTGACCTGCAAGGGGCCTGAGGACAGCGCCATGGTCGTCTGTTTTTCACCTAGCCCAAGGTCGGCATCCGTTTGACGAGCGACCACCGTGACTTGAACCAAGCGGATCTTGTCGGGCGTCATGGGAGCCAGCGCCCACTGGCTGTTCGTGATGAAGTCCGCTTGATCGAAACCGGCCGCCCCACCTTGATTGTCGATCATCCGGTCTTCAACTCCGGAATTCACCGTCGCCACACAACCATCGCATGCATAGGCAAACTGAATGTCCTCGACTCCGTCGGCAACGGACACACCGTTTCGCAACAAACAGGGCCCAACGCCTCCGCATGCTGCCGCCGTGGTTCCGATTGAATAGGTGACACACTGCAACAGATAGACCGGTATTCCGACTGGATAGGCTGGAAGAAGCGTGGAGGCAAAGTTAAGGATACTGGTACTCCCGCTCGGGGTGACACCTGTCACAGTAACAGTGGAAGCTCCGGCGATCGTCACCACCGATCCATTCAGGCTCCCTCCCGCTTCAGTTGCCATATTGGCGACAGCCCCGGCGGACATGGTCACGCCTGTAATCTTGACTTTTCCCATGACTGCATTGGCCAAGGTCCAGGCCGGCGCAATCGATGACCCGATTGGGACCGCAAGACGAATGCTATCGGGACCCATATCATTACCCGTCGGATCCTTGTCCAGTGGTACAATGGGCGTCGCACATGACGTCGATGAAGGACCCGACACGGGCCCTGCCCACCCAAACCCAGCATTTTTGATGTCTCGAGACAACAAATCCATCGCGATCCGCACGTTTTGCTGCGTCTCCACGATCTGATCGTTGGCATGGGTTGACTTCTGGCTCGACGTGAGGACTGCATAGGCTCCCGCCACCACTAACATCGACACCACTGCACCCACCGCCAGCTCAATGAGTGTCATGCCTTGCTCACCCACAAGTGTCGACAGTGATTCCTTGCAAGCGTTGCTTGCTCTCCCCCACTTCTTCTTTGTATCTATCATCATTCCGGAGCCACCATGGCGGTGATCGATAGACTTCTTGCCGTAGCCAACTTTTGCTCTCCCACATCACCCATCCACGACATGGTCACCACGACCCGTCGTTGATTGAGTGGAGGCAACGTGGGACCTACCGTTGTGACGGCGACTTGGCCGCGCAGATTCTGCAAACCGGTCGCAAGTTGACCGGTGAGCAAGTTTCGCCATTGATCGCAATCTCCTCGAGCCATCGGCTGAGTTGTTGCGCTGATCGTACACACGACAGAGGTGTCGATTCCGTTGTACGCGAGTGCGTTGCGTCGATTGAATTGGATCCGCTCTATGATCTCGACGGCAAAATTCGTCACGCGTGTCTTTTCATTGGCATCACCGTTGCGCCCCATGGCGATCGTCTGCATGCTCGCCAGACCGAGTAATCCGGTCGCGAGGAGGATCGTTGCGATCATCCCTTCGATCAGTGTAAACCCCTCTTCACTATGTGCTCTTGCCCGACGAGCCCGCTCCCTCATGCCATCCTCGTCTGATTTGTGGTTAGGTGCAGGTTTCAGCGGGACACCATCGAACAGTCCCTCGGGGTGTCACGACAACTGAATACTTGACCCCGTGACTATTCGAGATCACGATGAGTTGATTGCCTGTTCCGCCACCTGTTCTGATTCCCAATGGAGAGAAGGCTACCCCCGCAGGCTGCGGATCTACTCCTATGACGCTACCTGGCAGGGCAACCGGTTGGACCACCGTTATCCCGGACGCGTCCGTAGCAGACAGCACAACTTTTCCGCTGCTCGCCGATACATTGACAGATACGACGGAGTTTCGGCTCATGGCACTGACACGGGCAAAAGATAACTGGTTCTGGATCTCCGTGGAGGCCTGTCGAAGCTGATGCCTGGCATTCCAGCTTGTGTAATTGGGAACGCCTAGCACACTGACGACCGAAATGATCCCCACAACAATCATCATTTCTACCAGCGTGAATCCACACTGATTGTGCTTGCCTTGCCTGCCTGATAAGAGCCGACACCACATGGTGGCTCCTAATCGAGCAAGGGGCATGCCGCTCTGGAAAGAGGTTCGCACCGCTCTAACCGGTTGATTTTTAGAGATTCAGGCTCTGGAGGAATACGATTGTACCGGTCATTTTTCGCACGTAAGAACAACAATTTTCGGCAGAGCGTTTGTACAGTTTCGTACAAGCCGATTCGAGGGTTTAACGAATCTCGGCAGAATCATGGCGGGCCCACCTGCTATCAGCGTGGGGGAGTGTTGAACGCCGTTTTGGTCACAGACGATCCATATCTATCTCAATGGATAACCCTATGATACACAGAAACAGTCGAACCCTTCAGCGGTTTGCCATTCAACTGCCGTGTCTACTTGGTAGCCACACCCACAGGTCTGAAGGAACGATTCTGAATCTATCGAGACAGGGCTGTGGCGCGCTGACAGCACAACCGCCGACGGTCTCGTCTTATCTTTCGCTATGGATCGATTTACCGGACGACACTACGCCTATCGAGATTGAGCTTGCTGCAGTGCGGTGGGTTTCCGGCCAACGTTGTGGGCTCGAGTTTATCCGGATTTCTCCAGAGATGCTGAGCCGGTTGAGTTCCTTTGTCTTTGTCCTCGAGCACACTCCCTGACCAAAGGAGGAATGGTTCAGTCACTTGACTGCCACGGCCCGGACTTGCCGATACGTCGTCAATCCCTTCAATACTTTCTGGATTCCATCTTGCAGTAAGGTGATCATCCCATCGCGCACGGCGACACGTAAAATTTCTGCAGTGCGCGCCCTGCTTTGAATCAGACTTTTGATCTCATCGGTACCGACAAGGAGTTCATGTATGGCCACCCGACCCTTAAATCCCGTCTGATTGCAGACCTCACAGCCCTTCCCGCGATAAAGTCTCAGATCCTCGGCAAAGGTAACTCCAAGCTTTTCCCAATGTCTCGCCCCATATCCTTGTACCAGCTCGTCATATTCCTGTTGTGTCGGATGATACTCTTCTTTGCAGTGGGCACAGATCCGCTTACAGAGCCTCATGGCAAGAATACCCAACATCGCATCAGCAAAGTTAAACGAGTCACATCCCATATCGAGCAATCGTGTGACGGTTTCTACCGCACTGTTAGTGTGCAACGTGCTCATCACGAGATGACCGGTGAGTGATGCCTCAATGGCGATATCGGCTGTTTCCTTGTCCCGCATCTCTCCGATCATAATGACGTCTGGATCCGCTCGAAGGAATGCTCGCATGGCCGAGGCAAAGGTAAACCCGATCTTTGGATGCACTTGTACCTGCCGCAACCCCTCTTGGGTCACCTCGATGGGATCTTCCGCCGTCCAAATTTTTCGTTCATCGGTATTGATGTGTTTCATTACAGCGTGGAGCGTCGTGGTCTTTCCTGATCCTGTCGGCCCTACGCACAAGAAAATGCCGTGCGGCTGCTCCGAGAGATCCTTCACGGTCCGTAACACCCCTGGGGGAAAATCCATGGCTTCTAACGACATGGTTTCCTTGGCGGTCAACAGCCGCATCACGACATCCTCATTGTTGCCTGCCGTCGGCAACGTCGCCACCCGCAATTCAATCTCACGATCCTTCGCCAACTTGTACCGGATCTTTCCATCTTGGGGCTTCCGCCGCTCTGCAATGTCTAAATTGGCCATGATCTTCAATCGCGACACGATGGCTCGTCGATAGGCGGCCGGAATCCGCATATAGGTAAAACAGGTCCCATCGACTCGGAAGCGCACTGCGGTTTCTTTACGATCCGAGTAGGGCTCAATGTGCACGTCCGAAACCGCTAAACGATAGGCCTCAGCAATTATCTGGTTTACCAGCCGTACGATGGCGGAGTCATTTTCATCGATCTCTCTTCGCTCTGCTTCGGCGTTCCGCTCGCTTCCGGCTTCATCGACCAGTTCTCCAAGAATGTCCGTGATCGAGCCACCGTTCGCTTGACCCGTCGCGACAAGGAGATATTGCTCGATGTCCCGCCGAAGCCCAACGGCAAATCGAAGCGTTGCCCCTGGAAATGCGCGGCGAATATCCAGACCTTTTTCTAGATCATGGGGATCATTGGTGACGATGTCGAGCACCGTGCCCTGACGCTTTAAGGGAAGCCATGAGTTTTTTCTCAAGTAATCGAAGCTGAGATTTTTGAGGAGCTCCGGGTTAATGATGGTCCGTTCGTCATACGAAACGTAGGGGCATTGATAGAACTCACTCAGTACTGATCCGAGCGCCGGTTTTGGAACTCGATATTTGTCGATGAGGACAGTCTCCAGATCGACTTCTCCGGAGCGGGACTCTTCCACTGCCGCATCCAATTCGACCGGGCTGACCAGACCCCGATACACGATACAATCCAGGAGACTGCGCTCCATGGTTGTTTTTCGTGGCATCTTGTTCATCGGGGGTTTTTTTATGGGCGTAACTGAAAGGACTTCTCGTTTGTTCTGTATCCCAACGGCTTGTGCAATCATTGTCGCTCTTCCTTGTGTCACCACAACTAGAATGTGTTTTTGGACTCGGGTTTCGGCAGAAGGACGCCTCCTCAATTCAATACTTGGCGACCCATGTGCCCGGAGCGCGATACACGACTGGCAGACCTCGGAACCACCCTTGTCCGATATCGTGGTCGTACCAGACTTCGAGCGTCCCTCGTGAATCTGTTCCGGTAATCGTCCCACCAGTGACAACGGCCCCATACACCTTCTCTTTCCCTGTCACCGTGATATTGCCGGCGGCATATAGCACGCCGTTGAGCTGTATCCCTGCGAGCTGAACGGATGTCCGGGCCACGGTGCCATTGAGATCAGTCGAGGGCGGACTGAGTGCCTTGATGGTCGCCCCAGATCCATGGGGATTGAGGTGGATATGCCCCTGCATCACAATCGTAGCTTCGAGATAGGAGGCATTCAGTCGGAGCACTCCGAGATTGTCCGCGCGCGGCGGCAGTTGGTCGAGCGTATCGATGAAGATCAGTCCTTGTTGATCACCCGGCACCTGGGACTTCAACACCTCATCTGGTGAAAGCCCTCGCCCCGACTCGACCATACCTTGGGGGTATAGCAGCCCCTCTCGGTCAATTGCGAAGTACCGCCCAAAACGCTTCGCCATACGCTTCAGATCTTCGTAGTTCCATTGATCCAGCTGGACGCCAGGAGTCGGCGATTGGCTTTCGTGCACATTTGATGGAATCCCTGGTGCCTGCTCAGGCGCGGGTTGAGTAACTAGGACCTGCCCCCCGACCCACGCTTGCATCCAGCGATCTTCGTGCTGAACCCTCTCGTCGTAACTTTGCCCCGTTACTGCTGCCATCGCGCTCTTGGTTGGGATATCGTCCTCATGACTGAGCACGAGAGTTTCCCCCACCCGCAAATCGCCCCAATGCACTCTGACCGGTGATTCATTCCCCTGCCGGAATTCTCCCAAATGTCGTGTTACTTGCACGGCTGCCCTCAGCGAACGAAGATTCAATGCCGCCAGCTGAAACGAGACGGACTGTCTCACCGGTGGAGTGGCTCCGGCGGCGATCGTGGCATCAACGGTACACAGCAGGCCCGGGTTCGATGGTGCGTAGACTTTGACCTCTTCGACATGCCCCAAGTGGCGCATCGCACGAAAGACACCGACTTCCGGATCGTTCAAGAGTCGTTCGTCCGTCGGATTCGCTGCCAGAAACGTGACATCCGGCCGTTCGCTCGTCCCTGCGAACTGGGACCGGCCATTGTGGTCAAAGAAGGATGGGCCTCCTTGAGCATCACGCTGTCGCCTTTCCCGGAAGATTCCTAAACGTGAGTCACGGGCCGTTGACTGTGGATCATGAAACCAGGCAACCGCAAGCTCACCTGCTGCATCAACAAGCTGCTGAGCAACAGCCAGCTGATTTCCTGCATTCGCGCTTAAGATTTCCTGCCCGGATAGACCCAAAAGTGTCGCCGCCAGCAGCGACAGCAGCAGTACAATGACCATCGCACCAAGAAGCGCGATCCCTTGTTGATTCCCTAGGAGTGTCCGGTAAAACATGATGTGATTCCTCGCTTATGATTGAATAGCGACATCTCGCAGCATCCTACGCCGGGATTGCTCCGAATAGATTTCTACAACCACCCGCTTTATGTTGGATGCTGTGTCCGTTCTTTTCGCCGCCTCGTCCCAATACGATAGCTGGAGATTCTGAAGTCCTCCGATCACCACGCTGGCTCCTCCATCGACCATACGCATGAGCTGTGATGTTCCGGTTTCATCACGTTTGGCGTAGTACAGGACCCGATTGCGGACTTCCACGGATACCCCTGCTGGGAACGTCGATTCCACCGGTTCCACCAATGTCAGTTGACTCCGTTGACCTCCTCGCGCAAGCCGATGTGACTCGCACTTGATTGAACTGCAAATCATGATCGTCTTTCCCACGCCCCATCCACTGCCATCCTGCACAGCGATCACTGATTGACCTGGTAGAAGCACACCGGTCGTAGTAGTCCGAAGGCCGCCAAGATTCGCATGGAAGAGCATCCGATCCCGATCGGCCGTTTGGATTGATTCAGGAGTTGCAAGGCGCACTTCCTGTTCAAACACTTCCAGACCAAGTCGCATGTCTTGCTGTTGTCTCACTGCCGCGAAATGTTTATCCGCATGAGTTTTTGCCACGGTGAAGATCTCCAAAGTCGCAGCCAGTACTGCTGCGCCGATGGACAAACTGAGCATCAATTCGATCAACGTGAACCCAGACTGGTCTGGGAATACCATGCGAGGATGTGACTGCTGGATCTGACCTGGAACGGAGTTATTGCAATTCATGGGTACCCTACATAACTAGGATTCGCCCGCATTGTTGCCATCTGAAGCTCTCGTCTCTCCTTGTTCCGTCCCAGATAGGATGCCATTGCCCGTATCCGCACCATACCGGTTTCGCTCAATGGTCCTGGGTGATCCGTTTCGATCATCCAGACCACTGTGATTCCGTCCTGTTCACACATGGCGGTATAGATACCATCGCCTGCTGCGAGATCGACGCCTGTACCGTCATCCGTCATATGAGTTTCCGCGACACCGTCTCGATCGAGATCGTCATCCAACAACAACTGCCACCGAACCGAGCGCTTCGCTTCCAGCCTTCCCTGCACCAGTTCCAGAGCCTGACTGCTCACCGCACCCTGCTGCGCGTATCGCGAGGAGATTTCCACCGTACCCAGTGTCCCCATCAGGGCAATGCCGGAAATCATCATTGCCACCATGACTTCAGCCAAGCTGATGCCTTTATCGTTCATTGCCTGTCTCATAAAATGGATACCCGTCCTGTCATACTCACGGTCAGTTTCTGGCTCTGACCTTCAGGGCTGCGGATACTGACCGTCGTGGCTGTGGCAGACCGCCCGCTTGGGTGAAAGAGAATCTCCGGTCCTGCGGTTGGCTCTTCGATAATCACACTCTTGTTACTGTAACGATAGACATGATGTGTGACCCCACTCCGAACAAACTGAGTGAGAAGCTCCTGCTGATCGAGGTCGATACGAATCCGCACACGGTCGTGGTAGGTAAGCGCCAGTTGTTTGGCAAGGCGGAGCTCCGAGGCAATCTCTTCGGCAGCACAGCGAAGCTGCGTACGGGAGTTGAACGTCAAGAAGCTGGGCAGCGCCATACCCGCCACGATCGCAACTATGCCGATAACAACTAGGAGTTCCGCTAATGTCTTTCCTTCTTGCGTCATGTCTTCCTCTTCGGTCCTTGGCGTGATTGACTGATATCGAGGCATCTCAAGACTCGTGCCGCTCCAACGTCATGCAGATATCGGTGGCGTTTTGATTGAAACAATGTGAATCGGTCTGGCGTAACCTAATGAAGGAATGAGAGAAAACCTCGTTTCAGGTCAATCGGGCAGTGGTGAATCGCGACTGAAGGGGAGATGTGGGAAAGATAAGGACTACCAAACCGAAGAGATACAGTCCTTGACAGAAAAGATACAGCTTGACCGGATGAAATCGGCCAGGGGAGCCATTATCCAGCCAGCAGGCTTTGGTACCAATCAAGAAGTGACGGCCCAAAGAAGAGAGCCACCAGTGCGCCACAGACAAGAAACGGCCCAAAGGGAATGTAGTCGTCCCGCCTGATCACCTTTGAGGCGATGAGAGCAACCCCGACGACTGATCCCAGAAATGACCCCACCATAATCGTCATGACGGCCGGTTTCCAGCCCAGAAAGGCTCCGATCATAGCGAGCAACTTGATGTCGCCCCCTCCCATTCCCTCTTTGCCGAAGAGATAGGGACTGGCCCAAGCAAGCAACCAGAGAATTCCCCCACCAACCAGCAACCCGATGATCCCATTGATCAACCCAAGGGGAAGAATCGTACCGGCACTAATCAGGCCGAGCACGATGCCTGGGAAGGTAATCGCATTCGGGATGATTTTATGGGTCAGGTCAGTCCCCGCGACCACAAGGAGGGCGGAAAAGAGTCCGCAATAGGCCACTGTGCTCCAGGTGAGCCCAAAGGACCATACGACGCCGACATACCCGAGACCGTTCAGTATTTCAACCAGAGGGTATTGCAAGGGGATACGCACCTCACAATGTCGGCACCGTCCGACCAATCCCACATAACTCACGACCGGGATATTGTCGTACCACGCAATCGCATGAGAGCAAGCAGGGCAATGCGACCCTGGCCAGGCCACTGACTCACGCCTCGGTAATCGATAAATACAAACATTGAGAAAGCTACCAACCACGGCACCAAACACACCACTAACTAGCAGCAGCATGAGTCCGTGGCCGTCATGCATAATTGCCCAGAGTTCTTTCCCTACCTAGCAACCCCACTAGGGCCGAATTGCCATTCTTTACTTTTGGCGGGCCGAGTCCCATAATCCCCGTCATCCGATACCCATCGATTTTGAGTATACCTGAAACTGCTTACGATCAAAGGAGAACGCAACATCATGGCTAAGACAAGCAGTAAGACTCGCCCTCGGAAATCACTGGCTGACCTCCAGCCTCCGCCACGTCCTCGACGGCCGGAATCCCTGACCTCACGGGAGCAGGAAATTCTTGAGTTGATCTGGGCTGGTTTTAAGAATAAGGAAATCGGTCAGCGACTGAAGATTAGTGTCAAGACCGTAGAAGCCCATCGTGCCAACATGATGAAGAAGTTGCGCGTGTCAAATACGGCTCAATTACTGAAGACGGCTATCCAGGGAGGCGCGCTCCGAATCCGTTGAACTGGCTGCCGCACGGTTGGTTCGCTCCCGTTGTCGCACCACCTCGTATAGAACGATCGCCGCAGAAGCCGACACATTCAGGGATTGGACTTTGCCTCGGAGCGGGATACGCACACACTCATCACAGTGCTGGACCACGCCTGGCCGGATTCCAGTCCCTTCGGCCCCCAGCACGAACCCGACCGGCCCTCGGTAGTCAATGTC
>JAEURV010000329.1 GCA_016788465.1 Nitrospira sp. | reverse complement strand
GTGACGCACCGAGCAAGTAGCCGCGATACCTTCGCTCGTGGAGCGCTTCGTGCTGCGAGATGGGTCGTCCGTCAACCGCCAGGCCTATACGATATGATGGATGTCCTGAGCCTTCGCTAATAAGTCATTTCATGGTCTTTTGCTCCTGGCTGACTTCAGCGAGCTTTTTCATTTCTAACCAGTCCCCCAGTACTCTGATCCATTTTCCCATGGGGCAAACCGTCTCCGGCTGATGAGCGAAGCGTCCCTTACAGGATCAAATACAGAACTTCCACTCTGTCCCTGGCCAGCTCAGAGCATAGACATTCCCTGTAGCTTGGTATGGGGTTATTGTCTGGCGACCAGCAGTGTGAAACTGCTGCGAGCTCAAGTCAGAGGAGAGGAATCAATGGGCGGTAGCTAGGAAGGACTTGGAGCAATCCATAGTCTCCCAATCTCATCACCCATCGCGTGTAGCTTGGAGGCAGCCAGGAAGGATTAGTGTCGTGCCGTGATCGGCCGAGGTTCCTGATCTGCCGCTTTCCGACGACCACAGTTTAAACAGGCAAACACGGTGATCGCCAATCCAGCGTCCAAATCTACAGCTCTTTCTGGAAGCATCGCTCCATGGCATTTATCGCAGGTCTTCATGGGAGCGCACTTTAGCATCATGAGATAGGGAAAACCAGTCCTCCTGAAGTACTGGATGACGACAAATATGAGACCAATAAGACCTATTTATAAATGGGCCATACGAACTGTCTACGCGAATAGATACATGCAACCAGTGGATGGTCAGGACCTTGACAGGCACTGACGAGTCTCATAGGATTGTGGAGCATTCGCTGACCACCCACTATGTATAGACTCATTCTTGTCAGTCTGCTTCTCACCATTCTGTATTATCTGCTCCGACAAATGTTTCGAGGCTTCAAAGCTCCACTTCAGAGGGGGCAACAGAATTCATCTACACATCATCCAGATGACGAACAAGACCAGATGATTCAAGACCCTGTCTGTCATATATTCGTCCCGAGACGAATAGCTCTAATCGAATTGATCGGAGGACGGGAATACTGTTTCTGCAGCAAGGAGTGCGCGGGAAAGTTCCGGGATGAACACCCCATCTAGACCTCGTGTCTTGTGGTTACACCAAGCCAACCTCGTTTAATTCGCGAATAGTCTCTAAAATGGAGTCCTGGCTAGCAACCTGAGGAATAGCTATAGTCGGAGAGTTTCTCGTCTTTGTCAAACTTGAGTGTAATTTGACATTCATGGGGCTTGAAGTTGAATAGAGGCAGGCCTGATTTTCCCCCAGCAATACTGTAGTAAGTCCACGTTTCTCCCCCAAAAAACCGTGAGGCTTTCCCGGCTGGAGCCCCCCAATTCTTCTCAAACCAGGCCTTATCCTTTCCCTGAAGCTCAGCGGGCTTAAGCGATGCCTCTAGGTAAGGATTGCTCCCCCCACAGGCGGTAACCAAACTGCAGACACACAACAGATAAGCCACTTGTCGAATCACATTATCTCCAGTGTGTGATGGGAACGAAGAAGAATTCGAAAAATTCTAACGTCCTGGAGAACTTCTGTCAAACTCTTCACTGATTGGGTTGCACCGCGGTTGAGTTCCACATAAAATGACCGATAAGTAAGTAGAATTAACATCCGTCCACGGTTTCTTCGTGAGGAAAGGGACAATCATGAAGATTTATCTCGATACCGCCAATGTGAACGAAATCCAGGAAGCCGCCAGCTTGGGGTTGCTCGATGGGGTGACGACAAACCCCTCCTTGGTCGTAAAGGAGGGTCGGAGTTTCCGAGAAATGTTGCAGGAGGTTTGTAAGATCGTCGACGGGCCAATCAGCGCCGAAGTCGTAAGCATAGAAGCAGACGCCATGGTCAAAGAAGGCAAAGAGCTGGCAAAAATTCATAAAAATATTGTGGTGAAATGTCCCCTGATTCCGGAAGGGTTGAAAGCCACCAAACGGTTGGCTGCCGAAGGCATCAAGGTGAACGTCACTCTCTGCTTTTCCCCTACCCAAGCTATGTTGGCGGCCAAAGCCGGGGCTTGGTGCGTATCACCGTTCATCGGACGACTCGACGACATCAGCTCGAATGGTATGGAGCTCATCCGGCAAATCCTGACGATCTATAAGAACTATGATTATAAGACACTGGTACTAGTGGCAAGCGTTCGTCATCCACAGCACGTTGTGGAAGCGGCCTTAGCGGGTGGCCATATCTGCACGATGCCCTACAGCGTCTTCCAAGCCCTCTTTAAACACCCACTTACCGATTCAGGCCTCAAAAAATTCCTCGACGACTGGAAGGCCAAGGGGCAGCAGTAATAGCCTTGTTGTGGCTGCACGGTCAATGTACGAGGCTGCCCGGGTGAAAGGCGTGGTGCCAAGTCAGAGTAATGAAACGGAACTTAGAGACCGTCTACCTCTTTCTTAGCCCTCTGAAAGATGGCATGGAACATCGGCCTGGTCAATTTTCCCGTAAACGTGTTTTGCTGGCTGGGGTGATAGGAACCTAGCAGAGTCACCCCCCAGGGAAACCGATAGACTGTTCCATGCCCAAACTTGGGAGCAGGTACTGAAATCGTACGGCCTTGAGAGCGACAAGTCTTGAGATAGTGGTCGAACGCAATTTTCCCCAACGCAACCACAACACGATGACTCTTCAGCAAACGAAGTTCAGCCTGCAAGTACCCATGACAGCGCTCAAACTCGTCCGGCAAAGGCTTATTTCCTGGCGGCGCACATCGTACGGTTGCTCCGATGTAACAATCGGTCAAAATGAGGCCGTCCGCTCTGGACCGCGATTCGGCTTGATTGGCGAATCCGTAGCGATACAACGCCTCGTACAACCAATCCCCACTCCGATCACCGGTAAAGACGCGACCCGTCCGATTTCCTCCGTGCGCTGCAGGTGCCAATCCAAGAATGTAGAGCCGCGCGTGGTAGTCTCCAAATCCAGGCACTGGACGACCCCAGTAGGCCCAATCTCGGTATTGCTTCCGCTTCTGTCCTGCAATTGTCTGTCGATAGGCCACCAAACGAGGACAGGCTGTGCAATCGGTGATAGTCTTGTTCAGAATTGTCAGAGTTTGCATGAGGGATGGCAGTGTACCATGAACGAGAAATCCATTCTGCTTGCTGGCAATTCGGTGAGCTGATAGCCTCACACCTTGTTGAGTGACGGCATGGTTTGGTTCATGACTAGAGGAGTCTGTGAATGGTGACCCGTCGGATACGATCCTTGATTCTGCCGATTGGAGTAATTCTCATTCTCACCGTAAATCCCCTCCTAGCGTTGAGCGCTGCAGACCTTGGAGACAATGGACAAAAGCTGGAGAGTGACAAGGATCTGATTGTGCCGGACTTGCCGGATGGTCAACCTGAACCGGAAGACCGTCTTGTCATTCTGCCGGAAATTAAACGCGAGGGAGAACGATTCTTTCTGAGCTCCTTCAAACTGCCGGACAAGATCACCTTTGCTGGAGTGTCAGTTCCACTAGACAACTGGCAAGTGAGGGAACGGATTGAATATGAATTCTATCAGTTCTTAGAAGATCAAGGTGAGAGCATCATCCTCGCCAAACGTACCGGTCGGTGCTTCCCTCCGGCCGAAAAACAGTTGGCAGAAGCCGGATTGCCGGATGATCTCAAGTATATGTTGCTGGTCGAAAGCAAATGTATTTCCGCTGCCTATTCGAAAGCGAAAGCTTCCGGTCCGTGGCAATTCATCCCGTCGACAGGCCGCCGCTACCGACTCAAGAGTGACGCCGTCCGAGATGAACGTCGCAATCTTGAGATGTCGACTGAAGCGGCAGTAAAATACCTCAAGTATCTCAAAGATTTTCAGGACAATGATTGGTTCCTGGCAATGGCCTCCTACAACGCCGGCGAGGAGCGTATTCGCAAGCTACTCAAGGAGCAAAAAATTACGGACTACTGGAAGATGCACGGCCCTCGAGAGACCATGCGCTACGTCCCTCGGATTATCGCTGCGAAGGAAATTTACTCTCAGCCTGAGAAATATCTTGGATTAACCAAAAAAGATCTGTATATGCCATTGGAAACGGAAACCATCACCGTCAACGTGAAAGAGTCTCAACGAGCGTTGACGTCTGTGGCGGAAGAGTTCGGCACATACCTCCTCGAGCTCAAAATGTTAAACCCGGAGTTCAAGAAGGACATGCTCCCTCGTGGATCCTACCAAATCCGCGTTCCTCGCCAGACGTGTCCCAATCGATGCTTCAAGCAGGAGCCTTCCCCTTAACATCCATTTTCATGCTGCGTAGTCTTCCGTCATCGCCGATACAGCCGCTTCTGCACAAGCTACTTAAGGCAGGGCTGGATGCCGCAGATCCCTATCAGGCCCTGCTCAAGACCCTCTCCCTCCATGGACATTCTCTTCGAGTAGGACGACGTACATTTGACCTTTCACACACCAAGCGAGTGATTGCAGTCGGTGCTGGCAAGGCATCGGCAAGAATGGCACAGGCATTGGAAGTGGTACTCGGAGACCAGTTGGAGGATGGGCTTGTCGTCGTAAAGACAGGACATTCTCTGGCCACAAAACGGACCACCGTCCTTGAGGCCGGTCATCCGATCCCTAACCGCGCAGGACTTATTGCAACCGAACGTCTCCGATGTCTCGCAAAAAGTTTGGCGTCTAGGGACCTCCTCATCGTTCTCTTGTCCGGAGGTGCATCAAGCCTGTTACCGGCTCCCGTCACCGGCGTGACCCTGGCCGACAAACAGAAGACGACACAACTTCTGCTTCGCTGTGGCGCCACGATCAATGAAATCAATGTTGTTCGAAAGCATCTCTCACTGATCAAGGGAGGTGGACTTGCCGCCTCGACGCGTGCAAGGATCATCACCCTCGTTCTGTCCGACGTCATCGGGGATGATCTTGGCTCCATCGGCTCTGGACCCACTGCGGCCGATCCTTCCACATTTGCCGAGGCTGTCTCTGTATTGCAACGGCACCAAATCTGGCCTGCCGTGCCTCCGGCGGTTCGCCGCTACTTGCAAAAGGGACAAAAAGGAGCGGTACCTGAAACCCTGAAGCCTGGTTCGCCTCGTGGACGGTCTGTACATCACCACATTATCGGCAGTAACCATATCATGGTGGAAGCCGTGGAACGCGTCGCACGAGAGGCGGGCCTCTTCACTAAGCTGTTACCCTCACCCATCACAGGGGAAGCGCGCGTCGCAGCCAAGCAGTTCGTCGAACTGAGCAAGGCGCTCGGAACTGGGCGCGCCCCTGTGAGACGCCCCTACTGCGTGGTCGCGGGGGGAGAAACCACGGTGACGGTGACAGGCCGTGGGAAGGGAGGACGCGCCCAGGAGTTCGCGGCGGCAGCCGCATTCGAAATCTCAGGTTTCTCCGATGCATGGGTTGTCGCGCTAGGCAGCGATGGTACCGACGGACCAACCGACGCAGCCGGAGCTTTTGTGAGCGGGGAAACCCTCTCCCGAGCGAAACGGAGTAAAATTGACCTCCGCACTGCATTGAATCGGCACAATACCTACCCGGCATTAAAGAAGCTGGGATGCCACATACGCACCGGCCCGACCGGCACCAACGTCAACGACCTTTACCTCTTCCTCCAACTCTAGATACTATGCCCTCGTATGACGACTCCCTTCATCATCCCGCTCTCCGATTCTCATGATCGGAGTCTCGTAGGTGGGAAGGCTCTGGGACTCCATCGCCTGATTAGAGCTGGATTCCCTGTACCAGAGGGACTCTGCGTCACGACCGAAGCATATGCTCAACACTTACGAGGCTTGGGTTTCCAGGACCAGGAGGAGTGGCATCGGATCAGTGGATTGTCAGAGTCCAATCGGGTTCCGGCCTTAGCTGGCTGCCGGGCACAAATCAACCGAGCCAAGATTTCCCAGCTCAACACAGACTGCCTGAGAGCACTACAAGCTCTGGGGCACCCACCTCAGATACGCTGGGCCGTCCGCTCTTCGGCCACCACTGAGGACACCGCTGATGCAAGTTTCGCCGGTCTCTATCGTACTCACCTTGGTCTCGTGCTTACCGAAGTTGAACAGGCAATCAAGGATCTCTGGGCCTCGATTTGGGAGGTTCGGGCTGTCAGTTACCTTGCCCGACAGGGTCAAGGGGGAACACCGAGGATGGCTGTTGTCATCCAGCCAATGATCCCTGCACAGGCAGCAGGCGTGGCATACTCCATTCACCCTGTCACGAGACGACGCGCAGAGGTGATGATTAATGCAGTCCCGGGGCTAGCGGCTCCGTTGGTCGACGGAACGGTGACTCCAGATCAATATGTGGCTGAGGTACCCACTGAAGGGAAACCGGTGCAGATTCTTACCCGCCTCTTGGTACGCAAGGCTGACTGCTTGCTCGTCTCCGATACCGGTCTGCGCCGAGCCTTGCTCGACGAAGCATCGCGAAGCCGATCTTCACTCACGGATGACCAGATTTCTTCTCTTGCGTGCACAGTTAAGAATATTGAAGGCGCCTTTGGACAACCCGTCGATATCGAATGGGCATTTGATGCAGAGCAACTCTGGATCCTCCAGGCTCGCCCGATAACCGCGATTCAGCCAGCTGCCGCCCTCACCAACGACGACTGTGAGTGGTCACGGACTAACTTTAAGGAAACTCTTCCCGAACTTCCCAGCCTATTGAGCCTTTCGTTCCTTGAACAGTTTATGGAACGCTACATCCTCGGGCATTACCGGCGATTCGGGTGCCGCATCCCAGATGGGCTCACATCCGTCCGCGTCTTACATGGACGTCCTTACCTGAATGTCACTCTTTTTCACATGCTGGTTGCCCAGCTCGGTGGCGATCCCTCCTTGAATGCGGAGCAGATGGGCGGTGAGCCTCTGCAAACGCCAGTTCAAATTCAAAGGCTTGGGAAAATAGCGTCCCTTCGTGCCGCATGGTTGATGCTGAAGGAAATGCGTCGTGTCGAGCGAGTCGGACCCCATGTCTTTGCCGAAATGAAGGCGCTAGCGGTCACCTTTCGACGTGAATCCGTTCAAGACTTCTCACCAAAACAACTTGTGTCGGAACTCGACAAGCTCGGCCCCTGGCTTGAAAGCCGGGAGGTCACGTTTGGGATTGCCGGTGGTGTCGGGCAGTGTCTTCAAATTTTCAGCAAACTGTTACCTGGTTGGCTGGGCCCAGACTGGCGAGTTCTGCTGAACGCGGCGCTTCAAGGACAGGGCACCGTCATTAGCGCACAACAGATTCTACGACTGGCCGAACTCACCGATATCGCAAAAAGAGAATCGCGTGTTCACACTTTTTTCACATCAACACCATGGAACCCGGTAATATTCCGGACGACTCTCGCCCACACAAATTTTCTCGATACCTTCGACAAATACTTGGAAGATTATGGCCATCGCGGAATCGGTGAATCGGATGTGATGTCGCCACGGCTTGCCGATAATCCCGAAGCAATTCTTTCAATTGTACGCGCCCTAGTGACCTCGAACGCCCCATCACAGGACACCGTTCGGTTGCGCCAAGGCAACAGCCAAAGCTCAGCACTGGCTGAAATCAAGCAACGCATAGGCTGGCGGTTGGACCGGTGGGCTATCTTCCTCTGGTGGTATCGACGGTTGTGTCGATTCTTCTCATTGCGAGAAGCAAATCGACACCATTTGATGTATTACTCCGCGGCCATCCGCACGCTGCTGATTCGACTCGGAGAGTGTCTTGTCGAACAGGGGTTGCTTCAGCAAACGGAAGACATTTTTTTCCTCACCATCCCCGATCGGACAGACCTAGTAACCAGACGTACCCAAGACTGGAAAGCGGTTATTGCAACCCGAAGAGCTGAGCGAGAGCGTCACGCCACGATCGAGATATCCGACACCATCCGCAACTGGTCTGCTGCGAACCAACACACGCTGGCAGGAGCTCACTCTGAAAGGGACCATATCTTATCGGGCACCCCGATCAGTATCGGAACTGTAACTGGTCCGGTCCGCATCCTCAGAATGGCGACAGACTGGTGCAAGGTCCTGCCCGGAGAGATTCTGGTGGTACCAGTCATCGACCCAGGCTTGGCTCCCCTCTTCGGCCTGGCAGGAGGGTTGATTGCGGAAATGGGCGGGACCCTTTCCCATGGATCAATCATTGCTCGAGAATACGGACTACCGACGATCGCGAATGTGGACGCGGCTATGGCACGACTTTCTGATGGGCTTCTGATCACCCTCGATGCCGGGTCCGGGACCATTCGTATAGAGCCATCCTAGTCATCACAGCTTACCTAGGGCTAATTGATCCTGAGCCGTCTGCTCCTTGACCTTTTTCAATAGCTTGCGTAATCTTCCGACGATTCTCAATTCAACACGCTATATGTAGCGGATCACTGCGGGATTGGCACGCTTAACATGGATCAATTCCTACCTAACACGGTTCCCATTGACCTGGTGTGGTTCTGGGCTGGGCTACTCCTTGGCGGCGTCGTGATCGGATTGTGGATCACGAGTCGCCTACGACCTCACGCACAACGGGCGGAAGCAACCGCGGATGAGCTCCGAAGACAAGTGGACCAGGAACGAACGGTGGCCGCCTCTCTTCGTCAGGAATTGGCAGAAGTTCAACAGGCTCGGGTCGCCGCCGAAACCAGGATGGAAGACGCAGCGCGGCAGCTCGTGGAACAGAAGGCCTTGCTTGACCATACACGCCATGAACTCATCGGATCGTTCCAAGCCTTGTCCGGTGAAGCATTGAAACAAAACAACGAAGCGTTCTTGAAACTCGCTGCCGTATCGTTCGAAAGCCTCCATGTCAAAGCTGATGGCGAGCTGGCTCAGCGACAGCAGGCCATTGATGCATTGGTTCGCCCCCTCCAGGATTCCCTTCACCGCTACAATGAGGAATTGCGACTGCTGGAACAGTCTCGTCAGTCAGCCTACGGCGGATTGGATCAACACCTGAAATCACTGGCCGATTCCCAACAACGGCTGCAGCAAGAGACCGGTAACTTGGTCAAAGCCTTGCGAGCTCCGGCGGTACGAGGCCAATGGGGCGAGCTTACCTTGAAACGCGTTGCCGAACTCGCCGGCATGGTCGACCACTGCGATTTTGTAGAGCAACTCTCCGTCACCGGTGAGGAGGGGCGTCTCCGTCCGGACATGGTGGTCCAGCTCCCAGGGGGACGGCAAATCGTGGTCGACGCAAAAACCGTTCTTTCCGCCTATCTTGATGCCCATGAGGCACAGAATGAGGCACAACAGGCTGATGCCCTACGTCGCCATGCCGCACAGGTCAAGAGTCGCATGGATGAATTGTCATTGAAAGCCTATTGGACACAATTCGACCGGACCCCGGAATTCGTCGTGCTCTTCCTGCCCGGCGAGCAATTTCTCGGTGCCGCGCTGGACCAGAACCCTAGACTCATTGAAGAAGGCTTTGCCAATGGGATCGTCTTAGCCACGCCCTCGACGCTCATTGCCTTGCTTCGTGCGGTGGCGTACGGCTGGCGTCAGGAACGAATGACCGCCCATGCTGAAGAGGCGGGTCGCCTTGGGAAAGAGCTGTATGAGCGGATGGCAGTATTAGCCGGGCATATGAACGATGTCGGCCAATCACTCGGAAAGAGCGTCTCAGCCTACAATCGCGCCATCGGTTCCTTGGAAACGCGTATTCTCCCGGCAGCACGCCGCTTCAAAGAATTAGGGGTCTCCTCCGATCGTGAAATCCCTGTCCTTGAACCGACGGAGGTGGTCCCACGCAAAACTCTACCGTTTGAGATCGAGTGAAGGAGCATAATGACCAGCGAACAGGCCATGGTAGAAGCATTTCACAGCAAGTTTGAGATTTTGGTACAGACAGCCCCGACGGACGTGAGTGAGGACACGAAGCACCTTCGCGTCCGACTGATTCAGGAAGAGTTCGATGAATTGAAAGAAGCCATGGCGGCAGGGGATCTGGCTGCTATTGCGAAGGAAATGGCGGACCTGCTCTACGTGACCTACGGCACCGCGGTTTCATACGGAATCGACATGGAGCCGATCTTCCAAGAAGTGCATCGGTCGAATCTAAGTAAAGTCGGTGGGTACAAGCGGGCGGATGGGAAATGGGTGAAACCCGCCACCTACTCACCCGCTGACATCGCGTCAATTTTGGAGGCACAGCAGGAGCAGACGGTGACGGAGCAGACATGTGATCATGAAGCTGCCGCCGGTGCTCCTCGAAGTTCATGAACGATTTACACTGTCCGAGTTGCGGAACACCCTTCGTACGAGTGATCCCCGATGAGGGCACCATGGGGCGGGTCCTCACTCGCTGTAAATTCTTTCCATTCCGATGCCAACTGTGCACGACACGCTTTCGCGTCTTCAGAAGTCATGTTCCTTCAGCAATCTCCCCAACCGATCGCCGTCAATATGAACGCCTTCCGGTGTCGCTTCGTGCCAATCTCCTCGCGGACAACGCCGTGCGGATGGACAATCGGGTGACGGACATCTCTATGGGCGGCTGCACCCTCGAAACCACGACGAACCTCCCGCAAGGAACGTTTATTGAGCT
>JAEURV010000322.1 GCA_016788465.1 Nitrospira sp. | reverse complement strand
GGACAGGCCATATGGTTCATCGCTTCAGCCAGCTGTGCCGCATCGTCGGCCAAGGATAGATCCGGAACCGTACACATGGCCCCGACGATCTGACAGAGGGCGAAGAGCAGGACCAGGCTAAAGAACCGCATCCTCACCTTGGCGAGTATCCAACCGTTCATAGCGCGATAGCTTGCCTCAATCCCACCAGACAGGTCAAGCTCAAGCCTATGTCTTATTCTTCTGTCGCGCAGAGCTCGCTGCGCAGATCTTGTGAATCTCGCGAACAGGAATCGCACACACAAGAAGACTGAATTCCATCCGACATGCGCGGAGGACTACGCGTATAATGCGATACATTCGGTAAAGAAAGGGCGTTCCCATGACTACTCCAAAGAAGGACCCACACGGCTTGGCTTCTGATGCCGACTCCGTCATTCATCGACTCACAGAGAATCGATCCCTCTTCGAGGCATTCTTGCGCCGCCGAGTGGAGGATCATTTCCTCGTCCAGGACCTCCTCCAGCAAAGCTTGGTGAAGGCTATCCAGCAACAGCATTCGCTGAATAATGAAGAAAGCGTCGTCCCGTGGTTTTATCGCATACTTCGCAATACCGTGATCGATTACTATCGTTCACAAGCATCCGAGAAAGCCAGACGAGGCGATTTTCTGGAACAAACTCAGGTCTTAGCCGACGACCATGTACCGTCGCTGGATGAGGTCAAAGCGACGGTATGCCGCTGCCTGGATGACGCCATCTCGGTCCTTCGTCCAGGCTATTCTGACTTGATCCGACGGATTGATTTGGCGGGAGAAACCATCTCATTAGTCGCGAAAGACCTGCAAATTACGCCCAATAATGCAACGGTTCGCCTTCATCGCGCCCGGCAGGCTTTACGACAGACTTTGGAGAACTCATGCGGCGTGTGTAGCACGCATGGTTGTCTCAACTGCACTTGCAATGAATCCTAAGGGCCTCGCGAGATTCCCCTCTCTTTGCCGCTGCACTGTAATATCCGGTGCCTCCTCTCGTCTGTGGAGGTGTACGAGGCGAATCAATCGACTCATATCCCCTCAAACGAAAAGGAGTTGGTCATGCAGCCATTGACGGTACAGATTGACGGTATGACATGCGGGCACTGTGTTGAAGAAATTACCGAGATCTTGAAGGCCTTAAACGGTGTGCATGTGCGGTCAGTGCGGTCGGAAGCGCATGGTCTCCTTCGACCCTCGTAAGATCTCCACGGTCGGATCTACGCTGATATTTATGAATCAGAAGTGGCAGCCACAAAGGTCGGTCAGCCGGCAACGGTCACCTTTGCACTGAAGATGGGCCATTGACAGGATCAAAGAGTTGATGGTATTGAGAAGCATTATCAAGAATGATTGACCTCAAGGAATGCCGTCATGGATGCCCTAAAAGAAATCGTCGATTATGGAATTATTGGCCTGTTGTTCGTCTTAAGCGTGTGGGCCATGGCCGTGGCCTTCGAGCGATGGCAGTTTTACCGACGAATTGATCTTTCCCACTACCCTAATCAGCAGCTCTTCGAAATCGCCCTCACCAAACGGTTGGTCATTATCGGGACGGTGGCGGCTAATGCTCCCTACATCGGGCTCTTGGGAACCGTCCTCGGAATTATGCTGACTTTCCATACCATGGGGACTTCCAAGACCATCGCCGTCAGCTCCATCATGGTCGGGTTGAGCCTTGCTCTCAAAGCCACTGCCGTAGGGCTGTTGGTAGCTATCCCCTGCGTCGTGATGAACAACGCCCTCCGAAGACGCGTCGCTGAACTCATCACCCTTTATCAAGCGCACCATCAACATGGATGATGAATTGAATCAAATCAACGTCATCCCCTTGGTTGACGTCATGCTCGTGTTATTAGTGATCGTTTTGACGACGGCGACGTTCATCAGTACCGGTCAAATTCCAGTCGACTTGGCCAAAGCAACCGAAGCTGCAGATAGGAAAGACGTGCCGGTCGTGATTACGCTAACCTCGCAAGGGGAGATGTACCTGAACGATTCCGCTGTTCCTGAACATGGATTGCGAATCGTGCTCGAGCGGCAACCGAGAGAATCATTGGTTGTCGTCCGCGCCGACAAAGTCACGATCCTGGAACGGTTCGTCCAGGTGGTTGATGAGTTGAAAAGCCTGGGCTTCGGACAGGTCAGCCTTGAAGTGGTAAAATCATGACCCCTATTTTCGACAACTATCCTGGTCACACTTACCTGCATCGTCAGGGGTGGGTCTATTCCGTATTGTTCCATGCGATGATGGGTGCCTGTGCTGTGGTTCTGATGTCAGGGCTAACGCTATCGGTTGAGCCAGACTCCTATCAGTGGAACGTGGCATTGGTTGAATCACCAGTTTCCCACCCGACAACAGATGCTCTTCCTGAAAGTAAACCCGAGCTGCCCTCGAAACCGCAATCTGTGAAGCCTCGGTCTATACCCCGCGAAGTGGCAGCGAAACCTGTTCAGCAGGAGACTTCCTCACGCCCAGACTTTACGGAAACGACCCCGGTCAATCAAACAGCTTCGACCGTCATCGCACAAGCCGTCCCACCTCAAGAAGTCATCCAGACGATGGTTCCGGTCGTGACGCAGGATAGAGTCGTGGAGGAAGTGCCTCCACCGACGAAGGAGGAAGTCTCAAACGAAACCGCCACGCCAGTCGCGGAACCGGTCCCCCCGCAACCTCTCGCCCAGGAGTCACCAACGCAGCAACCCAGCGCCGAACAGATCGTGGCTTCAGCAGCCCCCCTCAAAACAGCACCAGCAGCCAAGGCAGACTACGGATGGCTCATGAGAGCGTTGCTCGGGCGAATCGATGAGCTGAAGAACTACCCCGTCATGGCACGGATGAATCGTTGGGAAGGCAAGGTGGTGCTCAGAGCCGTCATCAAAGACGACGGTCAAGTGTTGATGGTTGATGTACAAGAAAGCTCCGGCCGGTCCATTCTGGATAACGATGCAATGGAAACCCTCAAAAAGGCCTCACCGATTAAATTGGATCAGCCTTTAGGGAAACCACAAGTCGCGATCCTTATGCCGATCAGTTATTCACTTCGGTAGGTGGCGTTTTAACGTGAATGAAAATGCGAGTCGACTCGACTGTCTTATTCGTGGAAACGTGACCGTTCAACATTCTATGCTTTTCGCTTTTCTATAGCGGAAGCTTCAGTATTATTCACCCCTAGAGGCCATGAAGAGCCCATCGCGCAAGGAGGACGTGCGTGAACAGGTCGTTTTTGAAATTGAGAATAAGAACTAACATTATTATCTTCGGCCTTTCGCTGATGGTCGCTTTCACAAGCCCCCTTCCCGTGAGTGCTGAAGAACCGTCTCCACAGCAGACCACTACGACAGAGAAAGCGCCATCCCAGAAACCTTCCACAGAGAACGAGGTTCAGGATACGCCTTCGACGACGACCACAGAGGAGAGCTCGGTTGAGCAAACGTCGGCCGATTCCAAGCCGCTGAAGATTCCCTTAACTGAGATTATCGGGACCTCTCCGACGGCTCTCGACCATATCCCCGGATCGGGGAAGGTCATCACCTCTGAGTCCATCCAGAACAACCATCGATTCACGATCAATGAAGCGCTGCGAGAGGTCCCTGGTGTTCATGTGCGGGACGAGGATGGCTTAGGGATCAGGCCGAATATCGGCATCCGTGGCTTGGACCCGACCCGCAGCAGAAAAGTCCACATCATGGAGGATGGCGTTCCGATCATGCTGATGCCTTACGCGGATCCGTCGTCATATTATTTTCCGCCGATCTTCCGATTCGACCGAATCGAAGTATTGAAAGGCAGCGGCCAACTCCTCTACGGCCCCCAAACGATCGGAGGCGTCATCAATCTGATAACCCGCATGCCACCGACGACGCCGGAAGGACATTTCCAGGTGTGGGGCGGCAACCTGAACTACCTGAATACCCACTTCGACTATGGAGGCACCTGGGGGAAAGGCGGTTATCTGGTCGATTACACTCACTATCAGACCGACACGCCCCGCTTCACCAACATCCGCGCCAGGGTGGACGACCTGACGTTCAAGACCGTTCAGGAATTGAGCGATCGGACGCAGATTCTGGCGAAGTTCAACTACTATCGCGAAAATTCGGGAATCGGCTACCAGGGCCTGACGCAAGCGGATTGGGCGATCCGAGGTGAAGATCGGCAGACCCTCTTCACCAACGATCGTTTCGAGTTTCTGCGGCTCGGGTATCACGTGGCGGTGAACCATATGTTCACGGCCAACCTGACCTCGACCATCAACCTCTTCGGTCATTACATTCAGCGAGACTGGTCACGACAGGCCCAACAGGGTGTGGACGCAAATGGTGCCCCTGTCGGCGGTGTGCAACTCGGTAATACTCTACCCGCGACCGCCTTTAGCGTCATCCCGGCCAACCAACGCTTCACAAACGAGCGGGAGTATTGGGTGTGGGGGGTCGAGCCCCGCTTTCATTATCTCCACTCCCTGTTGGGGATCAAAGGCGAGGCAGATTTTGGGGCGCGGTATATGTTCGAACAGTCGGACCGAAAACAGCTTCGAAACCTCCTCTCGGGTACTGGTGCATTTTCCAGCTGCGTAGGCACCATCGGGACCACAAACACATGCCTGGGAGAGAATAATCTTCGCACGACCAACGCCTATGCTTTTTTTGCTCAAGAGCGGTTGTTCTTTGGCCCATTTACGGTGACACCCGGATTCCGCGTCGAACACATCAGCTACGATCAAACAAATCGGTTGGCCAACAACGGGCAAGGAGTCTACGGCAAAACCAACTTCACCGAAGTATTACCGGGTGTAGGAGTGACCTATTCCCCCTTCAAGAACAACACGTTCTTTTTCGGCGCCCATCGTGGCATGGCGCCGCCGCAGATTTCCGACGCCATCACCGGCACCGGACAAGTTGTCGATCTTGGCCCGGAATTGAATTGGACCTACGAGTTAGGCGTGAGGGGGAACCTCGCTCCATGGTTTGGGTATTCCATTACCGGCTACCAGATTGATTTCTCCAATCAGATCATCTCTCAATCAGTGGCGGGCGGTATCGGTGCGACCTTGACCAGTGCGGGCAAAACGCAACATCGCGGAGCTGAGGTTGCCGCGCAGATGGACATCTTAGACGCCGTGACCGGACGGAATGACGATGAAGATGTCACTCTTGATTTCAACTATACCTGGGTTGCGCAAGCAGATTTCCGAGGAGCCCGTAATAGTTCCATCACCGGTGCAGCTCTGTTACCCGGTGAGCCAGCGATTTTCAACACCAGCGGCAATCGCCTTCCCTACTCTCCGGAACATTTGATTTCAGCGGGGATCGGCTATGCCAACCGAGCCTTCAACCTCGGCCCATTTAACGCGAGGGTGGAAACCCAGTGCGTCAGCGATCAATTCTCAGACGACCGCAACACGGTGATTCCCACGCCGAGCGGACAGCGCGGGATCGTGCGGGGCTGGTGCATGCTGAACGCCTCGGTCAATCAACACGTGAAGAAGATCAACACGACCTTTTTCTTCACGGGGAAGAATATGCTCGGGCAAGATGTCATTATGGACCGTACCCGAGGTATCTATCCAGGCCTTCCGGCGCTCTGGCAAGCCGGGGCTCGGTGGACATTCTGAGAATCGATTTGCAAACACCGAGCAGCTACGCTTGATGAACTATAGCCCGGAAGAAACAGTAACAGGGGTACGAGATGTTTAGTCCGACGGTGGGCTGGTGTACTTTACAGCTGGCTCCGGAGGGATAAGTTATGGGACAGCTTTTGCACAGCAGCGCCCGCACGACAGAGGTGAGAAGTGGAACACCGACGCACGTTCTTGTGTGAGTCCGCTCGGCCCACATCCCATTCAGTGCTGATGGTTCAGCGGCTCATCCAGCGTGTCCGCGATACACAGGCTCCGTCGACCAATTGTGCAAAGGTGAGTGGGGCCTACGCCTGCTCAACCTCTTGGAGAAATCCACCGAACCGTTCCGGCCAGTCCAAGCATGGCGCATAGATCCGGAGTTCGAGGGCCAAGCCCGACATCAGTGGCACGATCCTCGATGAGTTGTAACTCCTCTGGGGTCTCAATCTGAACCGTGGCGGTGAGAGCGAACCGTTTCATCTGCTCTCGCAACGCAGGGCGGCAGATAGCCCAAACTCGTGCAGCACCGACGGGCTCAGCTCTGCCACGAGCGTCCGGCTGTATGTCAGTGCATCGGACAAGATGTCATCAACGTTCTGGAGGGCCTGCTCACATTCCGGCAGACCGATCCCCACGGACCTGCCCTGGCCGATTCTCAGCTTTCCCACAACCAACATCTGTTGCATGCAAATGATCATGTAGCTCGGTGGCGAAGCGTTTCCGCTTGCGCTGCTCGGCCAGATTCAGTTCCGTCGCCAGCCGGCACAATTGCTCTTGAGACTCAAGTACCTCAACGGTTTTTGCGTGCACCGCCTCTTCCAGCTCAACGTTCCACCGTTGCAGTTGCACTTGTGCCTCGCGTAGCGCCTCCTCGGTATGTCTCAGTTTTGTCGAATCAAAGAAGTAACAGATGCCCCATCTCGTCCGTCCGGCATGGTCACACGATGAAGTTGCCATTCATAGGCCTCCATCTGATGAACATCAGCCCGTGCATGAAGGAATTTGTTGGAGTAATAGGGCTCACCTGTCTCCAAGGTGTGCCGAACAATAGCCATAATCTCTGCGGCCATCGATTCCGGGCCACAGAATCCGCATGGCTTCGCCGAGATCCCGTCCCAGGATCGGATGGACGTTGCGAAAGGCGCCACGTTGGCTCGTCTCGTTCATGAGGAGGATGCGAAGATGTGAATCGACCACATAGATACCAAAGGGAGAGCGTTCCACGAGCGTATGGAACCGTGTCTCGCTGACGGTCAATTCATTTCTTCGTGGTTCAGCCTGCTCTATCTGCTTCTGTAAGACATTGGCTTGGACGATCTGGATTCATCACGTATTTTGAGACGGCGAGACTTGATGACTTCAACAATCTTGTGACCGGCTTATTGAAGGTCGAGGAGAACCATCACAATAAGCGGTTTGGCGATCCATTGCTGTTGGGTACTATCCGCCCGCTGGATGAGATCCTCGGAATCCTTTCGCGGTAGACGCCCCCGCCAGTTTGTTTAGCGAACCTTCTGGAGAGTCCATCTCAAACCAGGGGAGGATCGTTCAGGGTTAAATCTGCGTCACCGCATCTTCCGCTCCCTCGAGCAGCCGCTGGACCTCTTCGACATAAATCTCCGTGGTGGCATAGTGCTGATGCCGCATCATCTTCTGCACCCGCGTCGGATTGGCATCATTAAGCAAGGCAAAAGTCGGTGTCGAATGCCGAAGACTATGGACCACAATTCCGGGCTTCTTGACGCCAGCTAAGAGCAGCCCTTCTGTAATGATTCGGTGTATCGCTCGCGTCGACAGGGGCTTTCCAGCTGCCGTCACGACATCCCCTCCCCGATCATGACAGGCCGTCGTGGCAAACAGCGGATTACTCCCCTGCAGGGGTTCCGGTCGAAGCCGCAGATAGGCTTGGATCTTGTCATAAACCTCCCGCAACACCTGCACCGATTCATCGGCCGACGCTCTGCCCTTCCCATGCACCCACAACTTCCACTTCTCCCCCGGCACATGTTCTTGTAGATGCTCGATACAGGCTCGACTGACTTCAATCGTCCGCAATCCCGTCTTCAGCATGAGATACGCCATCGCGACGTTGCGCGCACGCTGCACCGCTGACTTTCGCGGATCAGCCTCCAGAGTTGCGAGTAACACCTTCGCATCTTCCACGGGTAAATGCCGCCGTGTGTGTTGCCGACTGCACGTCCAACCGTGGACAAAGTCGGCGGGATTCACCAAGCCCGGATGGAGCGGCACGAGCCAGGCGAGGAACTGCCGCACCGCCGTGAGATAGCCGTTCTTGGTGCGGAGATTCGGAAACCGTCGATCGAGCCACTCGCGATACGCCTCCAGACAGGCGCGATCGAGGCGACGCAGCTGTGGGTCCCTCCCCTGCTCCAGCCACGCGATGAAAAAGCGGCCGCGTTTCCAGTACGTCTTGGCCGTCGACGACTCTGGCTTTTGTTGAGTGAGCTGTCGGGCGAACTCATCGAGGTAGACACGGAGCCCAATGAGCGTGGAGGACGACAGCGCCAAACAGAGCGGCGACGGTTCTCCACCCGCTCGTCGAAGCCCGGTCGTGGCTAAGGGGACCAACGCCGTGGATGGACTCCGATCCGGCGGCGCGTGCTCAGGAGTCAACGGTACCAGCTCCATGGGTCTCTCCCTTCCGTCTCTCCGGTGTCTGTCTCTCTGTATATAAATGGAGAACTATTTCAGACGACGCGGTCCCTGGATCCCCCGTCCGGCCCGGCACTTTTCTATAAATGGTAGATGTAGGCGGAGCGTGCAGAGCTCGCAGCGCGTCCCTTCGGGCAGCAGGGTCTGCCACGAATACCATGAGAAGGTTTCTTCCCGGCCCAATTTCCCGGGTCTCTCCCCACCCGCCGCCACCCTACCCGCTTCCCTCCGAAAGATCAAGGCATCCGAGAAGGTGGCCATCCCGGATACCTCTTCTTGGAGTTGCTGGACATGACCAAGGATTTGTCCTATTATAGCCACCATACTTATTTACTAGGACAAAGATCATTATTGGTATAAGTACTTAATATGAATCTCGCTCTCCCTTGTATCTCAGTGAGATAGCACGCTGGCATGATCGACCAGGAATCCCCAACCGCCGTCCAGAGTGAGCCCCTATCCGTTGAGGAGCTGCGCAACGCCTGTGATTCCCCGCTTCACTATATCGCCATTCTCCATCGCTACCTAGATGGTGGACTCACGGCGCTTCCGGTCTCCGCCCAACGTGTATTCCTCCAACTCGTGCGCGAGACTCTTGCTCGAGGGCGGGATCGAGTCCGCATCACTATTCGAGCGCTGACTGAGAAGACCGGTCTCAGTAAGGAGACTGTCAGCCAGGCACTCCGACAGTTGAGCAGTCCGTCCGTA
>JAEURV010000031.1 GCA_016788465.1 Nitrospira sp. | reverse complement strand
ATGATGAGTGTTGGTTTACCGCTTTCCTGCAGACGCTTCCCGTGGACAACCGGCAGGCATCGACACAGTTGCCGGCAATGGGACCTCGCCGAAGATATGGGCTGCGATCGCCTGCGCCACCTCCGATGAATACTCGTGCTGGATCACCCGTAGGACCTTCGCCGTCGCTTCCCGCTCGGTCAGATGTCCTTCTTTTCCCCCACGTGCCACGGCTCCGACGACCCGTTGCGTGCTCCGCTCGACAATCTCTACATCACTGCACCATCGGACATACTTAAAGTTCGGATCCTGCACCTCGACCAGCATCAGACGAGTCATGCCCCGAACCAGTAACTCCGAGAACTCCGCATCGCTCCCCCCTGAATCAGCCGTGACATGAAACCCTTCACGAACCAGTCCTTGGGCAAGGGCCCGTTGGATCGGCTCCGCCTGGTCTCCCGATATCTGTAGGACGACGCCCAAATTCGACGAGAGGAACTGGGCCAACTCGCCGGACAGCTCTCCGACTCGATACGCGGAGGGAATACCCTGTCCGCTGGAGCGAATCACCCGCAGATCAGTATTGTAGGCCTCCCTTAAAACGAGATTCCGACCGGCCCGCCGAAGCGCGCGTACCTTCGTGAGTTTGTCGGTAGTCTTCCGCGCTTCCGCCACATCCGCTTCTATCTCACGATCCAAACTCACCACCTTGTCCGTCACCGATGTCTCAGCCTGGGAGCGGTTCACGACAGCCAACGCATAGTGCACTCTCTTCCGAGGGTCATACCACGCATCGCCAATACTCACATTCTCAAGCACTTTGTCGGTCGATATCTTCGTCACGTGGTCAATAGTCAGCCGCCGCTCAGTACTCGCAACCTCGTCATGTTCGGTCACGAGGTAGGCCTCCCAGTCCTTGGCCTGAGCCGCGACTTCCGCCTTAAAGATACGCGCCACAGCGGCATAAGCTTGATTCTCAGCCATGCTTCGATTCTCGCCTTGTCCAACCCCGGTCAGATACTGAGATGGTGGATAGCTTGATGCTCGGCCATCGACCCACTCAGGCTTGTCCTTTCCTCCGAACCAAGCACATCCACTCACTCCGATCACACAGCAGAAACCTAGTAGGCCCCCCACAATATTCCGAGACACCATTCCAGGACGGCGCGTCACTGCATCACCCGCTGGAGAACAAAGAGCGTCTGACCAGCAGTCAGGGTGACCATGTGTCCGGCCTTGTCCAAAGCCGATAGCTGCCCATTTGGCTGAATAGACATGGTGTACTGACCCGGCGGCACCCATGCCCGCGCAACATGGATCTCATCTGGTAAGGTCTGCCAACTTCGCTTGTCGGCTTCTTCGGAAGCGACCGCCAACCCCTTGGCCAATATGCCAACAAGCAGTCCAACCCACGGGGCGGCGTCCCTTCCGGCGGCATGTTGAGCACCGATGGTCGCACCTTCTGCCAGTCCAAACTTTGTGGCGGCACGTGCCAGCGCTTTCGTGGTAATGGCCGGCAATCGTTCGGAAAGGCTCTTTTCGGCAAGGGCCGTGATATTTTGCACAGGCTCCGAACGTACAGTGACCGAAGAACCGGCCGAATCAGTGAGCGTCATGTTCTCAAAGGCAACCCGCGTCTTTAGCGGAATCAATTGCGGAAGCGCGACTCGGACCACGTGCCTGCTAAGCCCGTAGAGTACGCTGTCTGCGACTCGGTCTCGCGGATAGGGCGACCGAAAGATTCCTCTATTTAGCAAAACTAACTGTGCAGCATCAAGACTAATAGGTAAGTCTAAGAACATGTCTACTTTTCGTGGAGCGCGGCCATTATAGCTGATCATCACGACTTGGGCGAGCTCTTCTTGGGCCGACCTGGATTGCCACATGACATCAGGAAATGCCTGCCGATACTCGGCAAATTCCGTCGATAGGCCGAGCGCCTCTGCTGTTCGTAAGAGATCCGCGCGCAGCGACGGTGGGGAGGGCATTTTCAGCCATCCCCGCATCACCCCATAGGCATCGTAGGCGTTGCGGTAGGCAATGAACGCGTTATTCAGATCTCCGGTCGCTTCGTACAAGATCCCCGTGAGATACCGCGCAAACCCGTCGGTACGGTATTTGGTCGCATCTCTGACCTTATCACCGAGAACATTCAAGCGGTGATCGATACGGCGTGCTTCTACCAATGCTTCTTGGAGTTCTCCTTGAACCGCATAGTTCAACGCGTTGACGACATTGATCATCACATGCTCATAGGCGTCTCCTTCATAGGGCAACGCATTGTCGTTGGTGAGAAAGGCAGCTGTTTCCGAACGAATGCTCCTAGTATAGAGCCGCTCCACCTCCTCTTCGGCCTTCTCGAATACTGCACTGCTTTGCTGGTACCGACCTGCCAACTGCAGCACCATGCCGCGATCCATCTCATACAGAAGGCGCGCTTTCGCTCCATACTCATTTTCAGTCTGCTCGACGATGGTAGCTGCGCGTTGGGGATCACCGGCTAGGAGGCTTTGCTCGATGAGGAGGTAGTGACTAACCGACGGACCGCACCCGGTCAAGGAAACAAGGACGGCAAGGACCCGCACGCATGAGATGGGGGTAGTAACGCTCCACCGCAGAGATCCCCGGTGGGCAAAGCGTGAGAGGAATGGTTTCAACGAATTCCGCGAGGCCAACAGAATGCTACAAAAGATCGCCGGCGACGTTCTTGCCTCGCTCAAAAGCTCACCGTACCGATGCGTACGCCCTTTTGAGGATTCGGCTAAAAGACTGTCCGCTTCTTTTCAACGACCTTCTTGATCTTCTTCTGTCCGTACCACACCTTCGCATTGCTTTCCAGATCAATCATTTGCAGATCGACCTGGTAGAATACGGCTTTTGCCCCGTCCGCTTCATCAAGAATGGTGGCAATCGTCCCCTTCATCATAAAATCAGCCCCGGTTTCTTTTCCTGGAGCCTTCTGCGTTTCTTCACGAGCATAGATCGCCTGCTCTTTCCGTTCAGTTCGAACCTCATCCCGCTCGTTCTTTCCCGCGACGAAGGTGACCTTTTGAGAATTAGTGAGTTCACGCTCCAAATCAGTGATGAAGATCTGAACACTGATATGTTCATGGCTGCTATTCAAGACGGTCCCTACCACGACGACGGGTTGGCGCTGATTGCTTTTTTCAAAATTCCCAAGCCAGGGATACTGGAGCGCATCCTTCACCATCGCCTCGGCAACCATCCGAGAGTCCGTATCATTCCATCTCCCGCTCAGGTCAGTGACCACCCCGGCATCGACACGAGTGACTTTCGTCTCATGGCCACATCCGAAGAGAGCGAGTGCGATCCCCAGTGTACCAAGAAGAGAAGAATGGACTCTCTGCATCACGATGAACCTCCGAGCAGACATCGACGCGTTACGACGTTCAGACTATTGAATCCCCCGCTTTTCCTCTTCCTTCTCCAAACGCTCGAACATTTTGTCGGCGTTCTTGCGCACAAAGTCCCGGACCTGAGCATTGAGTTCTTTGGCCTGCTCCAGGTTGTTCTTCATATCTTCCAAGCTCAGTTTGGTCAAGACATAATACGTGTTGGTCTTGGGGTCCATGTACTGATCAATCTTCCGGACCCCGCTGAGTGTCGCGGTCGTGATCGTTTTTTGAGCTCGTTCGACATTCTGCTCTTCCGTATTCCGCGTAAAATCTCCTGCCGTGGTTGATGCGGCATAGTCCCGCATCAGATAGCCCGTATAGGTTTCAAACGTTTTGGCGATTTCGGCCCGCCCGCGATTCTCTGCCGTCTCCCAGGCGAGCGGGGCATTCCGTACGCCGGCGACCGCACCGACTCCATAGAAGGCTTTGCTGTCTTTCTCATTGAAGGCGCCCGACCCCTTCTGGACCCATTTGGGAGGTCCTCCACAAGCGGCAAGTCCCACGACAAAAAGGACAGCAAGACCGAGGCCGGCCAGTCTTGAGTACGTCGCTTGTGACCTGATCATACAACCCCTCCTTCATGAAAATAGGTAGATATGCCGTACGTAGAACATCTCGCGCAAAAATGTTGGATTCATGCTAACATGCGTTTTTTTATCAGTCAATGCAAGGCACACTTCGTTCAGATTCCTCAACGATACCAAGGAGGCGCTGTGGCAGATATCCAGGTCGACGACGGCATCATCAAAATTCTCACGCTGGACATTCAGGACCCGAAGGCGGCTGCTGTGCTTGCAGCCTATCCGCAGGACCGTTGGGCGGAAATCACCCGTCGAGCGATCAAAATCGGTCTAGGCTACCTCAAGGGTGGTGAACAGGGATAGCAAACCGGATGTTCACAGCCACGGCGGATTATTCTTGTTTACTGGAGTTCAGCCGACCAGGAGGCTCATTTCCTAGGTGACCCCTTGAAGGCCTTGCCTTCGACCAACACCATATCCCCATCACCGTCGATGCGAAGATTCGATGGATGCTGTAACCCACCCGACACCACCTCGACCTGGCGTACGAGATAGCTCCCCAGTTCGGACGCCATGAGCCAACCGTTTTCGTCCAGATCCGCTGCACCGGACAGTCCTACCAACAAGGCCTCGACAAAACGACTGCCTTGATCGGAACGACTAACGGCCTCTCCTTTACTGGCTGCGCTGACGACTTGCACCGCCCGCCGATCTGTATCTGGCTCTGGCATCATCCGCCCCTCCAATGAAAGCCCGGAAGATTGAGTCGTCTCCCATCCAAATACAGGCGCATCGAGAATGAGGAGCGTATGTTTCGACGCCGACCGCCGCGCAAATTCCTTCAATTGTTCGACCGTGATCGATTTGGCTGTGCTAGTGACCGGCGCATCAAACGGAACCAGGTAGCCACGATCTTGTCCGTCGGAATCTTGCATGACCCCGGCATGTCCCACGTAGACAAACACCAGTCGATCCATACGCCCGACTTTTCTCGGCAGCATATCGTTCAGTAACTGCTGCAGCCGTCGGGAACTGGCATCCTTATCGTAGAGTTCGACGACTTCATCAAATCCCAGTCGTCGAAAAGCCTCTGCTACTTTTCTTGCGTCATTGACGGCACCAGGAATCGACGGCGCCAAGACATACTGTTCGACTCCAATCACGATCGCCCAAGACTTGTAATATAGTCCCTCCGGTTTTCCCAATTGCGCCTCCGCATCTGGGAGAAAGTTGAGCGACAGCAGGGCCACCAGGCAAGCAGCCAGTAGGACCGGTCTCATAGGCATCATCCGAGCAGATATCATCATCAACCTCTGTGGAACGTTCATCGTGGTGAGTGAGCCTATCGCCGGCCAGGGCATGTGTCAAGAAACTGAATCCCAGCACTCCCCCACGTGGGGGGAGTGCGGTTCATACTCCTTGCATAGTTGCAGGTATCCATGACTTTCTCCATAATGCCCTCTCTGCCCTGGACGACGTTGGAGAAGGAGATACGCCTGCCATGAGTGAACAGATCGAGACTCTATTGAAAGAAAGTCGAACCTATCAGCCGACCACCAAGACGATCGCTGCAGCCTACATCAAAGAGTATGAGGCCGAATATAAGAAATCCATCGCAGATCCTGAAACGTTCTGGGATCATGCCGCCAAAGAGTTGGAGTGGTTTTCTCCCTGGAGCAAAGTGCTTGAGTGGAACTACCCGTGGGCAAAATGGTTTGTCGATGCGCGATGCAACATCGCCTACAACTGTCTTGATCGTCACGTCAAAACTTGGCGCAAGAACAAGGTCGCACTGATCTGGGTTGGCGAAAACGACCAGGAACGCGTCTTCACATACGGTGAACTCTACCGGCAGGTCAACCGCTGTGCGAACGCACTGAAGAAGCTCGGACTTCAGCAAGGTGACCGTGTCACCATTTATCTTCCGAAAATTCCAGAACAAGTCATTGCCATGCTGGCTTGCGCCAGGATCGGCGTGATCCACAGTGTGGTCTACTCAGGTTTCAGCGCGCCGGCCCTTGCGAGTCGTGTGAATGATGCCGAGGCAAAAGTCGTGATCACCGCCGATGTCGGCTTTGATCGTGGGAAGGTCATCAATCTGAAACCCGTGGTGGATGAGGCCCTCACGAATTGCCGCACCGTTGACCATGTGGTCGTGGTACGCCGCCAGATACCGGAAATCGCACTCGCTGCACCGAAGGAAATCGATTGGAACGAGTGGGTCAAGGATGAAAAACCCGTCTGTGAGGCGGAACAGCTGGATGCAGAAACTCCGCTCTACATTCTCTATACATCCGGAACGACCGGCAAACCCAAAGGCGTCGTTCATGTCCATGGCGGCTACATGGTCGGCACTTATCTCACGACGAAATATGTGTTCGACTTGAAAGATGAAGACGTCTATTTCTGTGTGGCTGATCCCGGGTGGGTCACGGGACACAGCTACATCGTCTACGGCCCATTGCTCAATGGCGCGACAATCCTCACCGCAGAAGGCAAACCCGACTACCCCACGCCAGGGCGCTGGTGGGATCTGATTGAACGCTATGGGGTCTCCATTTTTTATACGACCCCGACCGCCATCCGATTACTCATGCGCTATGGGGAAGACTGGCCAAAGAAATCGGATCTTTCGACACTCAGAATCCTTGGCAGCGTCGGCGAGCCTATTAATCCGGAAGCGTGGGAATGGTATCACCGCGTGACGGGCGGGGACAAACCGATCATGGATACCTGGTGGCAGACGGAAACGGGTGCCATCTTGATCACTCCGCTTCCGACCGTCCCGCTCAAGCCCGGCTCGGCCACCCGTCCATTTCTGGGAATCGAAGCCGATGTCGTCGATCGTGAAGGCAAGAGCCTTCCTGCCAATGCTGGTGGCTTTGCCGTCATCAAGAAACCATGGCCTTCCATGATGCGCACCATTTACAAGGATCCAGAGCGATACAAGACGTACTGGAATACGATTCCCAATTGTTATACAGCTGGCGATGTCTGCCATAAAGATGCCGACGGCTACATGTGGTTCATGGGCCGCGCGGATGATGTGATCAAGGTCGCCGGCAATCGGCTCGGCACGGCTGAAGTGGAAAGCGCCTTGGTCAGCCACCCCGCCGTCGCGGAAGCCGCTGTCATCGGCAAGCCGCACAAGACGGTCGGAGAATCCATCAAGGCCTTCATTATTTTGAAACAGGGAGAGCAGGACAGTCCGGCACTGATCAAGTCGATCAAAGATCAGGTCTTGAAAGAATTGGGCAAGATCGGCGTGCCGTCTGAAATTGATATCGTCTCGTCGCTCCCGAAGACACGATCCGGGAAAATCATGCGTCGCGTGCTCAAAGCAAAAGAACTTGGGCAAGATCCCGGCGACATTTCAACGATTGAGGAGTAATGGTCGTGGGACGAGGTGGCCGAAAACCCGGCGAGCCGATCTATCTGCGGCGACACATGATCGCGCTTGCCCTGGCCGTGGGTCTGCCGATTGTCCTGTTACAGTTGTATAAGATTTATGTTGGTCCAGTGAGCTTCGATGCCCAAATGGGATTTGGGATCCTTGTTTCGATTCTAGCCGGCCTTATCCTCTACTACACCTACCGATCCTCCGCGCAGAATCAGCCATAGATAGGCTGAATGATGCCATCCTGCTGACTGAGCTGCCACTCGGCATCAGATCGTCGTCCTCACCAACAATCAGGTGAAAGTTGTGATCGTGCAGGTGAGTAATGATGAAAAGATGGCCAAGGCACTCGATCTCTTGGGCACATGGAGATCCATCTGCTAGTGACAAAGCGGACATGCAAGAAACAGAAAACCGTTTCCCTGAAGGCGTAACTGAAGGAACAAACAGCCCTGAAACGGTTCCAACTTCGACATCCTTAGAAGAACTATTTCTCCGCGTCTCCAAGACGCTCTATCGAGGTATCCGACTGCTACAGACTGCTCGCCCCCTACTGCCCTAAGCACGATTCGCAATACGCTCTCAACGTAACACCCTTACGATCGTCTCCGGACAAAACATTGACGCAATCACTCCTCACAAACGTCAATGTTTTGTAACATGATAACGTATTTATTACTAAGTATTAATTAAATCCTTGAAAACGCGATCAGCTCAACATGGTGCGGCTCTTGCTTACATATATCGCCAGTTACGAACCTAACCACCCTAGGAGGGATCAATGGAATGTCCAAAGTGTCAGGGGCTGATGACGTTGGACCGGTTCTCGGATTTCTTTATCGTGTTCTATGCCTGGAAATGTATCAATTGCGGGGCAATGATCGACCGTACCATTGCCAGTAATCGCCGAAAGAGTCTGGCAGCGCGAGAGGCTCAGGCCGTTGCGGCTGGCTAAGGAGAGATATCGTCGAGAGACTTGGAACCCTGTTCAACAGGATATGAGCAAGGTCGGGAGTCTGTTACGAATTGTGGGCGTGACTCCTAAAATTCAAACTTAATGACTCCCGACCCCATACATTCGACCATGCTTGAACGAGCACCATTAGATCAACTACTTGCACAAGCTCTGCGTGAAGACGTCAACCACATGGCAGATAAATAGTCGATCTTGTTCGAGTGACCTTGTGACACTACTGATTCTGTAGCACAATAGATTTTATTGCTAACTAGTATGCTGCGAGGGACTTGCTCTAAACTCCCTTGCGCACCTACAATGCACTCCCCTAAGATAGGTCCCGCCATCAGAAGGATGGGCTCATGACCTTTGCCTTGATGCCTTGCAGCGTTCCTTGCTCATCTATCCGAGCACCAAACTACCTATTCGCTAAACTCCCCATACTGAAGGACCCACCCATGAAGGACACCCCGGAACCCTTAACCAATAAGGAAATCCTCCTCATCATCATTGTCATTCTTGTCGTTGGGTGGGGTATCGCCGTGTTCGTGAACACCTTTTTCTTCGAACTCTTCTCATGACAATTCCACAGCATGGTTGAAGAGTTTGATGGCGAGACTGTCATACCAGAGGCTTTTGCCCCAGACCGAAGCACATTCCGCATCCTAATGTCATCGCCCCTAACCTCCAGCGAAACCACAGGGACGACATGGTCCCTAGTTGCATCTGATTGTACAAACACTGCCGCTCCTACCACTTCGGGATGAAGTCTAAATCAGTCCGCGTTTCTGCAAGTAGTCCGTATCGCTACTGATGGCGGGTTTAGTAAGCGGACTCCGTTCTTAAAGCAGACACTCGACGTACTTCCCGATGAGGTTGAAGTCAAGATTCACGACATCATTCACCTGCTTGAGACCCAGCGTCGTCACTTGGACAGGCGATCTCGGGCAATATGTTTCTGGATATGCCTCTCAATTTCTGGCCCAATCGTATGTTGGGCAACTCGCAGATCAAACTCCCCCTTGAGCCCGATCTGGAAATCCAACGACGTTCCCAAATACCAACCGAGCTCAAGTGCGGTATCGGCTGTAATAGCACGTTTTCCGCTGACGATGGCGCTGATCCGACCCGGTGACACATGAATCTCACGGACAAGCCGATTAATGCTGATGTCCATTGGCTTCATAAACTCTTCGAACACAATCTCACCCGGATGTATCGGCTCCAGCAACCGTTTGCGTGCCATATTGCGCATCAAGAGCAAAGCCACACTACCCGCACGTCTTGACGATCGTCGATGAATAGGTGCGAAAGTCGTCCAAGTGTTTGGTGATGATCGTTCGAACCACATCTATATTGAGCCGGGTGTATTCATGCACGGCCACGTTCCGGAAACCGACCATTCGCTGCATGCGGTCGGCAAGATCAGCGGAAAGAATCCCCGCGGTTTGTAGGAGCGAAAACGCATCGCGGCTATCCTGTGGCACGCCGAGCTTCCGATGACTGACGACATACATCGCAAGATCGATCGCAGTTTCGCACGCACGCTGAAGATTCAAGACAATGGCGTCCTGCTTTGTTTGATTCTCAACAAGATTCTGGTCGGTACCCGCGTATTCTTCTTCAATACGACGAATACACCGTTCGATGCTTGCGGCCTTGTTGAGAACGACATCCTCAGCCATAGATGACCCCGCTCGCACGAACCCTGTCTAGAATATCTCGCCGCTCCTCATTGAGCCTGGCATAGTCGGAGTACACATACATTTCGAATTCTCGACGAGCCCGTCCATTCGCCGAATCCAGGCATTCTCCGGTTGAGACGACTTGCATCCGCATGACGGTAGACGCGGTACGAAGATCCACGAGATCCACATCACGGTGCAAGCAAGTGGCCAGCTCCTGAGCGAGTTCAAACCGACGCAATGCCGGTATCGGATTATCTGCCAGCACAGCGAGATCGACGTCGCTGTCCTGACGGGTGCTTCCCTTTGCCTGTGAGCCGAATCGATAGAGAGCAATAAGCTCAGGGATAGCCTGCCTGAGGAATTGGATCAAGACCTGGTCATTCATCATGAACTCTCAACTTCGCCCAGCTCAGGCTACTGGTTCAATTTCATCCTGTCAATTCAGACCAGATTATTCCTGAGTACTTCGGTTGCCCCTATTGAGACATGGCTACATCAGGACTGGAACTCCTTAGAGTTGATTCTATTATTCGGCGGGATTTGATGACACAGGAACCGAAGCGCTATTCATTCAGTATATTGATCACGAGCTAGACTGAACGCCGATAGCTGAAGGCTGACTGCTACAAATCAGATCAATCCCCGCTTCTGCAGGTACTCCGTATCGATGCTGATGGCGGGTTTTGAAAGCTGGCTTCGTTCTTGGAGCAAGCGTTCCACGTACTTCCCGATGAGGTCGGACTCAAGGTTGACTGTGTCGTTCACCTGCTTGAGACCAAGGATCGTCACCTTCGCCGTGTGAGGAATGATGGCGACGGTAAATCCCTGCTCGCTGATCGAATTGATGGTCAGGCTGATACCGTCGACGGTAATAGAGCCTTTAGCGACACAATAGCGCAAAATCTCCGGAGGCGCGTCGATCGTCAGGACGATCGCATTGGCGTCCTGCTGCCGACCACGGATCCTGCCAACCCCATCCACATGACCAGCTACTAGATGCCCCCCGATGCGCTCGTTGAGTTTCATGGCTCGTTCGAGATTGACCGGCATGCCTACGGCAAAACCACCGAGCGTCGTGACGGAAAGGGTTTCGGGCGAAACTTCCACGGAAAAGTCTCGTTCGCTTCGTGAAACGACCGTTAGACAGATCCCATTTACGCTCACACTGTCACCGATTTTCAGATCACTCATCACCGTCGAGGCCAAGATGGTGAGCTTGGCTCCGGACAGGGACCTGTTCATGACCGTAATTGCACCCATTTCTTCGACAATACCGGTAAACATCAGTCTTCTTTCCTCATAATGATCTGTTTCACCACATAGACGAACAGGACGAGTAATACCACCACACCTATAATAGCCAGCCCACCGATGACAATATTCTCTACCGCCATATCTTTCATAGCGCGCCCATTATAGCCCAGCCATGCTCATGATGGTACGGTTTCCAGTCGCGTGATCGTCACCCAAAATATGCCGGCTGCAACCAATTGAATTCCAGCGATGATGGCGAAGGCCATGGGATAACTCATATTCGCAATCAGCAGCCCGGCCAGCAACGGGCCACTGGCATGGCCAATGTCCATGATCGTCCCCTGCATCCCCATACCGGCACCGAGCCGTTTGAATTCTGAGCTGTCAGCCACCAAGGCCGACGAAGAGGAAGACACCACGGCCTCGCCGAAACCGAATCCGGCAGATAGCAAGAGGAGAACGGGAAAGATCGAGACCTGTGGAATGCAGACAAAGGTTGCCGCACAAATGCAGAGCCCGAGAATAATCAAAGGCTGGCGCCCAATTCGGTCGGATACCCGCCCCATGATTGGTTTCGAAAAGAAGGAGGTCCCTGCCTGCACGGTAAACAACAGACCAACCTCTCCGGGGTTCAAACCGGCCGACACTCCGTACAGCGGGAGAAATGCCATCAAGGCGCCGTTTGCAATCATCTTGGCGGCGTCGGTCACACTGGTAATCAACACCTTGCGATTTTTCGCGACGGCGGCAAACCCCTTCCACATTTCGGACAGTACGACCGTCATCCCCTGATCCTTCCGCTGAGGCACCGCAACATCCAGATGCAAGCTATAGAACAACAGCATACCGATACAGCCGAAGATGCCGGATGTGATGAATGCCGTCGAGAATCCTGCCGCATGGATGAGATAGCCTCCAAGAAAAGGGCCTAAGAGGGAACCGGATTGCGTGCAGGCCGTATAGGTCCCGAGTGCCGCACCACGCCGTTCACGGTAGAGCTCTGCCACCGTTGCCAGGGCGCTTGGCGCAAAGATGGCCGTCGCGAGGCCGTGTAGAACCCTAAGCGCCGTCAACGCATCCAGATCCGTAATGAAGGGATAGAGAAACGGCGGCAACCCGAAAGCCACCACACCGATCTTGAGCAATACCCGCCGTCCATAGATATCGGACAGGGCGCCGGACGGTAATTTCAGCAACACACCCGTGAGGGTCGACACCGACACGATCAGACCGATCCGTTCCGGACTCGCGCCGAGCGACTCGGCGAACAAGGAGAGGGCCGGCATCCGCACCATGTTGTAGCTGATGAACGAAAAGATGCCGACTGTACAGATCAGCAGGAAACTACGTGACGTCGTCATGGCATGGCATTGGCGGGGGAAATCACAGGGGTGGAGTCGCGTTGAGGACCGAGCACGGTTCTCAAGAATACCAGATGCTGCTCGGGCAAGGGCGGAGGCTGTTCCGCCTCACGCAACACACGGGAAGGCTGCTGTCGCATGGCTAGGCCTAATCGATGAACAGTCCCAACACCCTTCTCAAGTTTGCTCGTCACCATGCCTCGAATCAGCGGATGCAGAAAGGACACCAATCCTGACAGGATACGATTGTCCAATCTGGTGTAAGCCACGATCGTACTATCCATGCCTTCACTCCCCTGCTGATCTCGTACCACCGCCGTCCGGAGAAACACGACGGCT
>JAEURV010000289.1 GCA_016788465.1 Nitrospira sp. | reverse complement strand
AAAATCGAGATCATGTTCGGGCGGATCAAGGATTGGCGTCGGATTGCCATGCGGTATGATCGCTGTGCCCACACCTTTTTCTCAGCCATCTGTCTCGCAGCCACCGTCATCTTCTATCTGAAAGAATGAGTCCTGAGCCTAGAGGCTTTTCTCCCCCTGTATGCGGTGACGGTGTGCGGCTTATCTGCCTTTCAAGCTGGAACGCTCTGGGGTATTCAGATCCTTGCAGTGATCAGCACCAAACCCCTGATGGGCAAGATCTCCGACCGACATGGCCGGACACCATTGGTGTTTGGGGAATGTTTGTCTGTGCGGTTCCATTCGGGCTTATCCCCTGGACACAGAATTACTGGATCCTCCTTCTCTTAGCTATGTGCTTTGGGCTGGGTGAAGCGATGGTGACGTCGTCTGCCGCCGCACTCGTGGTGGACTTCTGCAAAGAGGCGCATCTCGGCTCAGCAATGGGTGCCTTTGACACGCTGTTCGATGTGGGCCATGCAGCCGGGCCGCTGCTGGTGGGGTTCTTCATCGGCCTGTCTGGCGACCAGGATTTTCGAATGGCGTTTGCCGCGATTGCCTTGCTTGTCGTGCTGGCGGCGGTCGTGGTTCGAACAGGAGTTAAGGAAGGAGGGGCCATGCCACAGAACGCCTTAAAGGAGGAACACCATGATACCGATCGGCGGTGAAGACAAAAAGCATTTTGCCCTGCGTGAGGCCGAGGAGTTCAGAGAGCGATTTTTCATCCGCAAACGGCTCTTCGAAACCTCCGATATGCATTTCAATGTGTATTCCATTGCGCCCGGCCAACAGAATCCATTACATCAGCACCCGCATTCAGATGAGATATTGTACTTCGTGGAAGGCGTGGGCCAATGCGTGGTCGGCAAGGAATCGTACACAGTCAAATCAGGAGATCTCGTTTTCGTTCCGAAGAACGAAGCACATTCAATCCAAAACACGCATGCCTCCCAGAATATGGTGTGTATTCTGGCCCAATCCCCGTTGCCCTGCGAGCATGTGCCAGTCGGTACGGAAGAGCAGCCGGGTTAGTGGCAATACGTTGAGAACCCGGACCATGTCGCCACACTTGCAAACATGCTGGCCACGTTAGACGCGGCGCCGACCGTCGACCATATGAACATGCCGAGTTACCGGCTGTATCCTTTGAAAGCCGCCTACAAATGATTGTGGGCCGTCACTGTGCGGGACAATTGGCGGGTGATCTTCCGCTTCGACCACGGCGCACACGCGTAGATGATCGCGATGATCATGAAAGGGAGACCGAGTTATGAACCTGAAAAATCCGCCGCATCCCGGCCTGGTCGTGTTGCAGGAGTGCATTGAACCGCTCGGTTTGAGCACCACCGACGCGGCTATGGCTCTGGGGGTGATGCGCAACACGCTGTCGGAGCTGGTGAACGGCAAACGAGGCATTTCGCCGGAAATGGCCGTGCGGCTGGCCAAGGCGGTTAGCGGGACCGAGGACGGGTGGCTCGTGCAACACGCGCACTATGAGCTGGCGCAGGTCCGACGCGACCAGATCAACGTCCGATGCCTTCGCGTCGCGTGAAGGTCGCACCCTTGCAGCATTCGAACACAGGAACTTCCTGGTACGCTCTTCACATCCACGATGTGTATCAGTCGCGGATGTTGTGCAACGAGGTTATGACACATGCAACGCCGCCGCGTAGGTTTTGGCGCGGTGGGGGCGCACGACAATTTCCACATCGTGATCGAGCTTGACGAGGAAGCGGAGCAGCCGCTCCACCGAAAACTGGCGGAATGCGCCGCGCAGCATCTTCGAGATGTCCGGCTGTCGCACGCCAAACAAGGCGGCCGCCTCTCGCTGGGTCAGGTGGCGTCGTTTCATGATCGTCTCGATCTTGAAAACCAGTTGCGCTTTGATCACATGCTCGTCCGCATTGGGTATACCAAGGTCCTCAAAGACATTGCGTCCCCCCAGTTCGTATCCTTTCTTTCTCATGACCGTGCTCCTTGTGCGATCTGTTCTGCGGCGCGAAGCCGTTGTGTGATGATGTCGATCTCGTGCTTCGGCGTCGCACGACCAGACGTCGATTTCTTCTGAAAGGCATGCAGTACATACACCGTACCCTGGTATTGCACCGTATAGACGGCGCGGAATGTGTCGCCACGATGGTCCGCGAGAATTTCCACCACCCCGGCCCCGCCGAACCCGGTCAAGGTCTTGGTCTCGCGATGTCTCCCTCCTTGTTGCGCGACAAACAGCGCGTATCCCATGAGATCCTGCACGGCACCGGGAAACGCGCGGAGGTCCTTGCGGCTCGATCCGACCCAGACCACCGGCTTCAGAGGTGGAACCATCGGCATTCCTAAAATATAGTGATATCACCATATTTTGTCAAGGCAGGGGTGGCCGGGATGAGGGAACGGGAGGGGCGTGACGATAGGGCGCAAGAGAGTCTAAGCCGCGGACATTCCCATTCACACTCCTCAAATCACAATCCGTTCCACCTCATCGAGCGAGACCTGATCGGTGCGCCGATCATAGAGGCCAGTCGTACGGGCACTTTCATGGTTCGCCATCTGCTGCGCGATTTCCAGCTTCCCACCATTCCGCAGATATTCCGTAATCCCTGTGGCACGAAAGGAATGGTTGCCGATCTTGGTGCGAATGCCGACATCAGCGGCGCGGCGGCGAATCATGCGGTAGGCATCCACCTGCGTCATTGGTTTCCCTGAAAGTTTCCCGGTCCGGCCCTGCATCGTTCGAAACAGTGGGCTCTTTCCCTCGGTCAATTGTGCGGCCTTGATATAGGCGTGAAGGTATTCATCGAGATTGTGATGGCAGGGCATCGCATGGAGCTTGCCGTTTTTCTCGTGCAATCGCACCCAGGTCCGACGCCCTTGGATATAGACATCTTCCACCTGCATCGCGAGCGCCGCGCCAATCCGTGCGAACGTATAGACCATCAATCCGATCAAGGCGCGGTCACGTAAGCCAACGATCGTCCTCACGTCGATGGCCTCAATCAGCATCCGGGCTTCGTCGGCCATGAGCACCGGCGTCTTCCCTTTCTTTGATGAATACTTCGGCCCCCGCACCGAGCTCGCCGGATTAGAGGGCAGGACCTGGCCCACCACGAGCCAATCGAACAACATGCGAATGGCCGCGAGATGTTGCTTAATCGACGGAGGTGACAGGTGGCCCTTAAGCGACTCAACATAGGTCGCCACATGGACCGGCTCGATGGCTGGCAAGGAGAGGAGCCCATGCCGTTCGCACCACGCCGCAAATTCGGCGACCGCCCAGGTATAGGCCTTGCGTGTGTTTGGGTTGCGAATGTTGGCGGTGAAGAACGTGACGAACCGTTTGGCCGCATGAGGCGTCGGCGTAAAGAGCACAGGGAGCGCTCGGGTGTTGGGAATCGCGAGTTGGACCTTGGCAGTCATGGCGTTACTTTGCAAAGTTCTTGGCGCTTGTCACTTTGCAAATTATCTGGCGTATACCTTTGCATAGTATTTGGCGCACACGCCACGACTCCTGGATCGTGATGCGTTGGTGCTGACGATGCGCATGGCGTACATCTATCTCCAGGTCCGATCATCAGACAAGACTTTTTTGCAATGCCACACGCCCGGGACACGCACGTGGGTCCGACGCGTTGTCACACCGCGTGTGTGCGTCCTCAACGCGGAGATACCCTTAGGCTTGCCCAATCACCAAGCTCTCTCGTGCCGCGTCCACCGCGTCCTTGGTCACGCTGGTCAGGGCATTGAGTTCAAGAATGCGCGCGATCTGGGTGAGGAGCCGGTTCAGCAAGCGGAAGTTGCCGCCCGTGATCCGAATGATCGCCGCGACCGCCTCGTCGGCCCACGGCTGTTCGGGGAGCTGGACCCCCTCGGGGGTCCACCGCTCGGCCAGGAGTCGGCGAACCTCCGTCGCGCCCAACGGGCGGAACTCGTGGACGAATCCGATCCGCGAGTAGAATTGCGGGTACCGGGCCACGCGTTTCTCCAGTCCGGGCATCCCAATGAGAATCAACCCAATCTGCCCTTCGTCGAAGATCGCGCGGACCTGTTCCAGACTCGCCATGCGGAGCCGGTCCGCTTCATCGATCACAATCAGCGACGTGGGATCGGGAATCTGTGTTTCCTTCGTGTGGTAGTCCCGTGCGACCTCGCCATAGGTCGGTGCGAGTTCCGGGATGGGTTCCCGCAGCCAGTCGTGTTGGTCCATCACGGTCTCCTGATGCGCCTGATCCCGTTGGCGGATTGATTCCAACCGTGCCTCCTTCTCCAGTTGGACGGGGCGTCTGGCGAGGAGCGTCAGCGTGTGGCGGGCACGGCGGATGTCGCTGCTGATCCGGCCAGGCGAATTGACGACGGAGGGTGTGTAGAAGACGGTCGCCAACGTCGGGCCCTCACGCGGCTCTCCGCTCCAGGGCATGGTCGCTTGGGCCACGTCCCATTGGCTGTAGGTTCGTGCGGAGAGGGTCTTGCCGACGCCCGGTGTCCCGTAGCACAGCCCGATGTATTGGTACGTTCGGCAGGCGTCGCAAAACTCCGTAAAG
>JAEURV010000264.1 GCA_016788465.1 Nitrospira sp. | reverse complement strand
GTTGGTCAGCAAGCCCCAGAGACTCGTCACGTGGACCGCGCCATCACCATCAACGGTATAGGCCACCGGATGTTGCATCCACGCATTCGTCGCCAGAATGAAGAACCCCGAGAGCCACGACCCGAGGAACAACATCACCGTCGCGATCCAATGGACCAACGGACCCAACCGCTTCTTGCCGAACAGCAATACGCCAAGAAACGTGGATTCCAGAAAAAACGCGAACACACCCTCCATGGCCAACGTTTGCCCGATGACACCGCCCGCAAACGTAGAAAACCTCGCCCAGTTCATGCCGAACTGAAATTCCAGGGGAATACCGGTGACGACGCCGAACGCAAAGCTCAAGGCAAAGATCTTTGTCCAGAAATGGGCGGCCTCGTCGTAGTGGGCATCACGACTCCAATAGGCACGGCTTTTCAGGTACAGCAGCAAGGCCGCCAAACCCATCGTCAATTGTGGAAAGAGGTAATGGAACGTCGCCGTGAAGGCGAACTGCAACCGATCGTAGAACAAGGCGCTCGTCATCGCCCTTCTTCACGTTCTGCGGGCAGCCCCCGCTCTATGTCCAGCACCGCGACCGTCGTCTTCATCACCGCGTCCGGATTCAGCGAGAGGCCGTCGATGCCTTGCTCGACCAGAAATCGCGCAAACTCCGGATAGTCGCTGGGCGCCTGACCGCAAATGCCGATTTTCTTGCCCGTGGCTTTCACCGTCTGAATCGCCATCGCGATAAACCGCATCACGGCGGGATTGCGTTCATCGAACAGCGGTGCCACCAGCTCGGAATCACGATCCACGCCCAGCGTGAGTTGCGTCAGATCGTTCGAGCCGATGGAGAACCCATCACAAATCTCCGCGAATTCCTCCGCGAGCAGGACGTTACTGGGCAGCTCACACATGAGATAGACTTCGAGGCCACTCTCACTGCGCCTGAGCCCGTGTCGCGCCATTTCGTCGAGAACCCGGCGGCCTTGCTCGACAGTCCGGCAGAATGGAATCATGACCTTGACGTTGAGCAAGCCCATCTGCTCCCGCACCCGACGCAGTGCCCGGCATTCCAGCGCGAAGCAGTCGCGGTAGCGCGGGTCGTAGTAGCGGGACGCGCCGCGGAACCCGAGCATCGGGTTTTCCTCGGCCGGTTCATAGCGCCGGCCGCCGATCAGATTGGCATACTCGTTCGACTTGAAGTCGCTCAGGCGCACGATCACATCCTTCGGGAAAAAGGCCGCCGCGATCATGGCGATCCCTTGCGCGAGCTTCTCGACAAAGAATTCCGCCTTGTCGGAATAGCCGACCGTCACGCGGTCGATCTCGGCCTTGATCGTCCGGTCTTCCAATTTGTGATAGTCGAGCAACGCCAGAGGATGGACTTGAATTGTGTTAGCAATGATGAACTCCTCACGCGCTAGCCCAACCCCGTCATTCGGAAGAAGCGACAGCCGAAAAGCCTCGTCCGGATCGGCCACATTCATCATGATGGCCGTCTTGGGCCGTGGTTGGTCTTTGACACGCACCCGTTCGATCTCGATCGGCAGTGTCCCTTCATAGACGTACCCCGTTTCGCCTTCGGCGCAGGAGACAGTCACCAGCTGGTCGGTCTTCAAGACCTCAGTCGCGTGGTCCGCTCCGACGACGGCGGGCAATCCCAACTCGCGGCTCACGATCGCGGCATGACAGGTCCGCCCCCCGCGATTCGTCACGATCGCCGACGCCCGTTTCATAATCGGTACCCAATCAGGATCGGTCTTGTCGGTCACGAGCACATCGCCAGGTCGAAAATCGTGAGCCTGCTGAATCGACTTGATGACCCGTACCGTCCCTTGGCCGATCTTGCCGCCGACGCTGCGTCCGCTGACGAGCACAGGGCTGCGGTCCTTCAGGCGATAGGTCTCAATCTCCGCCGGATCTTTCCTGGACTGCACGGTCTCCGGCCTCGCCTGCACGATGAACAAGTCGCCCGTCAGTCCGTCCTTCGCCCATTCCATGTCCATCGGACTATCAGTGCCGCGTTTATCGCGATAATGGTCTTCAATGAGGCAGGCCCAGCGGGCGAGTGTGAGGATGTCCTCGTCCGTCAGCGCGAACCTGGCCCGGTCGTCTGGCGGCACCGGCACATTCTTGACCATTTTGCTCCCGCCCACGTCATAAATCAGTTTGAACTCTTTACTCCCTAGCCGTTTGTTCAGAATCGGGCGGTACCCTTGCATGAGTGTCGGCTTAAACACATAATATTCGTCCGGGTTGACCGACCCCTGGACGACGTTCTCGCCAAGGCCATAGGCAGCGTTGATCAAGACTGCATCGCGAAACCCGGTTTCCGTGTCGATGGAAAACATCACGCCGGCAGAGGCCAGGTCCGAGCGCACCATCCGTTGGATGCCGATGGAGAGCGCAATCCTATGATGGTCGAACCCCTTCTCGACTCGGTAGGCAATCGCGCGATCAGTGAACAGCGAGGCAAAGCAACGCTTGCAAGTATCAAGGAGTGCGAGCGGCCCCTGGACGTTGAGATAGGTTTCTTGCTGTCCCGCGAAACTGGCATCCGGCAAATCCTCTGCGGTGGCGCTGCTCCGCACCGCGACATCCACCGGCCCCGGAGCCCCTTTACTCAATTGTTCATAGGCCTCGAGGACTGCGCGCTCCAGCGCGCGCGGCAGCTTCGCAGCTAACATCGCCTGACGGATGCGGCTACCCCGGCGGCTGAGATCGGCCAGGTCCCGCGTGTCCAGATCCGTGAGTGTCTCTCTTAGCATCGCCTCGAGCCCAGCCTCGCTGAGGAAATCCCAGTAGGACTGTGCCGTGATAGCGAAGCCATTGGGCACCTTCACGCCTTTCGCCGCCAATTCACGGTACATCTCGCCCAGCGAGGCGTTCTTCCCACCGACAAGCGGGACATCCTCGATGCCAATGTCCTGGAACCAGCGCACTGGAGACTGGTACAAATTTCTGCGAGCCATGCCTCTTCTACTTTTCTCTCAAGCCGCCACATCCATCACAATCACCCCGTGCGGACTCAGCTTGCCGTCGAGCGCGCGGCGTTCGTCTTCGCTGAGCAGCTCAGCATCTGACAGATGCAGCAATCGAGCGGCCGCTCTCAGACAATGGGGCCAACTGCACCGATTCACGAACGCCATCCCATGGGTGCTGAGTGTCCCGCCATGATTGCTGTAGCCGAGGCCGACTGTGGCGGATCCCGTGTGTAGTGAACCGAGCAGTCCAAGAACCATCTCAGGCCTGGTGTGGGTCACGAACAGGCGCGGAGCCACCTTGGTCGGAAACAGCCTCGCGATCACGTCCGAAGACGTCTGATGGGCCTGCTCCGAGATCGAGCGAGGGGCACGGAAACGACCTGGCTCCAGCAGATAGACGACGGCATGGGCGATCGGCCGCTCAGCCAATCGCCGCGACGCTTTGAGCACGTCCAACAGTTGATAGGCTCCGACGGCCACAAGGATGAGGCGCGCCTGCTCGCGCTGGTGGCCAGCCCACTCCAACCGCAGGCCGCCGTCTATCACCAGCCTTCGAGCTTCTTCAGGCGTGAAGAGATCGGGTATGACATCCGCCTTTGGCACTACGAGCGTCCAGATCTGACCATGCGTCCGATAGAGCTGTTCCATCACCGCGGCTGCGCCATTGAAATCCGGGGGAAAGAGCACGCGTGAGACATGCGACGGTTCTCCGAGCATGGCTTCCGCCATGCTGGGATCCTGGTGCGACTGCTCGTTCTTCCCGTTTTCCCAGGTGTGTGAGGTCAAGATTAGTGGCATCGACAACCATTGCTGCGGACGGCCCGCTTCCAGACAATGATTGGCAAAAATAATCTCTTGCCGCATCGCCCCGTGCATCTTGCTGCCGAAGGCTTCGTAGGTATGGACGAGATTAATGCCGCCTTTGTTGGCCAATGCGGCGGAAACCACGGCTTCCTCGTTCAAGGCTGTGATGACCGCGCCATCGACAGATTCCGGCACGGCTGGTTCGGGATCCGTAACACGAAACTTCAAGCGTCCGAGTGTCGAGACCAGCCGGTTCGAGAGCATTTCATCGGGATTGCCGACGCGCGGGCGCAGATCCGGATTGGCTTCCAGGATAGCGACGAACAGGCGATCGATCGCCGTCATCGGCGAGGCCGTCGTCCATTGGTCAGGCGAGAGACGCGACTCCTGAGAAACCGGCCTGAAGGGAGGGTCCGGAATCGTCGCTACCTGCACATCACGATGCGCCAACGCATGGTCCCGTTCGCGTACTCGGCCGGAGGTCTCATGCCGTTGGAACAGGGCGACAGCCCCGGCGAGGTCTGCCGGAGGCACCCACAGCCGCCGTACCCCTTCATTGAAGAGATCAGCGGCGCGGTTGTCGATGCGAGGGTTAGCCATCAAGGGAAGATTATGCGCGAGGTTCGTACCCTCTCCGAGGAAACCGGCGCCTTTAGGGGCGATAGCGATGCCGTAAGGCAGTGAAACAGGGTAGCGGCCTGTTCCGTCTTTGATCGCCTCGGCGGCGGATTCGAGACGGCGCTCCATGTCAACAATCGCCCAGAGGAACGCAGCCGGGTCGCGGCCGTCGAAGACAATCGGGTCGAACCCGTTCAGCCTGAGATGGTCGGCGAACCACGAAGCACCGCCCTGTTGGGACATCGTCGTGCGTTGGTCGATGCGTCGGCCGTTTTTGATCATGATCGGCGTGACAAGGCCGGAGTCCTCCGCGCGCCACCAGCGCGGAGCCCAATCGCTGCCTCGCTGCTCTTCAAAGGCGCCGTCGGACAGAAACGCGACGAGTCGTTCGTCGGGCAGCGGCATGTGGACGTACTGCAGCTCAGCGAATCCTAAGTAGCCGCCTTCCGCCAACCCACCCGCCGTATGCACGTTGACGTGGCTACCGAGCGGAGAATCTTGCTGGCCATCTTCGCCGAGCCGATATGAATAAAAATCCCTCACATAACGAGTCAGTCCTTCATCGGTGACACTGTATCGGGCGGCGTGCGCCTCCGTCATGTTGCCGACCAGGAGATTCAACGAGTCCACGGCAGCTACGCAATGGCCCTGGCCCATCAGCCAGGCTCTGGTACAACCAGTCACCACATTCGCGCCAAGATACCCGGCATAGGCCGGGACCATGTTGAGTGACCCACCGGTGTGGCCTTCTGGACGTCCCTTGAAATCTTCGGTATCGAGTACACGGCCATCAAGATAGACGTTCTGTGCGTAGGTTTGGTGGACCACGAGCCACAAGCCCGCACTCGTCAGACGATCCAACCCCATGAGCAGATCATAAAAGGCGACTGTGTCTCCGGCCATGCCGCGGTCGGACAACGATCGCGTCAACTCATAGATCTGTACCTGCGTCTCATCGCTGTGCTGGATGACTCCATAGCCCTCGGCCCAGCGAGCAAACACAGGATCCTCGCGACGATAGTGCGCTGCGCGTTCGGCCTCATGATGTGCGACTCGCTCTTCCTTCACCGTTGTGTTCCTTTCTCGCGTTTCAAACAATGCAGAGTTTCACGTAGGCTCACCATGTGCTCGACGCCGGATATATGCAGGCTGTTACACACTCAAAACTGTGGATGCACCCACTTCTGCCTCGCGCGGTGGCGCAAGAGCGTGAGAGGATTGTCATGAAGACTTCATCGGCGCCGATCAGACTTGCTACGCATCGCGCCTTGTTGATCGTCTCCATCTTCTCTCAAGACTCGGAACCGTCTGGCCACGCCCGCCAGGCTGCCCATAGCAAGTAGAGGAAACCCATCCCGCCAAGCAGCTCCAGGAGATGGCGGAGGTGCCAGCCTTCTGTGAGTTCGACTTCCAAGACGACCAGCACCACCGTCGCGACGAGAAACACGAACACATGCCGCCGAGGCATGCGGAACAATTCTCGAGAAAAGTCTCCGACCCATGTCGCTTTCCACCGCGCATGCTCAACCATCTAAGCCTACTCTCTCAGACACGCTCTCGATCGTCCTCTTGCAGATTCTTGTTGTTGCCACAGCGCGTGAAGACTCTTGCCGATTCCCGTTCCAATATGCGCACAAGCCTGCAACCAGAATCGCAATTCCAGTGCCAGAGGATTATGGGAGCTAAGAAAGTCGTCACACGACAATTCCTCAACGGTCAAAGAGCTTCTCGCGTCAGGACCGCGATATTTCCTTGGGAGAGGCTCTACGCCCTGAGGCATTTCAGGTCTGACTCCCCACTACCGGCTGTTGCAAAACACTACACATCCCCTATGACCGATAGACACACCTGCTCCTCTTTTTTCTTCACTCACAGCGTACAGATTTCAGATTCGCAGCAAGACAAACT
>JAEURV010000207.1 GCA_016788465.1 Nitrospira sp. | reverse complement strand
AACGCGCCGTGCAGTTTGACATGGGCCAACATCAGTTGTTCCGATGACAGCACACCGGCAAGAGTGTTCAACTGTGTGGACAGGAGCGATTCAACCTCCTCTGCCTGGATCTGGCGATCGCGGCGCCCGAAATGTTCCGTGTCAGGAAATCCTGGATGGGCGCCGATGGCGACGTTGTGCTGGGAGGCGAGCCTCGCTGTTCGGCGCATGAGATCAGGCGTCCCTGCATGAATGCCGCAGGCGATGTTGGCGGATGTAATCAGTGGGATGAGTTCAGCTTCACGAGCCAGCCACTCAGGGGTGGCGTATTCGCCCACGTCACTGTTCAGATCAATGGTCGTCATGCTCGGTCTCGCGGCTCAGCTGATCGAACTCATCCCGTATAATGGGTTTGAATCGAACGCTATCACCTGGCTTCAACAAGAACGGATCGGTCCTCGCCTTCCGATACAGAGAGATCGGTGTTCTCCCGATGAGCTGCCACCCGCCTGGAGTCGCCGTGGGGTAAATCCCGGTTTGTCGATCGGCGATGCCGACCGATCCAGCCGGGACCTTCGTACGTGGAGTTGCACGGCGAGGCATGGCCAGCTGTTCAGGCACGAGTCCCAGATAGGGAAAGCCTGGGCTGAATCCGAGCATGTAGACACGATAGGGCACCGAGACGTGCAACGCGATGGCTTCAGCCGGTTGTAGGCCGGCGAAGGTTGCGACCTCTTCCAAATCCGGTCCCCAGTCCCCGCCATATAAGACGGGAATCTCATGGAGAATGCCTTGTGATTCAGCCTGGCCTGGTTCTCGTCGCGACAAGGTCTTGAGCTTCTTGGCCAACGTGGCTGAATCCCATCGGTGCGGATCAAAGTGAACGGTGACCGATCGATAGGTGGGGACGATGTCGTGAAGACCTTGCCAATGTTGGTCGAAGACCATCCTCGCGAATGCCACGACTCGGGAGTGGATTTCCACATTGATCTCGTTCCCGAACTCAATGGTGAGAGCTGAGTCGCCGAGCGGCAGGATACGAAATGTCGCGCTCGAAGCTTGATGCGCACGAGTTGGAGGATTGGTTGGAGGCATGGGAGAACGAATCTACATCAACGAGGGTTGGCCTTGGTCAGAATGGATTGTGCTGCCGCAATGCCGGAGAGTGCGGCCCCTTCCATGAAGCCCTGCCATTCATAGAACGAGTTGGTGTGTTCGCCGGCAAACAAGAGATTGCCGACTGGAAGGCCTTCCAAACCTGCCATCGTCGTGAATTGGCCTGGACGGTAACAGGTATAGCTGCCTTTCATCAGCGGATTCGACGGCCAATGTTCGAGATGGACAAGATACCGCCCGTTTATGACTGCGGCTGCGTCCCGTGCGCCTGGGTAGAGGCGATCGAGATCTTGGAGAAACACCTGCGCCTCACCTTGGGCTGCGGCTGGGTTGAGCCGAGTGCCACGCTGGCCGCTCGAATAGTCGACCAGAACTCCTCTTGTCTCGGAGCCTAACGTCGGGTTGGCTTCCCACGTCGTTTGATGGTTCGGGAGGTCAGAATAGGATGTTCCGTTTCCTCCATGGGGCTGCCATACACGGCGGGAAAAGCCGACCATCATCTTGGCATTCATCCCATAGCCTAATCCGGTGATGGCCTGCCGCTGGGTAACAGGCAGGCCCAGATTCGGATCCAGTTCGACGTGACGCAGAGTGGTAAACGGAATGGCCAGGACGACCACGTCATGCGTAACGGTTACTGTGTGGGATGCGTATTCGAATGTGAGGTCGATTCGACCGTCACTCAGGCGACGTACTCGCACCAACCGATGGCCATGGGTGACCTGGCCAGGGAGTTCCCTGGTCAGTCCCTCGACAATGCGGTCGTTTCCGTCCACGAGATGGTACCGTTCGTCGCTGAACACCCCGAAGGGGGTGAATGTCGAGCGGCGGTCGGCATGAATAAATAGAAGGAAATTCAGACAGCTCTGTTCCGCAGCCCCCAATCCATATTCGGCCTCATAGGCGGCGATGATGGCGGCCTTAGCGACTGGTCCGGCCGGGACGCCCGCTCCGTTCCGGCCCTCCAGATAGGCGAGCAGACTCGTACGGTCGAGGATGACGTCGTCTGTCGTACGGGAGGTAGCCGTTACTTCTTGTGACAGACGGTTGAGGTCGACCCGCATCACCGAGATGAAGTCACGAAACTCCTCCACCACCGCTGCTTCAGAGTAACGTTGCCCATAGAAGAGGTAAAACACATCTCCCGGCTCCTTGTTGACGTCCTCGATCGCAAGCTCGAATCGCCGGGCATAGCCCAACATTGTCTTATGAAGGGTGTCGATGAGTTCGCCTCCTCGCTCTGCAACCTGACCAGGGAACAAACCTCGTAACGACCAGCAGCGGCCACCTGCGCGATTTGCCGCTTCGTAGACGGTGGCTCGAATACCACGGTTCTTGAGCATATCGGCGCAAGCCAATCCGGCGAGTCCCGCGCCGACGATTCCCACGGAGAGTGAGGACGGGGATGGCTTGGCGGCCGTCGCACGTGGAGGAAGTCCGGTCATCGTTGCCATAGCCACGGTGGCGCCCGTTGCTCCGGCTCCGAGTAGAAACTGGCGACGCGAGATCGACTGCGATGTGCTTCGTGACCCCAATTCTTGGATCGCTCCAAGCGCATCACGAGCAGAGCACTGCCGGCGTTCAGCCAAGAATGCGGCGGTCATCACGCGAACCAATGAACGGAACGATGCAGTTCGAGCCATTGGGCCATCTCCGGGTCGGACAACGACGAGGGTTGTTATCTTACAGAAATGAGATGCGATGCGGAAGGAGGAGAGCGAAGGGAATAGGACATCAACCGTCCGCTTGCACAGCGCAGGGCTGCAACTGGGCTCAACAGAACGAGATAGGCGGTACGACAAGGAGACCGTGGTGGGACGGAGCTTACCAGGCGGGACCCGCTGATGCGATCATGGAGGAACTCGCAGTTGGTCCTGCGGTCCTCACGGCAGCAGTTGTCAGCTCTCTCGCTCGCTCTCGATCAATACCGGGCGGGAGAGAGTCAGCCTTTGAGGCGGTTCCGTCAGGACCAGAGGCGTCTGTTGGAGTTCATCCGCCACCGGATGTGAGCCCATGTCGATCGATCCTTTAAAAAAGGCGCCCTCTTCCATTGAGAACGACGGCGCAGAAATGTCACCAAGGACGACGGCCGGCTTCAGCAGTTGGATTTTGCTGGTCGCAGTCACGTTGCCATGGATCTTTCCTCTGGTCACGATGGTTTCGGCGACAATGGTCCCTCGGATCGTGGCATTCTCACCGATCACCAACATCCCTTTTGCATGGATTTCACCCTCGATCGAGCTGTCGAGCTGAACCGTGCTGTGAAAGTGGACGATGCCCTTGAACGTGACGTCCTTTCCCAGCACGGTGAAATGTCCGTTGTCGGAATCGCCTTCTCTTTTCTTGTCCCACATGATGATCCTCTTTCGCAGTGAGTTCAAAAACTAGGTAGTAACCATACAGGAGTCCGAACCAGGAATCAAAGACTGACTTGTGGGATGGTGCGATGAGGGACGGAGCACTACCGCTTGTCGGACGGTGGATTCTGAGATGGTTTCTGTTCCGAACTATGTCTTGTAATGGATTTGGCGGTCTTGCCGATCGCAGGGCCGATCTTGGGAATTTCTTTTTCGATATTCTGTACCGCGCTCCGTAGTCCCCTGGCGAGATCGTCGACGGTGAGACCTTTCCGTTGCTCAACCTGTTGTGAGTCGGCTGCTTCGGCCAAGGTTGCAATCGAGAGGCCGATGCTGAGCCACAGAAGCCATCCGGTGATCCATCGGTGCTGCATGACCTAATTCTATCAGATGAAAACACGGCCTCTCGGTTTCACATCGATGGCGTATTCTTCTGGGATCGCGTATGATCGCGCCGGACGGTTATGGGCGAATAGTCGGAGGAGCACGCTACGATGGATGTCGAGGTCGCAGCTCGTCGGTTGGTGGCAATCGGCGCTCTCAGCGCCGGATTGGGCGTTGCAGCCGGCGCCTTTGGGGCGCATGCGTTAAAGGATATATTGGATCAGCATCTGTTGGATGTCTACGAGAAGGCAACCCGCTATCAGATGTACCATGCGTTCGGCATGGTTTTGTGCGGATTTGCGGGAAGCTTCTGGCGCGATGCAGGCGCAGCGAAGGCCGGGTGGCTGTTTTTGGCCGGAACGCTGCTGTTTTCGGGGAGCCTCTATGGCGTGTCGTTACTGGGAATCCGCTGGTTGGGGGCTGTGACGCCGGTCGGTGGCGTTCTCTTCATCGTGGGCTGGGGCATTCTGGGATGGCGAGCCTGGCGCGGGGGAGGATGTTGAAAAAAGCCTCCAGCTTTGTTCTCGCATCGCTCAAGGCCTCAACGTACCAACCGCGTACGCCTCGGCCTTTCACTCGTTGCGGCCTCGCTGAATGCTCTTTTTGCCCATCCTCCGGGGAAGAGACTCAAACGAATTCTTATGGTTTGCAGGGTGCGAGGCGTTTCCCGCTGATCGGACCCCATCCACCGGTGTTGTTCTGAAACGATCCTTCGATCTTCTGATCGTCTTTGATAAACAGCAAACTGTCTTCTTGGATGTGCCCGTTCTGTTCCCACCGCAGGTAAATAGCGTCTCCAAGAATGATGCTTTCTGCCGGTGTGGCGGCATTGGCCGAGGTGTGTCCTGGAGGGGAGAAGATGATGGTGGATTTCTGCTCTCCATGGATTTGGTGGTTATGAATGATCCACTGCCAGGTCCCGCAGAGTCGTGACAGGCCTTTGGCTTGCCTGATCCGGTCCTTCCACCCATGGATGTTCCACCAGGCTGTTACAGCCTGGTGACTTGCTTCAAACGCCGTCCGCTCCGCCGCTAAGAGCAATTCGATATTGCGTGGCGGTGAGGTTCCCTGGGCCGCTTGAGAGTTTCGGTCTTCCTTCGTCAGCCGGAGGAGGTCGGAGAATGAGGCCGTTTGGTTTTTAGCCCGTAACCAGTCTTGCCGTGCTGTAGGAAGGGGCACGATAGAAGCGAGCGATCCTGTCTCCTGACGAATGGAATCGGCCAACTGCCACATTCCCAGCGCTCTCATCAGTTCGGCGACAGACTGGGACAACTCGGGCACCCCGAGTTCTTTGACCATTTTGCTGGGGAGTCTGGCCCCCAAGGCTCCGGCTGCATCCTTCAGCCCCAGAGCAGGTCCGACTGATGTCGTAAACAGCCTCAGTGCCGCCTCATCTGAGTCGAGTCGCGCGAGTTGATCGCCTCGTTGTGTCACCACGTCGGTCAACACGCGTGGAAAGTCTGGTCCCCCCGCAATGACCAGCGATGGGAGGAGCGAGCCCAAGAGGATGAAGAGCACACTGATTCTTGCCCGACCGGGTCCTCGACCACATTGATGCTGGTTCAGCCTATTGTTCATATGAATGAGCGGGTGTTGGAGATCGTCAAGGAGAGCGCGACGCTGACCTATGTTCCTTGGAAGCATGACTTGAGAAAGCTTGCCGTACGCTCCCAGGCGAGGGAGGCACTGTCGGCGTCATAGGCACTCGGCTTCATCTCATTGCAGAACCCATGCGAGGCGTTGGGGTAGCAATGGATGTCGACCCGCTTGCCGTACGCTGCCGCGCTGCTCCGCAGTTGCTCGATATCGTCCTGTGTAGCCCAGGTACCCTTTCCTGCCTGATGGTAGAGCACCGGGGAGAAGAGGTCTTTCATGGCTTCGCTCGGCGCAACCATCTTGCCGTAGTACGAGACGGCTGCGCGCAACCGTTTGCGGTGGCAGGCGAACCGAAGCGCATAGGAGCCGCCCATTCCGTAGCCGACGACGCCATGAATGTTCTTCTTGGCCATGGTACGGGTGTTGAGGTATTCACAGCACGAATTGATGTCGGTGATGACCTGGGCCTCATTCTGTCTTTCCAGTAACGCGGCTGCGACGTCGTCATTGGCGGTCACCATGCCGCCCAATCGACCGTAGAGATTCGGAATAATCACCATATATCCTTCACAGGCCAGGCGTGCTCCAAGATCCTTCATCTGGCCGGTTAGGCCCCACCAATCATGCAGAAGAACAAGCCCTGGATAGACGCCGGCTTGTTGCGGCCAGAAGAGCAGGCAGTCGACCTGATGCTCCTTCGGCATTTTGCTTTTGAAATAGGGGTCCACCATCTGGTCCGTATGGGTGGGGATCGGCACGCCGCTTGGGAAACGGGCGGTCCCTGTTCCGATCTGTTCAAGCAAAAATGGAGCGGCTGGTGCTGTAGGCATGGTTGAGGTTCTGCTACGGGCGTGGTGTTGTGCCGGACATGACGTTACTATATGAAGCCGGTTGCGGGAATGTCAATTGACTGCCGGATGACGCGGCTCTACAGTGACGACGGTGCGACACATCATGAACAGCAACCGCATTGGAGTCGGGTTGATCGGGGTCGGCCGACATGGAGCTCGATATGCCCAGCATCTTGTTCATGATCTGCCGATGGCTTCTCTCCGGGCCGTGTGTCGACGACATCCTGAACAGGGGTTTCACCTCCCTGGTGCCGACTCCGTCAAAGTGTACGGTGAAGCCCATGCGCTCATCGCTGATCCCTCGGTCGACGTGATCGTGGCGGTGGCTCCTCCCCTTTACTCACCAGAGATCTGTCGACTCGCAGTGCAAGCCCGCAAACCCCTGCTGGTTGAGAAGCCGTTGGCCACAACTGCCGCCGACGCCAGGACAATGGTTGCTCTGGCTCGCGAGGCTGGAATTCCCCTCATGACGGCCCAGACCCTTCGGTTCGACAGGACGATTCAGCACATGAAGCGCTTCCAATCCTCTCTCGGGCGTTCTCTGGAGTTCAATGCCGTCTTTCAGATCGAGATCCGAAAGACGGCTCCGGACCATGTTGCGGGTTATGGGAAGCGAGGGGCCTTACTGGAAATCGGTGTGCACATGCTTGATCTGGTTCGGTTCCTGACCGGTGAAGAGGTACAGGCCGTGCGCTGCACGATGGATCACATCCCACCGATCGCGCCGGAGCGAATGGTGTCGGTTCATCTCACCACCACAGGGGGAACGACCTGTCGCCTAGACATCACCCGGGTTGTGGGTGAGCGTGCGGGACGAGCCATCTGGGTTGGTTCACAGGCGCGGGTAGAGGCTGACTGGATGCGTCGCCGAATCTGCGCTGAAATGAATTCAGGAGAAAAGACAACTGCTATCGACATCCCTCCATCTCTGACGGTCTTTGATACCCTCTCAGCATTCCTTCAGGCGGTCAACGACGGCACACCGATGCCCATTACGGGAGAGGACGGATGCCGTGCGGTGGAAATCGCCGACGCCTGTTACCAGTCGGCTCAGCTCGGTGGCGCTCTTGTCAGCGTTGATCGTGAAGCGTGAAACGTACCTTGTCTCTGAATTCGAACGCTTCACACTTCACGTGCGACGCTTTACGAGATACTCCTGTATCCTACGACTCTGCGACGATGTGGGTATCTGTTTCTTCGATGCCATCGATCGCATGGATTTTGGTAATCACCACGTCGGAGAGCGCTCGTTCGTCCTGGACGCTGATGAAGACAAAAATATCCGGGCGGCCGAAGCAGGAGTGAGCCTGTTCAACGCCTGGGATGCGCTTCAGTGCGCCGACCACGTCCTTCGTTTTTCCTGCTTTGACCTTGATGAGAATGTACGCTCTCGTTGCCATGTGATTCTCCTTTATTGAGGTTGCGATATCCCTAGGATGTACGTATGTGCTGCTTGATTAGAAGAGTTTCGTGTTCCGTGTTTCGAGCTCCGCTTTCACGTTCTTCAAAGAAGCCATCAGGAGAGACCAGAAACTCGAAACCAGAAACGTGAAACGGCCCGCTAGCGGGCCGCGCCCGGCATCGTGTTCCGATGATGAGTATAGACTTCTTCAAAGGTCAATCCTTGTGCCGTGAGAGCGGATCGGCCCTCGCGCACGAGTTGCATGAATCGTCGAAAGTCATTGACTGACAGATTAAACTGTCCGAGCCCTATCGCCAGTTGCTCCCGTTCGTCGGGTTGGGCTTTCAACTCGGCGTCCGCGAGTGCTTCCAGCACATCTGCTGTCCACCCACTGGTCCGAAACCGCTCGAGGCTGGTTGCGGTTCGTTCTCCATACTTGTCGGCCAAGGCACGCCGGGCGAATTCCTGAATCGAAGGATCCGTTCCCTTGGAAAAGGCGGATTGCAGTTGGATGACGGCCTGGATGACGCGATCGGCGTCTCTGGTGCCTTCGGGCGGAAGGACCGCCGCTTGCTGAAGGGTGGCCAGCACGGCCATGGCTGATCCAACATAGGGGGATGATGCTTGCATAGCTTGTTGTCGAGGGATATCGGCGGTCCCATCATCGGCCGAGACCGAACCATTTGATGTCGGGAGCAAGGCCATCCAGAGTGCGAAACCAAGGCCTTGGATCTGACGGAGGTACGGCTCGAATGATGGGTTGTCCGACGCAACCGATTTCGTTGGAGATGGCCAGCGGCACATGGCCGAATTATACAGAGCCGGGCGAAGGGGTGCCAGCGACATGAATGGCGTGGGTTTGGTCGGAACAGTCCCTAGATGGTTCTATTGAAACCAATGGAGCGAGACTCTATAATGAACACATTTTTGCCGCGGCTCAGATAAGGAAAGGCGTGGAGTTATGCTTGCCAGGGTGACGAGCGCGGCGCTGGTCGGTCTTGATGCCCATCTCGTCGATGTCGAAGTCGATATCTCCGGTGGGCTCCCCCAATTTTCGGTCGTTGGGTTGCCGGATGCCACGGTGAAGGAAAGCCGAGACCGTGTGCGATCCGCACTCAAAAATACCGGGTTTCATTTCCCTGCCAAACGCATCACCGTCAATCTTGCCCCTGCCGGGGTCAAAAAAGAAGGGTCAGGGCTCGATCTCGCGATTGCACTCGGCATTCTTGTCGCGGAAGAGGTGATCCCGCAGTCGATGCTGGATCATTCGGTTGTGGTCGGTGAATTATCGTTGGACGGCCGTGTGAAGCCCATTACGGGAGCTCTGTCTTTCGCGCTGACCTGCCGAACCGGTTACGATTTGTTGCTCCCCGCTGACAATGGGGCTGAAGCGGCATTGGTCAAGGGCGTCCGTGCCTATCCCATCCACACCCTTCCCGAAGCCGTGGAGTTTCTGAAAGGCAATCAGGCTCTTGTTCCGAGCGAGTCGCGCCAGGATGCCTTGGGGGCGGTCAGCACAACGGAAGACGAGGACTATGCCGATGTTCGTGGGCAGGACCATGCCAAGCGAGCGCTCGAGGTGGCAGCGGCAGGGGGACACAATGTGTTGATGGTCGGGCCTCCTGGATCAGGAAAAACCATGTTGGCGCGCCGCTTGCCGACCATCCTGCCGTTGTTGGAATTGGATGAGGCGATCGAGACGACCAGAGTACACAGTGTGGCGGGGTTGCTCAGCCCGGAACGACCCTTACTTGCCGTGCGACCGTTTCGGGCGCCGCATCACAGTATCTCGGATGCAGGGTTAGTCGGGGGAGGGACCATCCCTAAGCCTGGGGAAGTTTCGCTCGCGCATAACGGGGTATTGTTTTTGGACGAATCTCTTGAATTCAAACGAGGTGCGCTCGAAGGGTTGCGGCAACCGTTGGAAGATGGGTATGTCGTTCTGACAAGAGCCAGTGGGACGCTCAAGTATCCGGCGCAGTTCATGCTGATCGCAGCGATGAATCCCTGTCCTTGTGGGTACTATGGAGATCGCACTCGGTCTTGTATCTGTTCCGGCATACAGATTCGCCGGTACCGCGCAAAACTCTCCGGGCCCTTGTTGGATCGATTGGATATCCATCTGGATGTTCCACCGGTGCCGGTTCGAGAGCTGCGCACGGAACTGCCCGCATCGGAAGGCTCGGCGGTGATCCGATCGCGTGTCGTGACGGCGCGTGATCGACAGCGACGGCGGTACCGAGCTGAGGGGATCTATACAAATGCGCAGTTGAAGCCACGGCTGGTAAAACGGTATTGTGGACTGGAGCAACCCGCTCAAGAGTTGCTTGAGCAGGCGATGGTAAAGCTTCGACTCTCCGCGCGAGCCCACGGACGTATCTTGCGCGTCGCACGGACGATCGCCGATCTGGCCGACTCGGAGAGGATCGAGGCTGTGCATATTGCTGAGGCCATTCAATATCGTTCGTTTGACCGTAACCCTGACGTGTGAGGCTTCCGTGGCATCGGTACGCGTATTTGTCTGGTGGTTTGTCGTGGGTGCCACGATGGCGCTGTCCGTCATCATGGTGCAAGGTGGCATTAGAGAAGTCATGCAGGCGCAAGGGTCTGTGTGGGAACTCAAACTAGTAGAGCTGCTGACGACGGTGATGGGCGGAGGCTTATTGGGCGGCTGTATCGCCTTGATTCTCGATCGAATCAAGAAATCGTAACTGTGTCTAGATTTCCGTCTGTATTGTGCACCTCTCCTGTCCATCAACCTATCCTTTCCCCTCTCAGCGCTCACCACTCAGGACTTCCTCCCTTTTAGGGGGGCGTGATTTCTCCTAACGAAAGGGGTAAGCTTCCGCCGGCATAACAGCCTTTTCTCTCTGGTTGCCTATGGCATGATGACAGAAGCGGATACATGCCGGAAGTATATCCTCCCGAAACTCATCCAATCCGGATGGGATAACGATCCACACTCATTCACGGAACAAAAAACATTTACCGACGGTCGTATTGTCTTGGTCGGGGAGAAGGTCCGGCGTCGGGCTCAAAAACGAGCAGATTACCTGCTGCGCTATACGCGGGATTTTCTCATTGGTGTGGTGGAAGCAAAGGCTGCATACAAGTTCCCGGCGGATGGGCTCCAGCAAGCCAAAGAGTATGCCGAAGTCCTTGGTTTGAAATTTGCGTACTCGACAAACGGGCATGGTATTGTGGAGTTCGATTTCCTCACAGGCCAGGAAAGGAATCTCGAATCCTTCCCCACTCCAAAGGAGCTTTGGAATCGGCTACGGGCAGGGCAAAACTTTAAAAGCGATACAGCGGCCGAACAGTTACTCACTCCTTGTAACCATCTGTCCGGCAAAAGTCCTCGCTACTATCAGGAAATCGCCATTAACCGAACAGTGCACTCGATCTTGCAGGAGAAGCACCGTATTCTCCTCACGATGGCGACCGGCACGGGTAAGACCGTCGTGGCCTTTCAGATCTGCTGGAAGCTCTGGCAGGCTCGATGGAATAGGACAGGCGAATACCGCCGCCCCAAGATTCTCTATCTGGCTGACCGAAATATTCTCGTCGATGATCCGAAAGACAAAGATTTTGCACCCTTTGGCGATGCGCGCTGGAAGATCGAAAACGGCGAAGTCAACAAAGGCCGAGAGATGTACTTTGCGATCTACCAAGCCATCGCAAAAGACGAGCGGCGGCCCGGACTTTATAAGGAATATGCGCGTGACTTCTTCGATCTTGTTGTCATTGATGAGTGTCATCGGGGGAGCGCCAAGGAGGAAAGCAACTGGAGAGAGATTCTCGAATACTTTGAGCCGGCCTATCAGCTCGGCATGACGGCGACGCCGTTGCGGGAAGATAACCGCGACACCTACGCCTACTTCGGCAATCCCATTTATACATATAGTCTGCGGCAGGGGATTGAAGACGGGTTTCTTGCACCCTATCGGGTCCACCGAATAGTGAGTACATGGGATGCGGTAGGGTGGAGGCCGAGTCGAGAAGATCTTGATCGATATGGTCGAGCCATTCCGGATGATGAGTATCATACCAAGGATTTCGAGCGAGTCGTCTCCCTACGTGCGCGCACGCAGGCGATTGCCTGCCACCTGACGCAGTTTTTGAAAAAGACCGGTCGCTACGCCAAGACGATCGTGTTCTGCGTGGATCAGGAGCATGCGGCCGAGATGCGTGAAGCGCTGACCAATCTCAATACCGATCTGACACAGCAGCATGCCGACTATGTCTGCCGGGTGACAGCGGAGGAAGGCGAGATCGGACGAGGCACCAGAGTCCGTGACGATTACGGCAAGCTCTACTTCAATATTTTGGATTATACCGGCTCCGCCACCCGTCTCTTTGCCGATCCGGAATTTGATGGAGATCCAGTGCGTGTGACCCAGGAGGAGATAAGTGAGACTGGGGACCCCAAGACCTATCAGATCGTTGAAGAGCAGCCGGTAATGGCAGAGACGGAGGAATCATTTCAGATCTCACATGGGCAAATCTCAGACGATCGTGAAGGGGAACGCCGCAAGTTCTACTTTGACGGAGGTCAGGTCGAGATCGTCGCGCATATCGTCCATGAACTCGATCCGGATGGGAAGCAACTGCGTGTGGTTAAGTTCACGGATTACACAGCGGAGAAAGTCCGCACACTGTACCGGAATGCCTCTGACCTGCGAACTCAATGGGCTGATCCGGAACAGCGGGCTGAAATCATTCAGCGATTGGCCGATCGGGGCATCGACTTCGACGATCTGGCTCAGGCTGCCGGTCAACCCGATGCCGATCCGTTCGATCTGCTCTGCCATCTGACCTTCAATGCTCCCTTACGGACCAGGCGAGAGCGAGCAGACCGGCTCAAGAAGGAAAAGAAGGACTTCTTTGATCAGTATGGCCCACAAGCGAAACAGATCCTCGCGGAGCTGTTAGAAAAGTACGCGGAATACGGCACGGCTCAATTTGTGATTCCGGATGTGCTCAAGGTGCCGCCGATATCTGATCGTGGCAATGTGTTGGAGATCGCTGGATTCTTCGGTGGGCCGGAGCAGCTCAGAGCGGCCGTCAATCAATTGTAAACCTTGCTCTATGCAGCATAAGGTATCGCAAATCTCAGATCTCACAGATTATCGACGCTCTGAAATTTGCCATTTGAAATCTGAGATTCATTGAGGGCGACTATGAAATATAAGTCCTTCGAAGACTTGCCTGTCTGGCAGGCCGCGATTGAATTGGCTCGTTACACATACGCACTCACAGAGCATCAGGCATTTCGCGGCCATGCGGGTCTGCACGACCAATTAGAGCGCGCCGCACTGTCCGTCTCCAATAATATCGCCGAGGGCTTTGAGCGTGGGTCCACTAACGAACTGTTAGCCTTTCTCTACATTGCCCGAGGCTCCTCCGGCGAAGTCCGTTCCATGCTTTGTCTCCTGGAGCGCATTGCTGGCTTCTCTCCTCTGAAATCTGAAATCGGTAAGTTGAAATCGAGCTGTCTCAGCATCTCCAGGCAGCTCTATGGTTGGATTGAACAACTCAAGAATTCAGAGATCAGCGGCCAGAGGCACTTAAACGACAAAGTTCGTACCCGTACTGCCGAGAAGAAAGATGAAGAAGAGTTTCTGAAGGAGTTGGCTCGTATCAGCCCGTCGGTCAAACCCTCTGAAATATGAAATCTGAAATTCTGTTATGCCCAAGCAATCTATTGCTCATCTGGCCACCACCCAACAGCTTGGCAGCCTGATATCTGCAGTTTGTCATCTGAGATAAGAGGGTCGAGATCATTCTTATGGCAAAGACAAAGCGGCAAAATGTGCCATTGACGACGGCTCAGCAACTGGGTTCTTTGATCAAGTCCGCACGTGACATCATGCGCAAGGACAAAGGGCTCAACGGCGATCTCGACCGTCTGCCCATGTTGACCTGGATCATGTTTTTGAAGTTTCTCGACGATCTGGAACAGATCCGCGAGACCGACGCCAAGCTCGCCGGCAAGCGCTTCCGTCCTGCGATCGAGCCGCCCTATCGTTGGCGGGATTGGGCCGCCAAGCCCGACGGCATCACTGGCGACGAGCTGATCAAGTTTGTGAACAACGACGAAGCCATCGGGCCTGACGGCAGCAAAAGGCCCAGGCCTCTTCGCCTACCTCCGCAGTCTGCAAGGCGCCAACGGCGGTGACCGCCGCGACGTGATCGCCACCGTCTTTCGCGGCACGATCAATCGCATGATCAACGGCTATCTCCTCCTCGATGTCGTCAATAAAGTGAACGGCATCCACTTCTCCTCCAGCGATGAGATCCACACCCTCGGCCATCTCTATGAATCCATGCTCAAGGAAATGCGCGACGCTGCCGGCGATTCCGGCGAGTTCTATACCCCGCGCGCCGTCGTCCGCTTCATGGTTGCCGTCACTGATCCGAGGCTCGGGGAGAGCATCCTCGATCCGGCTTGTGGCACCGGCGGTTTTTTGGTCGAGGCCTTCTCGCATTTGGAGAAACAGTGCAAAACGGTCCAGCAACGGGAGATTCTTCAAACGAGAAGCCTGTGGGGAGGGGAGGCGAAGCCGCTGCCCTATCTGCTGGCGCAGATGAACTTGCTCCTACACGGCTTGGAGACGCCGCAGCTTGATCCGCTCAACAGCCTACGGGTGCCTTTGAGGGAAATCGGCGATAGGGACCGCGTCGATATCATCCTGACCAATCCCCCTTTTGGTGGCGAAGAAGAGCGCGGGATTCTCTCCAACTTTCCCGAAGACAAGCAGACATCTGAAACCGCTTTGCTCTTCCTTCAGCTCATCATGCGCAAGCTCAGGCGATTGCCAAAGCCGGGCCGAGCCGGCGTGGTTGTTCCGAACGGCACGCTCTTCGGCGACGGCGTCTGTGCCCGCATCAAGGAAGAACTGCTGAAGGACTTCAATCTCCACACGATCGTCCGTCTGCCCAACGGTGTCTTCGCCCCCTACACGAGCATTCCGACCAATCTCATGTTCTTCGATCGCTCCGGTCCGACGAAACATGTCTGGTACTACGAGCAGCCGCTTCCCGGAGGCCGGAAAAACTACACCAAGACTCAGCCGATTCAATTCGAGGAGTTTGCCGACTGCGTCGCCTGGTGGGGGAAGCGGAAGGAAAACGACCGGGCTTGGAAAGTTCCTGCCACCGCCATTCTCAAAAACGGCTGCAATCTCGATGTCAAGAATCCACGAGGTAAAGTGGATTTCGAGCACCTGCCTCCCGAGCAACTTGCCGACGACATTCTGAAAAAGGAACTGCGTATCGTCGAGATCATAGGTGAAATAAAAGATTTCCTGAAGGGTGGCGTATGAGCGGGTGGCCCAGGGTGAAATTAGGTCAGGTGTTGCACCTTGATCTAAATCCTGTCCCCGTTGATGCCATCACGTTATATCCCATGGTCGGAGTTCTGAGCTTCGGGCGAGGGCTTTTTGACCGAGAGCCCATTGAGAATGGGAAAACGAGCTATAGGCAGTTCTATCGTCTCAAAGCGGACCACATAGTAATGAGCCAGCTCTTCGGCTGGGAAGGTGCGTTGGCTCTGAGTACAGAAAAATTCGCCGGCAAATTTCTCTCACCTCAGTTTCCAACGTTCCTCTGTGACGAAAATCAACTAGATCGCAATTATCTCGGTTGGGTAATGCGTCGGCCATCTTTCTGGGAAGACTTAGGCTCTCGCGCTAGTGGCATGGGAGATCGGCGGCGCACACTGAATCCTGAAGCATTGTTTGCCTGTGAAATTCCTCTCCCTCTGCTTCTGGAACAGCGGCGGATCGTGGCGCGGATCGAAGCGCTGGTGGAAAAGGCTGAAGAGGCAAGGGTGCTTCGGGGGCAATCAGCTCTGGAACTCGAACTGCTTTTGGCCAGAGCGAGTTCGCAGATTCTTGATGACTCTTGCTGGGCGCACGAACTTTTGGAGACGGTTCTTGCTGAGCCGCCCCGAAATGGGTTATCGCCGCAGCCTGAAGTGGAATCGAATGGCCGCCCGATGCTTCGTATCAATGCGGTATCCAGTTCTCCCAGCCGGCATATTGATCTCTCCGCCTATAAATCGGTTGAGGTGCCTGACGATGTTGCGAAACCATTTGTGTTGCAGGAGGACGATGTATTCATTGTCCGCTACAATGGTGATATTCACCGTGTCGCTAAAGCCGTAATCTTCAAAGGTGAGAACAAAACGATGGTGGTATATCCAGACAAACTGATGCGCCTGCGAACCGATCGGAGAAAGATGCTGCCAGACTTTCTGGTTTATGCTTTGGGATCAAGGCGCGTCAGAGTGCAAGTCGAAGAACTAGGGAAAACCACAGCAGGTCAGATTGGAGTAAGCGGAGCGGATGCGAAAGCATTTGAAATTCCGGTACCACCTCTCGATGACCAACGCCGCATTGTTGAGTATCTTGATGGCTTACAGGCCAAGGTGGATGCGCTGAAGAAGATGCAGGCTGAGACCGCCGCTGAACTCGCTGCGTTCTTGCCGTCCATCCTCGACAAGGCCTTCAAGGGAGAATTGTAAACTTCATACTCGACCGACCTCGGAACGATCAAGAGGGGTAGGCGTGACGATTAACTTCTTGAGTCGAGGGAAGGACGACATATTACCAGCTCTCTAGCGAGACAGTACGTCCATGGTCATATCTGATCCCATTTCCTCATGAAGTGGGGGATCATGATTGTCTTGCTATGGCAGCAATTCTGCGACGGTGACGGTGGCTCCAGGAGCAGCGAGAGGAGTGAGTCTGTCGGAAGGACTGAACCTCTGGGAAGAACGGTATGAACTCGCTTGCCCAGGAGACGCGACCGGATGTCGGTACACTTCCAGACAACGTTCGGCGAGGTTGACGACCCAGAGGCCGCCGCGGGCGTCGATTCCGGATGTCTACGTTCGATCCTTGGCGGCTGTGCAGCGCCCACACATCGAGGGTCTAAACATCCACGATTTGTCTTGTTTTATAAAAAGGCTCAATCATAAAATAACGATCATTGCTATTTTAGGAACCAGACGCCATGTATCGTCCCGTGCCTGGCCGCTATGTGACGGTGCCATCCTCCGGGGAGCCGTTTCAGGCTTTCGTGCCGGCGCCGCTGCCTCCTCAGCCGCCGGTGGAGTGGAGCCCATCGTTGCGCCGGCGCTTCGACGACGCGCTTGTCGCCCTGGGCCGCCTCGATGCGGTAACCGCACTGCTGCCAAACGCCGATCTGTTGCTCTACAGCTTCGTCCGTAAGGAGGCAGTGCTCTCGAGCCAAATCGAAGGTACGCAGTCGTCGCTAGCGGATCTCCTCCTGTTCGAAATCCATGAAGAGCCCGGCGTTCCGATCGACGACGCGCGGGAGGTGAGCCGTTATGTCGCGGCGATGGACCGGGGGCTCAAACTGTTGCGTGGCGGGCTTCCGATCAGCAACCGCTTGCTGCGCGAGGTGCATGCCACATTACTCGATCACCCGCAGGGGCGAGGTAAGACGCCCGGCGAGCTGCGCCGCTCGCAGGTGTGGGTTGGCGGCACACGACCAGGAAACGCCGTGTTCGTCCCACCCCCGGCGGACGCCGTACCAGAGTCGCTGAGTGCGCTGGAGCATTTTCTCAACGACAAACCAGAGCCGACGCCGCCGCTTATCAAGGCGGCGCTGGCGCATGTGCAGCTCGAGACTATCCATCCGTTCCTCGACGGCAACGGCCGCGTCGGACGGCTGCTGATCGTGCTCCAGCTAGTCGCGGACGGCGTGCTTCGTGAACCGCTCCTGTATCCAAGCCTGTTCTTCAAAACGCACCGCGCGCTCTATTACGAACTGCTCAACGGTGTGCGTCTTCACGGCGACTGGGAGCGCTGGCTGGACTTCTTCGCGGAAGGCATTGCGGCCACTGCCACACAGGCCATGATGACTGCGCACAGGTTGCTGGCTCTGGTAGACAAGGATCGAGATCGCATCGTGGGGCTCGGACGAGCCGCGTCGTCCGCGCTTGCCGTGCATCAGGTCATGCAGAAACAGCCGTTGGCGACGTCGGCAGCACTCGTCAAGGCGACGCGGTTGACTCCCGCGACGGTCAATAAATCGCTCGTACACTTACAGGAAATCGGCATTGTGAAGGAGATGACGCGACGGCAACGCGATCGGGTGTTTAGTTATCCTCGTTATGTGCATTTGCTCAACGCAGAGCTGGATTC
>JAEURV010000012.1 GCA_016788465.1 Nitrospira sp. | reverse complement strand
GCCCCATGACACCCTCTGCTTCCTGACACAAGGTCCGGTAACAGAGCGCCGCCCCCTCCGCCGTTCCCGCCACGATGCCGATATGTGGAATACGCTCCACACGATTATCCATGGGTCGACAACTTTCGATACTGCTGTACATCAAAGCAGGCCGAGTCAAGCTGAGATCCGACGTCGCGCTGTTGGCCTCGTTTCAGAAAGTACACTGGGAGACCTCTACGGGATGCTTCTCCACGCACCCGTTTCGCGAGTGCATGACTGACGCGATCCAGCACGACGACAACGGCTTCCGTCGCTTTGGGAATGGTCCGGACGAGATCCCGGTGCTTCCGTCCTGACCAATGTTCCACCCAACTGATCCTGCCTGTCGCTCGCTGCCGGAAGGCCTCGGCAGAGTCCCCCCCCTACAATCAGTAGGTTCATAGCATCCTCTTGTGAACTACCCATTCGGCGGATTCGTTATTTCGGTTTGTAGATTTCATCAAACACGCCGCCGTCTGCGAAATGCGCCTGTTGCGCTTTTTGCCATCCTCCGAACACCTCATCGATCGTGAATAGGTTCAACTTGGCGAATTGCCCTGCGTACTTTGCCGCCACGGCCTCGTTACGAGGACGATAGAAATGCTTGGCCGCAATCTCCTGTCCTTCATCTGAATAGAGATATTGGAGGTAGGCCTGCGCCACCGCCTCTGTGCCTCTTCGCGTTACTACCCTGTCAACTAACGACACAGTCGGTTCGGCTAGAATACTGATCGATGGGGTCACGATCTCGAATTTACCTGCGCCCAGCTCTCTGAGGGCAAGATAGGCCTCATTCTCCCAGCCAACCAACACGTCCCCGATCCCCCGTTCGACGAACGTCGTGGTTGCGCCTCTGGCACCGGAATCCAACACCGGCACATTGGCATAAAATTTGGCGATAAACTCCTTGGCCTTCGCTTCATCATTGCCATATTTTTTTAACGCATAGCCCCAGGCCGATAAATAGGCCCATCGCGCCGCCCCTGAAGTTTTTGGATTGGCTGGGATGATGGCAACCCCAGGCTTCACGAGATCATCCCAATCTCGGATACCTTTTGGATTTCCTTTGCGGACCAAGAACACGATCGTGGAGGTATAGGGCGAGCTATTATGCGGTAACCGCTTTTGCCATTCCGCCGGCAAGAGCTTGGCTTTTGCGATGGCATCCACGTCATAAGCCAAAGCCAACGTCACGACGTCTGCATCCAGCCCATCGATGACGGCACGCGCTTGCTTGCTGGAACCTGCATGCGATTGTTTCACGACGACAGTTTGACCTTTTTCTTTCTGCCAATGTTTTGCAAATGTCGCATTAAACTCCTGGTACAACTCCCGTGTCGGATCGTAAGAGACATTCAGGAGCACCAGCGGTTCACCAGCCTGAATGGATGAAATCCACAAGAGAAATCCGGTCAGGAATACCGTTAGGGAAATGAGCTGTTTTATCTTCACGATCTACCCCTTCCTTGCTGTCTCTGCCTGTTCATGAATGTGGTCATCCCATCAATATGGAATGCCTTGCACACCTCAGTGTCGCTCAAGACTTTGGTGACTTGGTCAGCGCATCCAGTGCCTCCCGATATCGAATCTGCAATTCTTCCTGTTGGTCCGGGGTGAACAAGCGCCACCCGGACCGAGCCTTGGCCACGTACTCTTCCGGCTCGAACGTGACACTAAAAGCCGGGGCCTGCTCGGGCACATTCGGCAACACACGGTCATACTTGGTAATATCCGCTCCTGGGCTATGCCGGTCATGAATCTCACTTAAGGTAAGGTAGAGGAGATTGCCTCGAATGGACACCCATCCGCTGGTCGTCTCTTCTTCTCCATATTCCGTCACATGGCTGAGATGGAAATAGATACGCTGATCGGGCGAGGCCAACTCCAAAGCATTGGCAAGCGCCGGAGCCAGTATCTTCACCTCCTCATTCCGGAATCCTCTCGTCCGCTCAGATTCACCTGCATAGAGTCGATGGATCAGGTTACGCTGTTTCCATACCCGCACGCCCCGTAGCAGCGCGCCCACCTCACTCTGCGACAGGCTCACTGGATGGCTGTTCGAGACAGAATCCGGATCCTTTTCCAAATGAACCTGGTTCAGTCCGGATTTATGGATGACCGTTTCTGGCACCGGAGACACACTTGCGCAACCGGTCATGACTGCAAGATTGACAACCAACAATACACGGGCAATTCGCCCGGCCCGGTGACTTTCGGTAAAGTTTCTATTGTTCATGGTTTGACCTCCTGTCGCTCAACATAGCTGACGTCCGAGACCTCTTGCTCAAATCCAAACTTTTTCAGTTCTGCCTGGATTGGTTCAGACAGCAAAAACGCAATGAAGTCTCGGACTCTGAACACGTTTTCGGAGGTCCATGGTGCGGCCACTCCATAGACGATCGGCTTGTGGCTTTCGGCAGGAGCGGCGTCAATGATACGTACCCGTTTCACGGGGGTGGCATCGGTTCGATATACGAGGCCCAGTTCAGCTTCTCCCTTGGAGACAAGATCAAGCACGGCCTTGGAATGTTCACCGTAAAGATATTGAGACTTCAGCCGAGGCTCGAGGTTCCGGTATTTCAGGAATTGGACGGCATCCTTGCCGACACCCGACGTTGCAGGATCGCCGATCGCAATGTGTCGCACCGGTTGAGTCTCAAGTTCCTGAATAGAGCTGATCGTGGCGGGGAATGCGGCGTTGGTGATCAAGACCAATGCTGTGCGGGCATACACTTGTTTGGTGTCTTGAACAATCAGCTTTTTCTGCTCGAGTTGGTCCAGCTCTTCATAGGCTGACGGGATGTATACATCCACCGGCGCTCCTTCCTCGATTTGCTTGAGAAGCGTTTTGGATTGGGCATAGACGACCCGCACGTTGACATCTCGGTTTCGAGATTCGTAGAGCGGTACTATTTTTCGAAATACATCCTTCAGACTGTTGGCAACTGCAATGGTTAAGGTTTCCGATGATTGAGCGTAGACGGGCGACGCCAG
>JAEURV010000169.1 GCA_016788465.1 Nitrospira sp. | reverse complement strand
CTCCAACGTGTAGCTCCCCGCGTAGTACACGCCCCAGATGTAGCACACCAACCACCCCATCCAGTAAAAGTACCGCTTCAGCTCCAGCTTCGGGTCCAGGTTCGCCAGGTTCCGATCCCGCGTCACCCAGATCCAGCCGATCGAGGTCGCAAAGAAGAGGGCGTTCGCGACGATGTTAAACCGCCACAGCCCCATCCAGACCGACTCAAACTCCGGGGTCATCGAATCCAGCCCATGCGAATACCCGAAGGTCCGCTGGTAGACCACCCAAAATACCCCGATCGCCAACATCGCAAACCAGCCGATCTTCACCGGCTTCGAATCGTACCACTGCGAGACGTCATAGCCCCGCCCGGAACTGTCAGCTGCCATGTCCGCTACCTCCTTGTTTTAAATGAAAACGTGCGACTACTGATTACCCTAGTCAAAACACACAAACCGTACGCCCAGCACTGTATGAACTCTCACGATGAAACCCGTAAAAGGTCCGCAAGTATCCGACAAAGCTTTAAGATGAGTCAAGCAAAATATCATGAAGATATCATCATGAAGACATCATGAAGAAGACTAACCAACCCCTACTCTACAGTTCAAATCAGGGACTTAGTCAGGTGCCTGACGTATACTCCTTCAGAATCAGGGAAGTCAAGATCACACATTGGTAGGGGTGTCCATTGAGATCGGCAAGCGTCTCAGTAAAGAACCGACTCACGCTCTTAATTCGAACCAAACGCGTTATATTGGCGAAGTTCCACCGATTTCCACCCTTGCTTCAGGATATGGGAGGCGCTGATGCTATCAAAACAGAGGATATCGAGAAGTTACCGCGTAGATCGAGGAACTAAACCGGTCCAACATCGCCCACCCAGCCTTCTTCGCAATTGAGGACGAGGTCTTTAGGATTGGCCAGAAATACTGAACGCGGGCACACAGCGATCAATGAACGTGGTCGCCAGGAGGTGGGAGAATTTCTCGTTCCTGATTGAGTTGTGTAATTTGTTGCACCAAGAGAGCAGTATCTCCCCAGCCAACCCCATCTCCCTGAGGGATCCACCGAGCTCGTAGATACCCGAAGCGGTCAAAAAGAAACTCAATGTGTTTCGGTCGCGTGCCCTCCCCAAACAAGTCAGGAAGGGACAGCGTCCTCCGGAACAACGCATAGCTGCTGGAGATCTCGCGCGCCCCCTGCGTAACAACCGAAAACGGCAGATCTCGTACGGCCGCAGCCAATTCATCGGGCGACAGATCGGTCATGGGGACAGCCAATATGGCCGTATTATTCTTCGCAATCTCCCCGGCAGCGGAACGGAGTCGATCAAGCCGCTCACGCGATTCCGGCCAGGAAAAGAGAACCAGCAGCAAGTCTTGCTTGCCCCGAAAATCTTTCAGCGTCCCGCTTGAACCGTCGTGCGCGGTGTACGAAAAGTTCGGTGTCGCTAAGAATGGTTGCTCAGGCAGAATCCGGGGGGTGATGATTCTTGATTGGTACCCTCGATTATTGGCATGAAGAAAGTTCAGCAAGTCCCATCGATCTTCCTCAGAAAGCTTCTCGCCGAAGGCCGGCATGACTCCGTTGAATCGTCCATAAGTAAGCCAGTGGAAGAAATCACCCGCCGTATGCATGGCAGTATGAGGTTCCGTGAGAAGGTCAACGGGTTGCTTTGGTAGCGCTTTTGCCAATACACCGTTTCCTTTTGCCTGAGGCCCATGGCAAGGAATGCAGTTCGCCGCGAAGAGCTCCCCGCCATTAGCGATCGAGATGGCGTCGAACGGAACCGGTGTCTTCCGATAGGTTTCCGGGTACGATTGTACGGAAAGAGGATAGAGCGTTGCCCCAAAGCCAAGGATTCCCAGTATTGTTGGAATAGCAATCCGCCACAAGGTCGCCCATTGCTTCGTGCGACCGAGCACGATCGTGATTCCGGCCGTGATGAGGAAGACGAGGCCCGTCAGCACAATCGTACGCACAAGCGGATCGACCCAATTGGCGTCGATCGAAAACCGGAACGGATAAGGCCAATTGTCGATGACATCGTGCTTAGCCGGTACGGCATTGGCCAAGACTGTAGCGACAATGACAAGCAAGACAGCCAAGCCGAACTCAATTCTCACCCAAGTCCGGAGCTTCTGCCCGCCGACTGCGGCTATGTCAGGGCGTTGATTCAGCGCCGGCACCCATACCGACTTCGCGCGTGAGGCAATCGAAAGGATGACCGCAAGCAACGTCAACTTCGTGATGAGGAGCCATCCATAGGTGGTCGCAACCAGCCCTGCATAATTGGTATCGATCATGAGATTAGCCACGACGAGACCCGAGACGACGATGGCCATCATCGTGTACAGCGCTAATGCTGAAAATCTGCTTATCACCTCAGCGGCACGAGATCGTTCCGTCATCGGGTGCGTCGCTGTGGTAGAGGCAACGAGAATCACCCCAGGAAGACCGCCAAACCAGACGCTGGCGACGATGAGATGCAGGGCATAGATCAACGTGGCTAAGGCGGCTTGCTCCTCGGCAGCGGAATGACTCGCGAGAGAACCAAGAATCAGGGTCAGAGCTGTAACGACTGCCCCCATAATGTACCGCCATTGCGCTGGAGGGGAAATCCGAATGTACAGCACAACCACAAGGACGGCGAGAGCACTTGCTGCGCGAAGTATCCAAATAAATCCGACCCTCGTCTTCTCCAAAAACTCGATCCAAGCTTGCAAATTCCACGCATTATCAGAAACACCAGTCGCTTGAGCCGTTGTTGTGGCGAGGAGGCCGAATAATCCAACCAGAAGGGTAAGGGCCACCCAGGGAAAGAGCTTGACCAGGCGAGCCTGCCAAGAGGGCCCAGGCGTAGAGCCCGGCGGCCAAGCGATGGTCAGAAACACGCACCCACCGATCAGCAGCATCGAGGACACTAGCTGCAGACAGCGAAACAGGGCACCAGCAAACTCGATCATTTCGTTTGTGTTTCGCCCTTCACCGTAAAGTCGAAAGACGATTCGACGACATGCCCATCTACCGAGAGGACGCGAAACTTAATGGTGTATTTGCCCGGCAGCAATTCAGGCAAGGGTAGGATGATCGATTTGGGGTCATCAGAAGCGAGAGTCGGCTTGACATCGCTGATCGACTGCTTCTTGTCATCCAGAACGACCAAGGACGCGTAATCCCCCTCAATCTTCTCATTGAACCACAGACGCACTTGACTGGGAGACTTGGTGAGGACCGCCCGTCGAGGTGGCTCTGCCTTCACCAACATCGAGTGGGCCAGAGCCGGAGCCACAGGCATTCCCAACGCCACTACGAGAGAGACACACACCTGCAGAACCCTGCGCCTACTCAGTGATGCGATCATCCGCCCTCCACATATCTCCATTGCGGCTCCAAGGAAGGTTTAGCATCGTGACTCATTTGGAATCGGAAGTTCCGTATCAGACGCAATACCTATGACACGGTGGCCTGTGAAGGTTTCCGACGATCACGAAAAGTATAATACACAGCCACAATGAGACCGACCAAAACGGGTATAAAGACTGTGATGTAATGCATCAGGTGTGAGACGGCCCCCGTTTCACCGACTGAAAACGAAAAGCGAGAAACATGTTCCTGCTTTTCACCGACCGAAACGAGACCAACGAACTTGCCGGGCTTATCAAAATTGTACTTCACATCAATCGATCCGGTTGGGTAAACCTTAGCCGGCAAATGCGCGATTGTCGCAGCCTCAAGGTTTTCTTCCGAACCGGTATCGTGGATCACTCTTACCTCAACCGGGACAGACCGCAGCTCATGTTCCACAAAGTCCAGGACCAGGACCGCGTTGCCAGCAGCAGGAAGCTCCTGACAAAATTGTCGATCGTAGTACATATCCGGAAGATAGCTGTGGAAATACATCTTATAGGGACCGATGTGGAGCACGCAGGTATCGGCTGCCAATTCATGTCCGTGCTGAGCCATCGCCGGAAACGGTGCGGCCACCAACAGGAACAGACAACAGATCCACGCACGAACCATAACGCGAGAGAACATCGTACAACCTCTTCTTTCCTTACTATTTAGCACCTGTGACATCGATGCTGCTCGTACTTAGGAGGCTACACTCTGCGAAGGCTTTCCGCGATCGCGCATGAAAAAGACAATCCCTCCGACAATGATCACGGCAGCCACGGGGATCATATATATATTCATGAACTTGGAAAGGACTTTTGGCTCCCCGACTGAGAACGGAAACTTTGAGACATGCTCTCCCTTTTCCCCCACAGTCACGATCCCAACAAATTTACCAGGCTGCTCAAATGTATGGTTAAAGTCGATGGAACCATTGGCGTAGACTTTGGCCGGAAGATGGAAGACGGTATTCGCCTCAAGATTGTCTTCGGAACCAGTGTCTTTGATAATCCGGACTTCAGCGGGGAGAGTGCGAAGTTCTTGTTCAATATAGTCCAGTACGACGATCGTGTGTCCTGTTGCGGGAATGTCTTCACAGAATTGTTTCTGCTGCGTATTTTCCGGCTGGTACCCACTGAAGTGCATCATGTACGGACCGACCGTCAGCTTACACATGTCCTCAGCCATGGATAGTCCGCCGTGAGCATAGACCTGCGTGGAGACAAAGGCGCTTAGGGCGCACACCACACACGCAACCGTTAACTTAAGATAGACGAAAGACCTCATAAATGATTCCTCTGTGGAAAGGTGAAATGACTACCGTAACATCCCCATTGCCCGCCTAGTCCTGCGAACGTCGGCGAGACGCCCACCAATTTCGCACGCGGATCGACTTCGAGAGTTCATACCCCACCACGCCAAGAACCAGCAACAATGCAAGTGGCCCTAGGGCCGAACGCCCAAGCTTGGAGTAGTCGACCTGTTGCACTCGCAGTAAATACGCCGATGGGCTCAGACCTTCTGCAGTAATGATCAACTTGTAGAGGCCTTTCTCCAACCTCGCTTCGCCTCGGAGAATCCCATCCGGATGAGAGACCGGCTTCCAATATGCCACGGTCTTGGCTTCATCTTGCTCATTTTCATTGACCCCGCGAATAATCTTAACGCCGACCGGAAGTGTCCGGAGCCCTGGGTCGACAAGGTCAACCACAAGAAAGGTATCACCGACATCCGGAATGTCGGTACAGTACTCAGCTTTCGGCTCAATCTGTGGTTGATAAGCGCTTAAGTGCACCATATTCCCACCGACCTTGCGCACGCAGATATCTTCCTCGATGGCTACATTGCCGTGGGCCGCAACAAGCCTAGGACTGAAAACCCCTGTGATCACAAGGATGAGGAGAGGGACACCGATGCTCTGTGTAATTTGCTTCATCATGACTTCAATAACTGCCGTTAATATTCCAAGCCCTTGAGATCTAAAAAATGTACCACCCCGCAAACGACTCTTTCAAGTACTTGATGACAGAGCGATTCGGAACGGCATGGTCTGAGTTCTGGCCCACCCGCAGGGAATTGGCTCAGAACCATGCACGCGTACAAACACACCGGATTCGGACCTAACTCAATCGCACGCGTTTCAACTCTCGGTCCTTCACAAGTCTGTCTCGCTTGTAAGGTATTGCACTCACCGAGAAATGCACCCGGATCGTGCAGGCACCATCTGGCAATACTGAGAACCCGTTTCATCGACACTGAGAGGCAAACTCGAAATGTATCTATTTCTTGGGTTGACGACACCGCCGAGACGTGCTGATAATGAGAACAGGACGAGTGAGTTGACACGAACAGGAGGACATTCATCATGAAAGCAAAAGAAGGGGTTGTCACAATTTTAAATAAGATTTTGACCGCAGATCTAACAGCCATCAATCAGTATTTCGTTCATGCCAAAATGTGTGAGAACTGGGGTTACGAACGGCTCCATCGGAAGGTGCGAGAACGAAGCATCGATGAGATGAAGGATGCCGATGAACTTATCGGTCACATCCTCTATCTGGAAGGGGTCCCGAATGTACAGCGCATGAACACGGTCCAAGTCGGTGAGACCGTCGCGGAACAACTGAAATTGGACTTGAAGGCGGAACAGGAGATGCTCACTCTCCTGAGCGAAGGGATCGTCCACTGCACGAAAGTAACCGACTTCACGACTCGACATATGTTGGAAGACATGGCGAAAGACGTCGACACGCACATTGATTGGATTGAAACTCAACTTGAAACCATCAAACAGGTCGGACTTGAGAACTACCTGGCCGAACAAATTAAGAACGAAGCCTGAGGGAGACTAATGAAAGCCAAAGAAGGAGTTCTGGAACAACTTAATCAGATACTCACTGCCGAGTTGACGGCCATCCATCAGTATCTGCTGCATGCCGGTCTATGCAAAAACTGGGGATATGAACGACTTCATGAGTATTATAGCCATCTCGCAAACGACGAAATGCAGCACTCCGCGGGACTGGTCCAGCATATCTTGTATTTGGACGGCACGCCGGAAATGGAACGCCTCGAATCCGTGGCAGTGGGGAAGGACGTCTCGGCATTATTTCGAGCCGATCTTGAGTTCGAACGCGAGGACGTTGAATTACTTCGAAAGGCGATCGCCCACTGCGCCGCCGTCGGCGATTTCACCACACGGCACCTGCTGGAACATATGATTGAGGACACCGAGGGCCATATTGATTGGTTCGAGACGAGACTCCGAACGATCAACCAAGTCGGTCTTGAACGATTTCTTTCGGAACAGATCACAAAATAACTACCTGTTCGGCTTGAACACAGGCCGCCCCTTGTGCCCTTCGTAACCCGGTGGAGCGCTAGGGACGGTCTGTGTTCCCCTCCTTCTCAACAACAGCTTGCTCTTCTCCGGGACCTGCTCGTCCATAAATACTGAGCACTCACAAACTTGCCCACCTTTTCCGGCTCCTGTATGATGAACAGCAGTCGAGATCACATTCAACGAAGCCGCTAGATAAGGGCACAGCGCAGGGTAGTGCACCTTCCCGAAAGACATTGTAAGACACATGGATGCCCCATCAGCTCCTTCTTCATCACGGTGGCTCAGCACTCTAGCTCAAGTCGCTGTCCGCCATTTCCCTGACTCCAGAACACTCGATCGACACCGCGTACGGGATTATGCGATTGCCGCCTTTACATTCTTCAGCGTGGCAGTCAGTTGCCTCATGGAGATCAGTGCCAGTGTCGAACGGCAACAACTTCTTGGCGCCTGCGCATGGATCATTCTTGCCGCCTTACTGATCGGTGAGAATCGCGAAACAAGAACACAAGTCGCCATTGCAGTCCTCTTCGCAACCATTGGCGAGCACTTCGCCTCTATTTACATGGGAGGCTATACCTACCGCTTTGAAAATGTACCGGCCTATGTTCCACCTGGACATGGGATGGTCTACCTAACCGCAGTTGCACTGGCACGGTCGGCCTTGTTTGTACGGAACCCTGGGAAAATTGTTTTGTTTGTCATTGGAGTCTGGGGAACCTGGTCGCTGTGGGGAGTCAGTGGCTATCCAAACCGCGAGGATTGGGTTGGGGCCTTATTGTTTGCTATTTTTTTAGTCTGGCTGTTAATTGGTCGCTCACCGATGGTTTACCTGGCAGCGTTCTTTATCACGACCTGGCTCGAATTAATCGGCACTGCTGTAGGTGCCTGGGAGTGGGCCACGATCGACCCGCTCTTGGGATGGCCGCAAGGAAATCCTCCGAGTGGTGCCGCCGCCTGGTACTGCCTCGTGGATGCCGTGGCGATCGGCGGAGCCGGACCAACCTTGCGAAGCATGAAGCGGCTCGCCCATTGGTACAAATCAGGATGGGGTTTGAAAGGGATCGGCGAATTGTGAACTGGTCAAAGCCGAACTCTTGGTGGTCCCCATGGGACCATGAACAATCAGGAAGCGAGAGGTAAGCAGGATGAGGTGGTTTTTGTGAAAACGGATCTCACCGCCACAGTCATCTCCCTACAAGTCGGCCTCCCGCAGTGTATGACCTCAGCAGAGTTTTTGGATCAGTCTGGTTCCCTTCAAGAGTGGACCACCGGGTTCTTCAAGCAGTCCACCACCGAACCGATTTGGTTGGGAACGCTCAATCTTGCAGGTGATGGACAAGCGGATCTCGTCAATCACGGTGGCCGAGACAAGGCCGTGAACGTCTACCCACATGAACATTATGCGTATTGGGAGCATACCGTCGGGCTCACTCCGCTTCCCATGGGTGGCTTTGGTGAAAACCTGACCACGCAAGGTCTCTTGGAGCAGGACGTATGCATCGGTGACGTCTTTCAACTTGGAGAGGCTACGGTACAAATTTCTCAGCCTCGACAACCCTGCTGGAAACTGGCTCGCTATTGGCGCATCAAGGACCTAGCCGTTCGGGTTCAGGAAACAGGTCGCACCGGATGGTATTTTCGCGTCCTCACGGAGGGGCACGTCCAGGCAGGGAAAAAGCTGGTCCTTCAGGAACGTCGCTATCCACAGTGGACCGTGTCAGCCGCAAACCAGGTCATGCACCACCTGGTTCAAGATCGACAGGCCGCTCAGGAGCTTTCTGATTGTAAGGCTCTCTCATCTCGATGGCGGGAGAAACTCAGACAGCGGGCATTGACAGGAGCACCGGAAAGCACATCTCCCCGGTTGAATGGACCGGGGAAATAACACCCTTCCTTATACTACTTTCCTGGTATCAACGAACGAGGCCGTACATCAGTGATGATGCACGGCCTCGTCTCAAAATCCGACAATCGACGACCCAGAAAGTCGTAGCCCTACTCGTCCTCGTCGTCGTCTGCCTTCTTTTTCACTTCCTTGATCACCGGCTTGCCCTGCGCAAGGCTTGCATTCAGATCATGCTCCGGAACCTTCTTATGCACCAGATTCTGGTGGCAATCGATACAAGTGGCTCCTTCGCTTTGCATCTTCGCATGAGCAGCCTTAGCTGAAGCTCCTGGTGGCTTGGTATTCTTGTGACAAGCCCTGCACGTAAGGCTGTCCCATTCCTTGAGCTTCATCCGTGCACGGAAGGCTGCTTCCGGCCTATGCTCATTGAACTTTTCAACCGTCGAGTAGTCGGTAGTGAATTCCTTGATCAAGAATGGCACTCCGTCAACGACGTGCGTCCACACTGCTTTATGGAAGTTCGAGAGCCCCTGCGGGACATGGCAGTCCTTACAACCAGGATCCATCCCAATGGCTCCCCAGTGTGAGGACTTCTTCAACTCTTCATAGGGGTAAATTTCCGAGTGACAGCTGATACAAAATTCAGTCCTGGATATCGCAGCTTCGCCGCCAAAAACCACGGTGATAACCCCGATCCCAAGAACTGCTCCAGCTATTAACGTTCCGAGCTTTGGCATTGTTATTCGTCTCCACCCTTTTCAGACTTCACTGGTGGCTTTGCGTTCTTTTGGAATTCCTCATGGAACTTCGGCATGGGAGGACCAGTGAATGTCCCTGCAAGCTTGAAATGCGTGTGCATTGCCTTGTCGTCTCGCACATACTTCTCAAAATCAAACGAGTATTTCTTGTCGACGGTCGGTGTGAAAGGAGTATATGGCTTCTTCACACCTTTCCACCCTGACCCCTCGTAATTCAAATGGCAGGCATTGCACTTTTCCTGAAACTCAAAATCTTGCCCAGCCTCAACCAAACTGGCACGCTCTGTGGTTTTCTGTGACTTCTCGAACGCTTCTCCGGCCTTACGATGAATCTTCCGGTAATCGCTCCCCGCGCCGTGACAGGATTCGCACCCAACGCCGGTTAAGAATTTCTCCGGCTCTTCGATGACGTATCCACCTTCCTTACCGAACCCATCGACGTGGCATCCAACGCAATCCTTGTCTTTTGTATAGTCCTTTTTGGGGTCAAGCTTGGCCTTGACCATCGCCTCGTCCTTCTTCTTACCTCTGGTGGGCTTGAGCGACTCCATTGCCTTGCCATGCAGGGTCTTCTCCCAGGCCTCTCCCTCTCCCTTATGGCAGTTAAAGCACTTCTTTCTGCCTTCGAACGTCCCATCGGCTGAAGCTGTCCCAGCCATGACAAGGAATACCGCTGCAGCGGCCAATCCGGATAAAATGCGGTAATTCACGGCATCTCCTTTCCGATAGATATATGAATAAAACGCTGTTGATCGCTATCCTAATACTGAACGCGGTGATCGCACAACGAGTCCACCTTCCCGCTCATCGATGGCGTCAGTTTACCATGAGCAAATTCAGAACTGCTAGCCTGATATTCTTGGATTGTGAAACTCAGGAAGGATCATGAGCCGGTGGAATCCTGTACACCCAATAGCCACCATGCTTATGGACAAGTTGTAACGCCTCAAACTCAATGGGTGTTGAATTGTTCAGTGGCAGCATCTGAGTAAGTAAGAGCTTACCATTCTTCTTCTGGTTCAAAAAATACGCCCGCACCACCTTTTCAGAAAGCGATTGAAGGGTATAGGTATCGTAGCCATACTCCTTCATCCAGGCTTTCACTTGATTGGCCAGCCCATGAACATTCCCAGTAAGTGGAAAGTCTTTGAAGGCAATTTCCATCCGCTCAGGTCGGAGAAGACCGACTTTATAGAGGTCAGTCGGATGAACGACAATATAGGCTTCTCTCGAGCCAGCCAGTTCCCGTAACAACGCTGCGCCCTTTGTAGGCTCGGATGCCAGCGCATCCACAAACCGCTCAAATTTCAGTACTTCCTCAGTAGTGCCTTCGTCACCCCAAAATTGACGCTCATACTCTGCAATAACAGGAATACGGTCTTTCCAATATGATGGTGTGATCAGAGGTTTCCCTAGATGCGACTGAAATAATGTCTCCCGATCAGATAAGAGATGAAGCTGTCGTGAAATATCCCACCAGGCCAAGATGAGACCTTCTCGAGGAACATGTTGGGTAATATCCGTACCAATAGTGGACAACTCACTAAGTTCTCCACCCATAAAGCTGATCGGCTCAGAAATTAACCCTTCCCAGTTCAGGAGGACCGAGCTGCCGTTCGCCTTCCGAGCACGATAGGCAATGGCAATCGGCTTCTCAAGTGACTGAACTCGAAGCTCGTACTTGCTGACATTTAGATCTGGCCATGCTTGCAATGGGAGGTTTGGAAACTTTGATACTCCACCCTCACTAACCAATTGGTAGCTGTATGGCGGTGGAGCAGGTTTGAACCAGAGGTAGGAAAACCATGCAAGCAAAAAAAGACCTCCCGTCACTAGGAGGATTCCTAGTGACGGGAGGAACTTCGGGGTCCCTGAGGGACGGGTGAGGGACTCACTCAGGGACGACGTCGACACAGCAACTACTTCTTATTCCGGCGCCAGCCGGCGAGCGCGAGCGTCCCCG
>JAEURV010000009.1 GCA_016788465.1 Nitrospira sp. | reverse complement strand
GGCTTCGCGAACCCGTCGCGATGCGTCCTCAAGACTCTGAATGTCCCCGTTCCCCAAGAGTAATGTTCCCGTTCCCCGTACCAACGCAGCTGCTCGCGCAATCGCCGACCAATCTGCCGCCCCTCGATACATCTGTTTCAGTGTCCGTCCGTGAAGGGAAATAACCGTTGGCTGTTCCATCAGCAACTGCTCGACCCAGGCTTCCACGGTCACCGACTCGTACCCCAATCGAGTTTTGACAGAAAGCGGAAGAGGCACTCGTCGGCTCGCCGGTTGCGTGCCACGCTGTCGATTCATCCGTTCAAAGACTTCGACACGGGCAGGCTTGAACCCGCCTTGTTCGAGCGTCTGCCCGCCAGCCCAATCGTCGATGCCGCGCTTGGCCGCTTGAATGAGGGAGCGCGCCAATTCGGGTGTGCGGATAAGGCCGGCGCCGGATCCCGAGGCCGCGACACTCTTCGAGGGACACCCCATGTTGATATCCAACCCATCAAATCCCAATTCGCAGACCGCTTGTGCGGCCATATAGAACAACTCCGGATCCTTTCCGTAGAGCTGTGCCACGATCGGCCGCTCAATCTCGCTGTACTGAAGCGTTTCCAAATGGACCTCCGGACCACGGCACACGTCATGGACATGCGTAAATTCCGTAAACGTCACGTCCGGCCTTCCGTGACGGGCAATAATGGACCGGAAACAGGCATCGGTCACACCATCCATCGGGGACAGGCCTATGATCGGTCGAGGAAGGTGTTGCCAGAAATTCATGTCAGCTCGATTGCAAAGTTTGGCTCGGTTCGTTTGCGATCCGATAGGCCTGGCGAAGCCCTTCGGCTTCTGCTGCAGCCAGTTCCTCCACGTCGGGAGCCACCTCATGGATGAATGCGACAAATCGATCCACCTTCAACAAGAAAAAATCATAGAGGTCAGCGAGCGGCTGAGAGTTGCGGAACCAGAATGCTACAAACCCCTCCAACGCAATCCCTCGCTCTCGAAGCCGACGGCATGATCCCACGAACATATCCTCGACCTCACCGCTCCAATGCAGGATTTCATAGGGAAGATACAGGGATCGATAGAGCTCCAACTCATGTGTGCCCACCGGATCTTGATTCCATTCCAGTCCTCTCGGTTCGGCCTTACCCAATAAGACTTGAACGTAGCGTTCATAGGCTTCTTCAATCGTCGCCTCCGTCGATGCCGACCTCTTCGATTCCGGCACCGCGTTCACCTCACAGAGAGGACGGGGTTTCTCACAGTCACCTTTCTGGTGGAAGACCGACGCATAACGTCGAGCAAACACGGCAAATTCCTCCACAATCAGGTCCGGTGGTTTTGTGTCCACTTCCAAGGCCAGCCCTCGTAAGTTAATGAGCCGTGGATGACTTAGAACCTGATCAAGCATCTCAAGCAAGACCGGCGGGATGGGCGCGGCGTGGGCATCCGTCCAGGCGGGCAATGCGGGGACATCGGTCCTTGTGATCTCTTGAGTCAGACACGCTCGGATGGATTCGTGGATATCGAGCCCTGCAACATGAATCTCGACGACACGCTCCAATGGAAAGTCATCGAGAAAGGTCTCGACGAACCGAGGAAGCGTCATGGCCCGGCACGCTCCAGTATAGCGATACACCGTCCAGAGGTGTCCTATATCCAGAACGAGTCCACATGCCGACTGGTTACAAATCACATGAAAAAACGTCGGGATCGGCAATGTTCCTGCGACAAAGTAGGTGAGCGGCGGCATTTCAAGCAGAACCAACGGCCTGCTTCCATCCTGCAAACACCCCTGCTGATCGAGCTGGCGCTGAACCGCGGTGGTATTTTCGGCCACGACCTCCGCACTCCCTCGCGTATAGAGCGGCGGGAGATAAGTACCGAAACAGTGGCCGGCAAAGAACTTCGCCGCGCATTCATGATTGAGCCACGCACTCTGTAGAACGTGGAGGTGTTCCCCCGCTTCGCCCACGGCTTGTCGAAACAGCCACGACTCCGTCACTCTCGGTTGCGTAATCCATAAACCCTCGCCATGATACGTCAACCGTGCATCGCCGATTTCGTTCCTCGTCGACACCAAAGCCCGGGTCGTATTCCGAAAGATTTCGAAGTACGCCGGTGGCACTTGACGTTCAAGCAGACTTCGCCGCAAGCTAGGCAAATCCGGGGAGTAGATATCGACGGATAACCCTAAACCATGTAACGGAATCGCCTCAACTCGGCGTAGGAATTCTCGATGAGCAGGCTCTCCGCAGTCCATCTTTAGTCATTCCAACAAGGCGACAATTCGTGTGTAGTGTATGCCGGAAAACCATTGATTGACAAGGCATTCTGCCCTCCATGGGTACAGAGAACCTTCTGCTATACTTGGCATACATTGCGGCGGCCAGGAGAGCAGATTCATGAGAAGAAAGGACCTGGCTGAGCGATGCTGGAGAAGGATATTCCACGGCTGACAGGGGGGGATCCGCAGACTATCCTGGTTGGACATATGATGACACCCGGTGTAGTCCAGATTCCCGGAGATGTATCGGTGACTGAGGCAGCCTCACTGCTTGAACGTGAGCGGATGCCCTGCCTTTTGGTCAAAGATACCGAATGGCGTTTCGGACTCATGACTCCGACCGATATCGTCAAAAAGGTTGTGGCGCAGGGGCTTGAGCCGGACGATGTCGAAGTGCGGACAATCATGACTCGCCCGGTCCAATTTATTGAGTACGACCGAGCCATCGAGGAAGCCTCCTCGCTCATGATGTCCACGGGAACCCCGATCCTCATAGTCACGAAGGAAAATCAACCGGTCGGAGTGTTGACCGCGCGAGACCTGGTTCTGTCACCCAAGCGATGTGTGGCCAATATCTCCGCAACCGTCAGTGTGATGGAAGAAGAGGGCGCAGGAGCAGCCCATCAGAGCACGATCACACAACTGAGTCACGCTGGTGCGTCACTGGTCTCTCCCGCGCTACTGTTGCCTGGAACCAGAGTGATTTTGGGGTTCTCCCTCTCGGAAACCATGAGCCCTCTCACCATCAGAGGGACGGTTTTGAACAACGCCGGCCTTGAGGCCATATCGGGTGCCACCCGACCTATCTTATCCACACCGCCCGTGGTCGAAGTCCAGTTTATCGACCTGTCTCCTGCGGATCAGTCTCGAATCAAGGGTTGGGTACTCGGTCAGCTTCCCCCGTCGCTCGGTACGTCATAGCCTGCTCCTGTTTGCATCAGTCTTTGACCAAGATCCAATCCATTGGTAAGCTCTCTTATTACTCACTTAATAAGGACAACCATGACGATGGCCAGCAAGTCTGCATCGCTTCGATCCCGTCCCGCCTTATCGCGAGAGGATATTCTCCATCAAATCAACCTGCTTCTCGACAGCCCTGACGACGACCTCCAAGCAGCACTCATGCGTGAGCTCCTGACGGGACTGTTGAAACTGCACGAAGCGCAATTGGATCTGCTGGATATCAAGATCGTCAACCGCGCGCTCAAAGAACTCCGTCATGCATTCAGTGTCTTCCATGGGTATCGCGATCGAAAGAAAGTGAGCATTTTCGGCTCAGCGCGCACCTCCTCGGATGATCCTAACTATCAGCTCGCCCACCAATTCTCTCAGGCCATTGTGCGAGAGGGATTCATGGTCATTACGGGTGGTGCCGATGGCATCATGCGTGCTGCGCAAGAGGGTGCGGGACGTGAGCACAGCTTCGGCGTCAACATCATGCTGCCGTTCGAACAGGGGCCGAACTCAACCATCGCCGACGACCCGAAGTTGATCACCTTCAAATACTTCTTCACTCGCAAGCTCATGTTCCAAAAGGAAGCCAACGCCATTGCGCTGTTCCCTGGAGGGTTCGGCACACATGACGAAGGATTTGAGATTCTGACCCTTGCTCAGACCGGGAAGAGTGACCCACAACCGATCGTCTGCCTTCAGGCCCCTGGCTGTGACTATTGGGACGATTGGGCGGCATTCATCACTAGACAACTCTTGCGGCGCAAACTTATCAATGAAGAAGACTTGGCTCTCTTCACCATCGTGACCTCAGCGGATGAAGCAGTGCGCTACATTCTCCGTTTCTACCGGCGCTATCATTCCATGCGGTTCGTGGGCAGACAACTGGCGATGCGCCTCAAACAGCCCATCTCAGGGGAACAACTCGAACAGATTCGGCAGCAGTTTTCTGACCTGCTTTCCGACGGCACCTTTGAGCAGAGCGGCGCACTGCAGGAAGAACTAGATGAACCCGCCATACGAGAGCTCTCCCGGCTCGTATTCACCTTCAATCGACGCAGTGCCGGACGGCTTCGTCAACTGATCCACTATCTCAACGACTTGTAAGGCACTCCGATTCCATGTACAGTTGGGGCATCTCTGTCGGCCAGAAGATAGGTGTTCGCTCCCAAGTCTATGGTATCCGTTTCGTCTGCGCCACCATTCCAGGGTCCTCCTGACATCGTCCTGTACCATGCCGACTGCTTCGACGGATTTGGAGCCGCCTGGGCACTCTGGAAGAAGTTTCCGAACGCCAGATTTCACCCCGTCAAGCACGGCTACCCTCCACCTCCCGATCTCAACGATTGCCGGGTGGTGATTGTCGACTTCAGCTACGCACGACCGATCTTGGAGGCGATGGCCGCCGAAACCAAAGAACTACTGATCTTGGACCACCATATTACCGCGGAACAAACCCTTGCCGGATTTCCCCAAGCCTACTTCGACCAGACAAAATCAGGAGCCGTCCTGAGTTGGGAATGGGCTCATCGAACGACAGCGCCTTGGCTGCTTCAGTACGTCCAAGACAAGGATTTGTGGACCTGGGCGTTACCTGGCAGTCGTGAAATCAGCGCGGCGCTGGCATCCTATCCCTTCGACTTCACGGTGTGGGACGGGTTTTCTCAATCGACCCTCGAACAAGAAGGTCGGGCCATCCTTCGCTATGAGCAAGAATTAGTCGGAAAGCTCGCGGCACAGGCGGTAATGGTTGCCTTCCAGGGACAGGTTGTTCCCTCCGTCCAGAGTGCCATCCTCACAAGCCAGATCGGCGAGCGGCTCTCTCCACAGCATCCGTTTTGTCTGATCTGGCATGATCGGGATGGCCGTCGTTATTTCAGCATGCGTTCTCGTGCAGATGGGACTGATGTTGGCGCGATTGCCGCCTCATTCGGCGGTGGAGGCCATACCCATGCCGCCGGGTTTTCGGTCCCCTTGGACCAGGATGGAGCTCCCCCAGACGACCCTCAATTGCCTCGTCTGTTGACCGCTCGACACCGACACCTATAATCTCGACTAGCCGTGATCCCACTGCATGACGATAATCCGACTAGACTGACCCCTGTCGTAACGATGGTGTTCATCGCCATGTGCTTCAGCGTATTTTTCTATCAGGCCAATCTCTTGGACGAGTCGGCTCAGCTCTTTGCCATTCAGTACGGTGCTGTTCCCTCCGTGATCTTCGGCTATGCTTCTCTGCCAGAGGAAGCAGCCGTCTCGTTTCCCGCCGTATTTACGCTGGTGACGAGCATGTTTCTGCACGGAGGCTGGATGCATCTGCTGGGAAACATGCTCTACCTATGGATTTTTGGAAACAACGTTGAAGACGCCATGGGGCATACCAAATTTGTCGTCTTTTATGTCGGGTCCGGTATTCTGGCGGCGCTCAGCCACGCGCTTACTGATCCCTCCTCCGAGATTCCGATGGTCGGAGCCAGCGGAGCCATCTCAGCGGTGCTCGGCGCCTACCTGTTGCTTTATCCGCACGCACGCGTGCTGGTAATGCTCCCGGCAATAGGAATGACCCGTGTGCCGGCCGGCATCGTCCTGGGAATGTGGTTCGTTACCCAACTTGTCAGCGGAGGCATGAGTGTAGGGTCCACGGGCGGTGGAGTGGCATTCTTCGCTCACATCGGGGGATTCCTTGCCGGCATGGCGTTAATCGGACTGTTCAAACGGAAGGACGTGCCGTTCTTTGCTCCTGGCCGTTCGACCTGGGATCGATAATCAGACAGCCCAGGTGCCGCCAAAGAACATTAGGCGGCATCCAACATTTCCCGGACTTTCCCAATCAACCCACTTTGGCGATACGGCTGCTGCAAGACAAACCGCTGATTGATTCGGTGCTGTCGAATAGTTTCATCATCGTAACTGGATAGAAACAGCGCCTTCATCGTAGGCTGGAGATCTAAAAGTCGACGGGCCAACTCCCGTCCTCCGATTTCCGGCATGACCAACGGACTCACCGCAAGATGTACGATCCCCTGATACTGTTGCGTCAACATCAGTGCCTCGACCGATGAGGCGGCTTCCAGGACATGGTAGCGGTGGCGCTGTAAGACCGACTTCGCTAGTTTCCGTTCGACTTCATTTTCTTCCACCAGAAGAATCGTCTCTCCTCCCCTGGCCAGCATAGACTTCGGGAGTGCGGCCTCTTGTCCATCCGGTACGGATACGGCAGGAAGGTAGACGCGAACGACCGTCCCCTGCCCAGGCCGACTATCCACATCCAGCCGTCCTCCATGTTGTTTGACGATGCGAAAGACCGCAGTGAGCCCAAGTCCGACATTCAGTTCCTTAGTTGAAAACAAGGGCTCAAACATGTGGGCTTGAGTATCCAAGTTCATACCGGTTCCGGTATCGCTGATGGTAATCTCAACCTGGGACGCCGTCGCGCCGTTCTGCGTTGTCCGAGTGGTTTTCACGGGCATGTCGATCGCCTTGACCTCGATCGTGAGCCGACCTCCATTCGGCATGGCATCCCGCGCATTTACCACCAACTGAAAGAACATGGTCTCCAGGCCTTCTCGATCTACTTCAACATATGTCGCCTGGGGACTCAACTGAACCCTCAACTCAATGTGGTTGGGCAGCAAATCCCCTATCATGCTGCGCACCTCAGTCACTACGGCCTGGACCGACACCCTGTCTCGATCCGACCCTCTGTCCAGGTTGAGCGCGATGAGTTGGGCCGTCAGCGTCGCGGCTTGTTCTCCGACCTTAAACAGCTCATCAACCGTCACCCGAAGCGGATCATGTTGTTCAAGATGCGTCAACATGATACCTGTCTGCTTCCCGACAGCTGAAAATAAACCTCCGAATTCTCCCGCAATTCTCGCCGCGACTCGGCCGACGGCCTCCAGCTTCTGCGCCTCATGCAGCTGCCGTTCAAGCCCTTGGCGGGTGAGTTGTCCCTCTCGCAGGTCCGTTTTTGCCTTGGCCAGATCGGATTTCAATGCGGCAGTCCGAACCTCCAATTCGGCCTTGGCGGCGACCAAATCCGCCTCGGTCTTCTTCAACCCTTCCACATCCTTCTGTAGTGAGTCGTTTTCCTTCTGGACGACCACCGTATTTTCCAGGGCCACTCCATAGAACACCGCCATCACGACCAGCACCGGAATGCCTAACAATTGTCCGGTCACCGGCGCCCCCGTATTCAGGATGCCCTCATATAACACCACTGAATATCCAGCGCTTAAGAGCAGCGAGAGCCCGAATAGATGACTGAGCCGACGTACGGATGCCGCCAGCAGCATGAGCACAAAGTAGGTGATATACAGATCAGATCGGGCATTCCCTGAAAGATAAATGGCAGCGGTCACGAGGATCGTATCGAGGGTCACCAGCACAGACCCAAACCAGGCTGCTTCAAAAACAGCTCGAGGCAACATGACCAAGGCGATGACCCCCAGCCAGAGTCCCATCACCAAGCTATTGGTGGTCACACGACTCAAGACTGGGTCAGCACCGAACAGGAGTTCATAGGATAAGATGATGGTGACAAGCCCTTGAAGGACAAGGTAGCGTGATCCTGAGTCTGTCAACATCCGATAGAGTCTGTCTGAAGCTTGGTGAGATGGAGATTGGGGCGAACGATGTCCCATGATAGGTGTACCTCCAGGGCTGGGAACAGCGGAAAGACAGCAAGTTGTGTGCCCTCCGACCCGTGGTGAATTCTTCGGTTTTCTGATTGTGCAGTCTTGACTTGGAGCGCTTCCGTACCATCAAAGGACAAAATGGAACGGAGGCTGGTAATCAGGTACGGACTGTGGAGAAGGCACAGCTGCCGTCTTCTGCCTATTGCTGGAATGGACTTGTGGAATGAGGCCTTTGGAGCCGTAACATGAATTGTTCAGCCGATACGACTGCGGTCTCCACTTCTGGGGCTGTAAACGTCACATGCCCCATCTTCCGTCCAGGACGAATCACCCGCTTGCCGTACAGATGCACCGAAGCCCCTGGTGTGGAAAAGGTCTCCAGGCACCCGTCAGCCGACATCACGGCAGTTACCTCATCACCAAGAAGATTCACCATGACGGCGGGGGACAGCAGTCTGACTTCTCCCAATGGAAGCCCACAGGTCACCCGAACCTGTTGCTCAAATTGGGAGACCGTGCAGGCATCCAATGTATAGTGGCCGGAATTATGTGGACGCGGCGCAATTTCATTGATGAGAAGACGACCGTCTTGAGTCTGAAAGAGTTCAACACAGAATATTCCGATTCCATGAAGCGCAGCGACCGCCCGGAGGGAAAGCTCACATGCTGCCTCGGCGTCACTGGGAGAGACGGATGCAGGGACTCGGCTTTCTCGCAGAATCCCTTGCTCATGTCGATTTTCAACAACTGGATAGACATAGGTTTCCCCCCTGCCACTTCTTACCACCAAGACCGAAAGTTCTCGTACAAACGCGACAAACTGTTCGGCGATCCACCGAACCCCTGAAGCCTGGGTGTTAAGGATCCGCTCGAACTGTGAGATGTCGGACGGCTGCCTGAACAGCCATTGCCCCTTTCCATCATAACCACTTCTCGCGGTTTTACATATCAAGGGGAAACCCAGACGGCGGGTCGCCTGAAGAAGCTGATCGACCGATTGCACCTCAGCAAAGTCCGGAACGGGAAGCGAGCACGAGGATAAGAACTGTTTTTGTGTCAGTCGGTCTTGCAGGATCCGCAGAACCGCACTAGCCGGACGAAGCGGTCGGCGTTGTTCAAGCCACTCGCAGAGCTCGGCCGGGATATTTTCCCATTCCAGCGTGATGGCTTGGACTACATCGACGAACCGCTCCCGGGTATCAGAGTTTGCGAAGGGTGTAGAAAATGATTGATCTGCAACACGATGGGTCGGCGCATCGGGATCAGGATCCCATACGGCGACACGATAGCCCATACGGCGCGCTGCTCCGGTGAACATGGCTCCGAGTTGTCCACCACCAAGGATCCCAATGGTAGAACCGGGTTCAAGCATCGGCTGCATCACGGTCGCCGTCTAGGCGATGACACCTTGGCTGCAGCGCCACCGATTCCCTTCGCCTCGGGAGAATTCAGAACAGTTTCTGTCTGAAAACGCCGGTAGGCAATGAGGCGTGTTGCTATTTCAGGATGGCTTACAGAGAGGATCTGTGCGGCAAGGAGGCCGGCATTTTCTGCTCCGCCGATCGCCACCGTTGCCACCGGAATGCCTCTAGGCATCTGAACGATGGAGAGCAGTGAATCAAGGCCACGAAGATTTTCCGTCGGAATGGGTACGCCTATCACAGGAAGATGCGTCTTTGCCGCCAACATGCCCGGAAGATGAGCCGCACCACCCGCCCCGCCGATAATGACTTGAATCCCTCGTTCTGAAGCTGTGGTGGCATATTCAAAGAGTCGGTCCGGAGTACGATGCGCCGAAACAACGAGCAATTCATACGGAATATCCAATTGAGCTAAGATCGCCCCGGCTTTTTCAAGAATAGGAAAGTCAGACTTACTCCCTCCCAGCACACCGACGATCGGCCGCCTCCTCAGCTCTTTCACCTCGTCGCTGATCCGATGCTGTCGTACTGGTGGTTTGCTCTTGCCCATACCATCCGGCTCCTTTGATTGGGTTAGGACCGACACAATTCCCGGCACCTGATGGCGGCACCATAGCGAGAACGTCGGACTGGGTCAAGGCAGTCCACCCAAGGCAGCCCTCACCCGGCATTGATGAATTCGGACGACCTCATCCAATGCATACAGGAACCTGATGTCTTAGACGTACGTGGAATGCGCGGTTGGTTCGAGTTTGGCTGAAGCCTGAAACAAAATGGCCCAGGGAATGGGTTCCCTGGGCCATTTCTTACAGGATATCTCAGCGCCGCAGTATCTCTGCCGACGCCGTTTCCTTACTTGCCGCCTGGTGCAGCCACCTTGGGCGCGAACATTTCAAACAGACTCGGTTCACGCTCCATGAAATCCGGCGGGAAGAAGTTGAACCGCCGCCACAGTTCGTACCAGAGCGGAACCCGATTCATGATGACCCAACCCATCACCTTTGTGCCTTGTCTCACCTGAGCTTGCTCAGGCCATGGCTGAGGATCATCGGGATCCGGCACAACCCAGAATCGATAGTTACCCTTGCCATCATCAATCTGGTCGACCACCTTGATCACGCCCCCTCGGGTACCGGCCATTAACCCCGGCCATGCCGGTAGGGGAATCGCTGGAACTCCGAAGAAGAGAATCCGCACCTTACGCCCAGGTTTCAAGAGGGGAGAATCCAGCCCTTCAGCCTTCATTTCGATAGCCGGATCGGCTGCCAGGGGAGAAATAGTGACCAAATTCTCTCCCTGCTTCACGGTCTCATTGATACCGACTTTAGCCATCTTGACGACCGTGCCGTCCATAGGGGCATAGAGTTTTGCAGCTTCAATACGTTGCTGCACGCCCTGTTGACGGTAAGCAATATCCGCGAGTGACTCCGTAGCCTTGGCTGCTTCTGCAACAGCCGAATCACGGGCTGCAATCGCGTCCATCAATCTCTGGTTCACGTCCGCCGAAACTTGGTCGCGACCGAAGCTCAACGATGACCTGGCCTGCTCCGCAGCCAGAAGACTTGCCTGTGCGGCCTGCAAGCCTGCCTTTGTCCCGATTTCAGTTTGGATCGTCAACTCAAGTTCCCGCTGGGAGACTAACCCTTGCTGAACAAGTTGGCGATGGCGATCAACGTTCAACTGCGCCGTATGGACGTCGATCTTCGCCGCTTCCACTTTCTGCTGTGCTTCACGCACCTTATTATCAGCCTCAACAACCCGCGCTTCGGCTGAGGGAACCGCAGCCTGGACCAATTTTCTCATTTCACCGATTCGCTTATTCAACTGGTCTGCTCTGGCCAGTGCCGCCTGTCTGGTCTTTTCCAATGCCTCTTTTCGCTGTTCGAACAGAGGAAGGATCTCAGGCGCCATATAGGTCGGATCGTAGTCTTCTAACTCTCCAACCAGCTCCCCTTTCTTGACCTTGACACCCTCGTAAATGTGCCAAGCCTTCACCCGTCCTGTGATCCGTGACTCAATGTTTTGAGGACGATCATAGGGGGTATAGGCAGAGACCTTTCCCGTTGCACTGATCGTCTGAGTCCAAGGGACAAACTCCAGTACGATTAGAAACAACAGGAGAATCGTGAGGATGGCACGGGACGCCGTAAACATCCCCCTTGGAATTTGTACAGCCTGCCAGCATGGCAACTTTGCCAGTGCAGGACCTTGTTCAATCGTGATCGCTTCCAAGCCGACCCCTCGTTGAACCAGCGCACGCTCACCGCTATTTTCATGACCACGACCTAGGCTAGCCATGGAGCCTCCATAATAAAAATGCTGCTATGAATGGGCCGTTTCAACGACTTACGCATGAGTATGATGCAACATAATACGACGATCCGCATGATCCGTGAGATTAGGATCGGTCGAGACGAAGATCACCGACCAGGCCTCATCCTTTGAGCAAAGCCGCCGTAAGATCCGCTCACGCAACGATGGCTCAAGTGAATGGATCAACCCGTCGAAAACGAGCACTTGTGGACGACCTAGAATGGCACGTGCCAGAAGAATCTGTACCACATGCGTCGGCGATACGGACTCACCGAGTGCGGAGATATCGGACTTGACCCCGCGGGCAAGGCCTTCAACATCCTCTTCGAGTTCCGTGAAGCGAAGGGCCCAATTTAAATCATCGTAGGTGACATAGGAACGTCCCATCACGATGTTCTCTTCGATGGTGCCCTTGACCAAGGACAACTGTGAGTCAATCATGACACTGCGGCATTGATTGATCGCAGCTGAATCGATGTAGCGAAGATCAACCCCGTTGTACTGCACAACTCCGCCGGTCGGTACTTCAAGGCCACCAAGCACCCTCGCCAGCGCAGTCTTCGCAGCGGTGGTTTTGGCATAAATGCCAAGCTTCTCACCAGGCGCTACGTCAAGGTTGAAGCCGTCGAACACGGGCAGACCACTGTGAACCAGACTGACTCCTTTGCAGGTCACGCGAACACCTTGCCCGAGGTGCTTCGGCAGAGCCACGGTGGATTCAGTCGAGACCAAATCCTGCTCCTGCCCGAACACTTCATCGAGATGGCTCAGGGATGTAAAGAAGTAGTAGACATACCCCATATTCTTAATCAGTGAGTCGAAATTGATGACGAGCGCGCTCACTACCGCTTGAACGGCAACCAATTGGCCCAACGTCAACTGGCCAACGGACATCAGCCACGCCGCCATACCTAGAGCACCTGACATGGCAATGGCCTGTCCTCCCACCGACCCGATATATTGCCGCACGAGCACGGCGAACCGCGCCTTCCGAGCTTCGACATATCGGCTGACGAGTGCATCGGTTTTCTGAATGAGAAACGGCTTACTGTCGGTCGCCTTCAATTGCAGCGCGTTCTTTGAAACCTCCTGGATGAAGTTGAACACGTCGTACTTGGCATGAGACATGGCCAGGGTCGTTTTCAAGGCGCCGCGAGAGAGTACGAAAAACGTAATCGCAAACCCCGCCATGAGGAGAAGATTGTACACGAGGAAATAGGGGTGGTAGACGACCAACATGATCATCCCGACGGTTCCACCCACCACCACGTTCAACAGGTCGATGAGCAGCGTGGACAGCGCCCGCTGCATGAAGACCGTCTCAATGAAGTAGTTCGCCAGTTCAGGCCGCGCTCCCTTGAATCGATTGCGCGGAAGCTGCTCGACCATCGCCACGGCGACACGCGCAAAGATTCGGCGCTGGACAACGTCCACCGCGTAAAAATGGAAGGTCTTAAACAGACCCACGAACAGCAGGACCGAGAACATGATTGCTGTCAAGGTCCAAATCATGACCGGCTGAATCGCATAGGAAAAGGTACTGACCAATTCCTGCACGGTCAATGGAATGATGAGCGAGAAAAACCCGACGGCCATGGCATAAGAAATGAGCAAGCTCATAATCTTTTTCTCAGCCCGCATGGCCACCGACAGTTGTCTCATCAATGCTTGGAACAGGCCCTGGTTACTTGCGCCCTGAGGTTCGTTCATGAGCACCCCCAGTAATATGTCAGAATGTGAATCATCGGCCCCCTGCTAATTTTGTATACAACGGAACTTAATCTATTCGTGGATCAAAATCCAAGCCCACCGAATGAACTATGCGATACCCTGCACACAGCTGGATCGCTCAATCGCGTCCTGGGAGTACTCGCCCTGATGCCCCTGCGGAATGGAGTTGGTCACCATATTTGGCAAGCACGCTGTCGGCCAGCGGTTTCGATAAGGCTCCTCTCGCCCACAACATTCCTCCACGAGCCACGGCATAGTCGGCTTGGGCACGGTACAGCTCGTAAGCCGCTTCGACTACCGCACGCTCGCGCATGTTGACAAAGAGCACGCTCGTGGCACCCATGTTAAACCGCGCCCGCTCGCCTTCTTCCAACGTCTTGGCCAACCGCAGAGCCTCCGTGGCTGCCTTCACTCGATCCCGAGCCCGGACTTGGGCGGAGAGCCAGTTGTCCACATCGACCGTGACCTGACGTTCAGTGTAGGCCTGTTTATAAGCCAACCGTTGCTGCTGCGCCTCTGCGTGAAGCACCTTTCCTCGTGCAGCCCGATTGAAGAGCGGCATACTGAAGAGAGTACCCACCCGGTAGCCGAACCCTCCGATCCAGTAGATACCGCCGACCGCCGGCCCCCCCTCAACCTGCAGCTTAGGTAGGAGACTATTCTTTGCGAGCTTCAGCTCAATATTGTTTAACTTTGCTTCAATGTAGAGATCGCGCACTTCCGGGCGATCTTCTGTGGCTTCAACCTTAAAGGCGGCGACATCCTCTTCGCTCGGCAACGGCGTTTCACCCTGAAACTCCGGGGCCCATTCAGGGCGAGGGGTCACAGGTTGGCCGTTTTCCCAAAGGAAGAGCGCCAGTTTATACTGCTCATACTCAACCTTGCGTTGGGCGGCAATGGCCGCCTCTCGACGACGCTGAACTTCTTCTCGCGCTTCCACTACGTCGATCGGAGCCACCGCACCGGCTTTGGACCTTCCCTCAACCATACGATAGCGCTCTTCCGCGACGGCCAGCGTACGCTTCACCACATCGGCTTGCCTCGCGGCAACCTGCCAGTCCCAGTACTGCACAGCCCCGGCGAGATAGAGATCTTGCCGTTTCTGGGCCACCTTCACCTCGGCCTGCGGCCCGGCAAGCTCCGCCTGCTGGAACTCGGCAAACTCCTGGTTGACCATGAATCCGCGAAGGAGATTAAACGCTCCGCCGACGATGGCCATCTGCTGTGTATAAAACAGGGTCATGTCGGTAGGGAAGGCTACCGGTCCAGTGTCCGCACCGGTGATGAATCGGCCGGCGTTGCCAGCGATCGTGGTGTGATCCCCAAAGCCGTTACGGATCCCACCGAACACTTCAAATCCCCAGGGGTGGCCGATCTTGAGCATCGTATCGCTATAGCCACCGGTGAGGGTATTCGGCACACCGGAGACATTGGTCAGATTAAAGGTTTGAAAGCGATCAACCTCAAGCTCGTTCCTAAACTTCGGTTCCCATGCGCCCAACGCCTTGAGGATCTTCGCGCGAGCCTGAGCTCTCTCCAGCCCGGTTGCTCGGAGCAGCGGGTGAGTCAACTCAATTCTAGCCAGCACTTCTTCAATGGTGAGGGGAGCAGTGCGAGCAGACTCCGCTTTCACCGCACTTGAATCGTGTACCGATTCAGCGCCTACCGTCACCGGCATAATTATCAACGAGAACAACAATAGAAGGATCAAGGGAGGCTACTCCTTTATTGCTGAATTAATCGCGTCCCGGTTGCTTGCTGGAACCGGTCGTACCAGCCGCCGTCAACGGGTTCCCATACTTGGCCAACTCGCTCTCCGGCCATGGCTTCGACAAGGCTCCCGTAGCCCAGAGCATGCCTCCACGCGCCACGGCGTAGTCGGCCTGTGCCCGATAGAGCTGATAGGCAGACTCCACCACATTACGCTCACGGATGTTGACGAACAGCACCGTGCTCGCACCCATGTTGAATCTGGTCCGTTCCCCCTCTTCCAACGTCTTAGCCAATCGCAGAGCTTCCGTCGCTGCCCTCACACGGTCTCGGGCCCTTACGATCGCTGAAAGCCAGTTATCCACATCGATGCTGACTTGTTGCTCGGCGTAGAGCTGTTTGAAGGCTAATTGCTGCTGGTCCGCCTCGGCATAGAGAACCTTCCCACGCGCTTCCTTCTGGAGCAGGGCCATTTCAAACTGCAACCCATAGCGATAGCCCACGCCCACAATCCAGTCCGCCGGGGCATCCATTCGCCCTCCGTCGAGCGTCAACTTCGGAAGCAGTTTATTCTTGGCAAGTTTAATGTCGATATTGTTCATCTTGGCTTCGATGTAGAGATCCCGTACTTCCGGCCGATCTTCTTTCGCCGCCACTTTGTTCGCAGCAATCTCCTCTGCAGTCGGGAGCGGCGTCTCGCCCTGGAACTCCGGCGCCCACTCCGGCCGTGGCGTGATCGGCTCGCCTCCTTCCCAGAGGAAGAGGGACAGTTTGTACTGCTCATACTCGACGTTCCGTTGTGCCGCGATGGCAGCCTCTCGTCTGGCCTGCACTTCTTGGCTGGCCTCAACGACATCGAGCGGCGCCAACTTTCCGCCCTTGGCCATTCCCTGAATCTGGACCAAGCGTTCTTCTGCGACTGCTAACACACGCTTGACCATTTCAGCCTGCCTCACCGCCACCTGCCAATCCCAATATTGAACGGCCCCAGCGAGGTAGAGATCCTGCCGCTTCTGCGCCACGGCGATCTCTGCCTGCGGCCCCGCGAGTTCGGCCTTCTGGAAATCGGCATACTCCTCGTTGATCATGAAGCCGCGCAGCAGGGGGAACACCCCTCCGAAGATCATTTGCTGCTGAGGATAAAAGAGATGCAGGTCAGGGATGACGCCTACGGTCCCTGCTGCCAATCCGTTGATAGGAGGCACCCCGGTAATAGGAAGGTCCCCAAAGCCGTTACGAATCCCACCGAGAACCCGAAACCCCCAGGGATGCCCGACCTCGAGCTTGCTGTCGTTAAATCCGCCCGTCCCCACATGGGGGGCGTACAGGAAGTTCCACACTTGAATCCGAGCCGCTTCCGTAATGTTCTTGAACGTTGGCTCCCAGGCCCCAAGCGCTTTCAGGATCTTGGCGCGAGCCTGGATGCGCTCGACGCCCTGAGCCCGGAGGAGCGGATGGGTCAACTCAATACGGGCAAGCACTTCGCTGATCGTGAGAGGTTCCGTGCGGGCGGACTGCGCTTTCAACGCGCTGGAATCATGCACTGGCTCAGCCAGCGTCGCGACGGGAAGCAAGATCAGAATCATGAGTAATAGAGCGGCCATCGAAGGATGCTCCTTGTGCCAGATTTAATCGCGGCCCGGTTGTTGATATCCGTACGAACCAGCCGCCGTTCGCGACTCTCCATACTTCGCGATGGTCTCCGTCGGCCAGGGCTTCCCCAATACCCCTCTGGCGTACAGCATGCCTCCGCGCGCCACGGCGTAGTCGGCTTGAGCACGATAGAGCTGGTAGGCCGATTCCACCACGTTGCGCTCTCGGAGATTGACGAAGAGCACACTCGTTGAGCCCATATTAAACCGAGTCCGCTCCCCTTCTTCCAATGTCTTCGCCAACCGCAGGGCTTCCGTCGCTGCCGTCACCCGATCTCTGGCCCTGACGATCGCCGAGAGCCAGTTATCCACATCGAGGCTGACCTGTTGTTCGGTATATTGCTGTTTCAGCGCCAATTGTTGCTGAGCCACCTCCGCAGCCATGACCTTCCCTCGCGCTTCCCGTTGGAACAACGGCATTTCAAAGTGAAGCCCGGTCCGGTAGCCGACTCCCACAATCCAATCCGTGACGCCCTCGGTCGGTCCCCCTTCAAGATTCAACTTTGGGAGCAGTTTGTTCTTGGCAAGCTTGATGTCGATATTGTTCATCTTGGCTTCGATGTAGAGCTCGCGCACTTCCGGTCGATCTTCCTTCGCCTCCACTTTATAGGCTGCGATTTCTTCTTCTGTCGGCAAGGGGGTCTCACCCTGGAACTCCGGTGCCCATTCTGGTCGCGGGGTCACCGGCTCATTGTTTTCCCAGAGGAAGAGGGAGAGCTTATACTGCTCATATTCCACCTTCCGTTGAGCGGCGATCGCGGCTGCTCGCCTCTTCTGCACTTCTTGGTTCACCTCAACGACATCGAGCGGCGAGACTCGCCCACCCTTGGCCAACCCTTCCACCTGAGCCAAACGCTCTTCAGCCACGGCCAAGGCGCGCTTTACCACCTCAGCTTGCTTGACGGCAACTTGCCAATCCCAGTACTGCACAGCCCCGGCGAGATACAGATCCTGCCGTTTCTGTGCCACCTTGATTTCCGCCTGCGGCCCTGCGAGCTGGGCCTGTTGATATTCAGCGTACTCCTCATTGACCATGAAGCCGCGCAGCAACTGAAATGACCCCCCAAGTATGAATTGCGACTGCCGATGGAAGGCCTGCATGTCAGGAATAATGGCAATTTTGTTGTTGCCGCGATCCCCAAAGCCGTTGCGCATTCCGCCCTGAATTCGGAATCCCCAGGGATGCCCGACCTCGAGCTTGCTGTCGTTATAGCCTCCCGTCAATACTTGAGGCTGGATGCCCTCGCAAGGACGAGGGTCCCCATCGACGCAGGGAGACAGTGCTAAGCCTGGAGTGGGAGCCGTGGTGAGATTCCACGTTTCATACCGTTCGGCCTCTGTCTTGTTTTTGAACTGGGGTTCCCAGGCCCCGAGCGCCTTGAGGATTTTCGCCCGGGCCTTCGTACGCTCGGCCCCCGCAGCCTGAAGCAAGGGATGCGTCAACTCGATACGAGCCAGCACTTCTCCAATGGTGAGGGGAGCGGTTCGAGAGGAAGCTGCTTTGAGTGCGCTATCGTCGGTCACCGGTTCCGCTCTCGCAACCACCGGCAGCAGGATCAGCAGGGACATCAACAGAGCGACCATCGAGGAGATCTCCTTCCAGTCACATCGTGTTTCGTAGCGGACGGCGCCCACACTAGCA
>JAEURV010000157.1 GCA_016788465.1 Nitrospira sp. | reverse complement strand
CAGCACGAGTATTCATCGGAGGTGGCGCAGGCGATCGCAGCCCATATCTTCGGCGAGGTCCCATTGCCGGCAACTGTGTCGATGCCTGCCGGTTGTCCACGGGAAGCGTCTGCAGGAAAGCGGTAAACCAACACTCATCATGAGGAGGCGTGAATCGTGAAGAAAACAGACGAACTATCCGTCAGTCGGGCTCCACGTAGCAGGGGACGGGGGTTGACTAAGTCCGGGCAGAAGGTGTCAAGCCGCCTGGCCAAACGGCGATTGAACGAGCGGCTGAAGGCGGACACGGCGTCATTTAATAAGGGGAATCTTGCTGATACCTTGCGAAAAGAAGGGTACGAAGAAGCTCCGCTCGACGAACTGCAAGACCGACTGTCCAAGCTTCAAGGCCCGCTTGCCGACATCATTCTGAAAGGGAGGGTGTGACCGAATGCCATACTACTACTACGACTCGACGGCGCTGGTGAAACGCTACAGCATGGAGCGGGGGACACGTATCGTCAATAAGTTGATGGTGAAGCGTGGCAGAGTCGCCATCGTCCCGACCTGGACCGTGACGGACTTCTATTCCATTCTTTGTGCCCGCGCTCACGAAGGGCAGATTACACGGGATGATTGCTACTCGGTACTGTACAAGTTTGAAATCGAATCCAAACAAGGACTCTATCAGTTCATCGCTCCTCAGATGGAGACCTACTTGGCCATGAAGGAACTGGTCTTAGAGTATCCCTTTCTTCGCTCTCCCCAGGTGATGCATCTTGCCTTGGCGCTGGAACTGAAACCGTTGCGATTGACGGTCGTTAGTACGGATACGCAACTATTGGCAGCGTCGAAGTCCGCGGGGCTGCACATCATTAACCCGGCTGAAGACTAACTGGGTAGGAACGTTGTTGTCCCGTGAACGTTAGGTGACTCTGATATTGACAGCCCGTTCACGGGACGCTTCGTGAGTAGCCTGACGAAGGAGTTCGAGGACGACCTGGTTCCAGCCGGCAGGACCGATAGCAGGGGCTCGGATAAGGTTCGGCAGATTGATGTCCGGATCATATGAGCCATCAGGTCGTTGTACCAGCACGGGATGATCGACCGTCAGGAGGAGCGGAAGGTCGTTCAAACTATCGCCAATGCCGATCGTCTCGATATCGTCGGGTGGGTCTTGTCCGTGACTCTGCCGTCGATAGCAGCGGAGCAGGATCTCTGCGGCTCGTCCTTTGTCGTTATTACCGGTCAGATGAAAGAACCGCCCCCCTCTGGTCCAGTTCAGCCCTCGTGTGACGATTTGCCGACAAATCTCTTCAATCAACTTGGGTGGACCGTTGACGAGGAAGGGTTCATCAAATTCACGCAGTTTGGCCCGTAGCGCATCCTCTCGTACCAGTCCTGTCGTGGCCATAATCTCCTCGACCGAGAGGTCGCCGAATCCTTGCAGTGGGGTCCCTACGGCGTCCTCGATTTGCCGGAGGACATCGCGAAGGAGCGCGTAGGGGGTACCGAGCTCAATGACATGATAGGAGTCGCGGCGACGTGATCGTTCAGGCTGGAAGCCAAAGGTTTCAAGCGGGACATAGACTGCTGCGCCGTTCTCAACGATGAACGGATGCTGATGGCCAAGGCGTTCCCGTAGCGGTTCGATTTCAGCACGAGTCTTTCCTGAGACAAGAATGAGGGGAATGTGCTCGGCACGAAGGGCGTTCAGGGCCGGTCGCGCTTCGTCGAAGGAATAGGTTTCGCTGTCCAAAAGACAGCCGTCCAAATCTGTCAGTAGCAGGTAGCGTGGCATAGTGGTTATAGATGTCGGAGGTCCTCGTTGACCTGTGACCGGGTGTGGCCGATCAGTCGTCGCTCTAAGAAATCTTTGGCAAGATCCTTGCCACCCAACCCCAAGGCAAGCGCCGCGGCCAGGACCAAGCCACCCCAGGTAATCCCAAATCCAACCACCACGATATGCTGAGCGATGCCGAGTTGTTCAAGCGCCATGGCGACCGTCAGAAGCTGAATGCCCCAGCGTGTACCGGCGGCAATCCAACGAGCCGGCGGCAATCCCGCATTGACGGCAGCGATCAGGACGGCCTGAGAAACGAAATTTGAGACCAGATAGCCGATGATGCCGATAACGGCGGCCGTGACCAGATGTGGAATATACGACAACAGTGAGTGAGCAGCTTCATTGATCGGAGCCACGTTGAGCGCGCCCAGCGAGGCAGTGGTAGAAAAAATGACGATGAGCCAGTAGGTGACTCTGCCGATGATATAGGAGGGGTCACTCTTGATGCCCCCCCTGAGAAGGGCGGCGGCGATCCCGATTCGATCACAGAGTCGATCCAGACCGATCATCCGAAGCAGGCGCTCCATAAAATGCCCGGCTCCCCAGGCCACGACCAGACCGACCAGCAGGAGGATCATCATGGCCAGAACTTTGGGAAGGATGGCAAGCACATGTTCGCCGAGTGCGGTCACGGGTCCGAGTAACGTCTGTTCCCAGGTTGATGTCATGGCTGGCTCCTTTCAGACCTCGCGGGGGTGGTACTGACGACATCCCTCGCATCATGGGACTGAGGCCAACGAGTCACAAGATACTCTTTCTCTTTTTCAAACGTTCGGCAGAGTGTTTCGATCAGGTGTTCGGCTTCCGCTGTCGTCAGTCCTTGACTATCCAGGACGAACGAGGCGGTCTTCCCTAAATAGAGCGGAGTCAACGCTTTGAGGAGATGCTCTTGAGGCAGCACATTGCGATGGTGTGCCAGTGCGGCGTCGTAAATGATGTGTGCCCACAGGGAATCGGGGATCCGGAAGTCCCGTGCAGGAACCTCCCGAAGTCGCGACAGTTGTTCGAGTACGTCTTCGGAGAGTATGCGCACCCAAATGTCGTGCAAATCAGTCAGGCCGAGATGAAATAAATCTATCATCCGTTCGACGTTCACATTCACGGGCTCGACGCCCACCTCATATTGGAAGCCGAAGAGCGGCACCTTCCGCGATTCGGTCACAGAGAGCCAGGTTGGGGCATGCGCTTCCATCAGGGCGAACAGGGCTCCTACGACCTGTCGCAACATGGAGGAAAGGTCTGCGGCCGGGTCTTTCGGGTCATGAATCTTGGCACCGAGAAAACTCTGGCAGACCTTGGCGCCGTTCGCGATGGCTTCAGTCGTCATCCAAATGTCGATGCCAAACCGCGCGACATCGGACTCCCACACGTGTTTTTCAAGGTAGTGTTGAGCGAGTTCTCCGGTGAATCCGAAGTCTCCTCCGATCGGCTGACGAACTTCTTGACCGTAGAGGGCCCGGGTCAAGGGATAGGCGATGCTGTTTGTGATGGTGCCGTCGTATTTGTGGCGTCGATAGTAGGGCGCCACGTAATCATATCCTTCCTTGATGATGGGGCGAAGGAGCAGCTCCATCCACTCAGGCGTGATGCTTCGCACATCCGAATCGACCACGGCACAGGCTTTCACTTTGAGGCGTCGGGCGATCTCGAAAATGGTGCGGAACGCACTCCCCTTGCCGGGGATTCCATGATACGGGGTCACGATTCGGTGCAGGGTACTTTGCCGATCGCTGATGAAGAGCGGTTCAAGATCAACCATGGTATGGGCCACAATGGCCGGTGTTTCGTCGGTGGAGCCTCCGTCTGAGTTGACGAGGACGGCGCGATACCCATGGAAATACTTCGCCAGGCCTGCGCCGACAGCGCGAACGACATGGCCGATCGTCTTTGCATTGTTAAAGCTGGGAATGCCGACCAGAATGTCGGCATGGTGGACTGCCTCCAGCAGATCCTCCGTTTCAGCAGTGAGTGGAATCAGGCCGTTGTTCATCATGAGACCGGTTGTCGTGTTTCCGCTGCAGGATCCCAGGCATGATCTTGCTCGACCGCATCCATGAGCCGATGGAAAATATCGGGGACGGCGTGAGTCACGCGGCTCCAGTTCGAGATCATGGGAACCCCAAGGGGGTCTTCAAGAAAGCTATCGGTTGCCAGCGTCATTCCGCGAAGAAATACCTCGACCGCACGTCGCTCTTCATGGCGGTCAAAACGCAGGCTGTTGATCGCCGCGTCATTTTCATACCGGCTAATAGCTTCCTGCGCAGCCTGTAAGTATGTGGCTCGCAAGGTCTTGAGCGTGCTTTCTGAGAGGACCAATCCTTCGCTTGCCAGGTTACGAAACAGGGATTTGGTGATATCCACGCACATTTTTAACAAACCGGCGTCCGGATTGTGCGTCGACAATGTCTGATGTTTGTGCTCATAGGCATCAGCGATATCGGCTTGGCAGATCCGTCGCAGCGCACAATTCCGGTAGACCTCGGCCAACATGCCGACCTCAAGCCCCCAATCACCTGGAATACGATTGATCCAGGCCAGATCCCGTACCATCGCAAACTCACCGGCCAGCGGGTACCGAAAACTGTCGAGAAACGAGAGGAGAGAGTGCGGTCCGACCAGCATTTGCAGACTGCGGATGAGCGGCGTCATGAAGAGACGCGTCACACGCCCATGCATGCGGTCCGTCACCCGACTGTAGTACCCTTTACAAAATTCATACGCGAGATTCGGATTCGCGATGGGATAGCAGAGGCGAGCGAGATACTGGCGATCGTAACTCACAATGTCGCAGTCATGGAGTGCGATGATCTGGCTCTGGCCTCTGGCCAGAACATAACCGTAGGCCGTCCAACACCCGCGCCCCTTGCCTTGGTGTCCGATGTCGATTTCATGTGAGACCAGCACATTCAGGATCGCTTGGATGCGAGCGCCGTCGTTCCAGACAACGCGGACTCGTTGAGGGAGGTGGGAAAAGAATTGCTTGGCCAGCCTGAATTCTAAGGCGGAAGCGTGATCCAACGAGATGACGATTTCGTTGATGTAACGAACGTCACTCAGGATATCGACGATGCGCTTGAGGGCTGGTCGTTCAAGTTCCGCATAGAGCGACGGGAGGACCAGCGCGATCGGAGTCGTTTTTGCATACCGCTCCAGTTCCTGCTCCAATTGCTCGGTATTGGGTTGACCGAGCCGGTGTAGGACGGTGACGACGCCATTTTGATAAAAATCTGACAAGGTATCCTCTCGGCCAGTACCGGATTATTGCTGAAAACTGATTCGGCGTAAAGGCGGTGAAGCAGGGGAAGGCCTATTCTGCCCAGCCGCTCTGTCATAAAGCAAATAAACAAATTTGCAGGGGGCGTGCCATTGCTGATTTTGATGGAAGAACGAGCCTGTGGGGGATTTCTGGAGAAATTGAGGGGCGATTTTCTCTAGAAGCAATCAGAGGTGTAGGAGAAAGCAGACAGACTGGATGGTTTTCCCTATGGCTTATCGGTGGACAGCTTTTTCCCAAGGCGCCTAGCCAGGCGGACCATGCCGGGGCTGCGGTCATTGGGGCAGAGGAGCACGTTGAGCACATGCAGGTGAGCTTGGTCGGCAAACGCAGCGGAGAGATGTTGTTGGAACTCCCGCTGGGTACTCACGCGTACGCCTTTCCCGCCTCCAACCAGATCACAGATTTTGTCGTATTGCCATTCATGCACATCGTTAAAGGGACCTTCCAAAATTTCCCGTTCCGTTGAATAACCACGGTTATTCAAAAGGATCACAATCGGGGCTTGCCCATACCGGACACAGCTGGCCAGTTCCGTTCCGGTCATCTGAAAGGCGCCATCTCCCACTAAGACGATCGGACGCAGGCTGGGGTCGGCGAACGAGGCGCCTAATGCCGCCGGGACGGCGAACCCCATCGACGTATAGTAGGCCGGTGACAGGAACTCGAACCGATGGCGGACATGCAGATCAGCCGCAGCAAAAAGCGATTCTCCAACGTCCGCAATCACGATGGTCTTCTCGGTGAGCACGGTATCCAGATGCATGAAAAGTCCTTCCAGGGTCACCGAAGCATCGAGGTCAGGGGCCGTAAGTGCCGGAACGGTTTTGACCGGGAGTGTGCGTTGGGAGCGTGAAAAGGAGGGAAGCGGCGATCGCACCAGCCCTTGAACGAAGTCCTGGAACTTGATGGAGTCATACCGATGGTGTTTGATGGCGACTCGATCGGCAGTCGCATGGATAGTCCGGCCTTCGGATAACAGCGGCGATGTCGCATCCAGATCTTCCACATCGGAGAGGATGGATCCCAGGATCAGCAGACAGTCAGAATCGTTAATGAACTGCTGGACATCTTCGCGAGCGATGAGCCCGCCATACACGCCGACGTAGAGCGGATGGTCTTCGCGAATGACTGATTTCCCGAGCAGCGTTGAGGCAATCGGAATATTCAGTTGCTCGACAAGTCGAATGAGATCATCCTGAAGTCCGAACCGACCGACTTCTGCCCCCACGAGCATGGCTGGGCGTTTGGCCGATGCCAACATGATCCGGACTTCGCTGAGCGCTTCCTCCAGCGCGGCGGGGTCACTTGGTGTATCCTCGATACACATCGGTCTCATGCCGCCGGCCAGTGGACAATGGACCATGTCCCTTGGAATCTCGATATAAATGGGACGGCGATAGCGTAGGAGGGCGGCGAAGGCCCGGTCCATTTCGCGCTCGGCAGTCAAGGGATCATCCAGGGTGACCGCGGCGACGGTCATCCGCTCGAAGACCTCTCGTTGCGTTCCGAAGTCGCGGACCATATGATGCAGATAGGGTGTACGGGTACGTTCGGAGAGACCGGGCGAGCCGGTCAGGAGCACCACCGGCGACCGTTCCGCATAGGCGCAGGCAATGGCATTGACGGTATTGAGACCGCCGACGCAATAGGTGACACAGACGGCTCCGATCCCGTTGAT
>JAEURV010000363.1 GCA_016788465.1 Nitrospira sp. | reverse complement strand
ACCGAACAGATTTCCGGAAGTTGAGGTGCAATATGGGGTGCCTTCATGGCCTCTCAGGCATAAGGCGGAGCATGGCCCGGCTTCCACTTGATGCTGCAACCGATGCTGGGTTTCTGATTACTATCGACGGGCTTGCCGGTTAGCACGGCTTGGATGGCTGCGCGGAGATCGCGACCTGTGACCGACTTGTTGTTGCCGGGGCGGCTGTCATCAAGTTGTCCATGGTAGACCAGACGGCGATCTCGATCAAAAAGATAGAACTCTGGGGTACAGGCAGCGCGATAGGCTTTCGCGACCTCCTGAGTCTCGTCGTGACAAAGTGGAAAGGTAAAGCCCAAGCGTACGGCCATTTCCTTGAGCTTCGGTGGTGCGTCGTCCGGGTAGTTGATGGGATCATTGCTGCTGATGGCAATGATCCCGAGACCTGTCTCTCGATAGTCTAGTCCAATCTTTGCCAGTTCCTGCTCGACATGCACCACATAAGGACAGTGCCGGCAGATGAACATCACGAGCAGCCCTGTCTTCGCAGTGAACGAGTCGAGCGCGTAACGTTGCCCGGTCACGACGTCATGTAGAACGAACGGCGGTGCTGTGGTTCCAAGCGGGAGCATGGTTGAAGTCATGGCCATGAGAGAGCCTCTTGTAATGTGTTCGAGAGAGAAGATGCCGCATGTATACAGTGAGGTCAAGTGGCGATGATGGGGCATTTCTTGCGCCGTTGTTGAAGTGGGACTATGCTGGGCTCCGGGTGTGGAGCTCTGTGAAGGGCGAAGTGGTCACTGATGATAAGGAGGGGGCGGATGCTGATCGTTTGGCTGCTGATCTTGCTCGGGTTTCCAGTTGTGACGCTGGCTCATGATGAGACTTCTGGCACATCAACTCTCACTGTCAGCGAAACCGGCCTTGTGGCGCACGCGCCGGATACGGCCTTTGTCTCGTTCGGCTTGGAGACCGCGAGTAAGTCACTGGCCGAGGCACAGAAGCGGAACAGCACTGTCATGAGTAAGGTCATGGACCGGTTGCGGGATCTACAGATCGACAAGGAGCGAATCCAAACGTCCTCCTTTACCGTGTCGCCGCAATATCGACCGCCATCGAACCGTCCTACGGATGTCTCACCTGCGTCCCCGGAAATCATCGGCTATGCGGTGAGTAACATGGTGACTGTGGAAATCCGTGCTCTCGACAAGGTCGGCACGGTGATCGAAGAAGTTCTAAAGGCTGGAGCGAACAGCTTTCAGGGGTTGCACTGGGGGTTACGCGAGGAGCAATCGGTACGGCTTAGCGCCTTGAAGCAGGCTGCAGCTAAGGCACGTGAGAAAGCCTCAGTGCTGAGTGAAACGTTGCACGTCAAACTTGCACGGATTCTGTCGGTCACCGAAGGAAGCCAGGTTGTCAGGCCTGGGGTGGCAATGGCACGTATGGCGATGGAGGCGAGCGCCGGTGATGTGCCGATTTCATCGGGTGAACTCAAGATCGAAGCTTCGGTGACGATCGTCTATGAAATCGCACCGAAGTGATGCGATCGGGTAGTTGCACTACTCCCCTGATGCAGCTCCCCCTTCCCACAGCTTCACCGTCCGATCCCAGGAGGCGCTGGCGAGGCGCTTGCCGTCCGGAGAAAAGGCCAATCCGCGGACTGGGCCACTGTGGCCTTTGAGGGTTCGGAAGTTTCGACCTGTGGACAGATCCCAAAACTTGATGGTTTGGTCGTCGCTCGCGCTGGCTAAGACTTTTCCGTCCGGAGAGACGACAAGATTGCGGACCCAGCTTTTGTGACCGGTCAACGTTTTCTTCTCGACCACAGTGGGCATCTCAAAGAGCTTGATAGTCGTGTCTCGGCTGCCGGTGATCAGGAGTCTTGCATCCGGCGTGAAGGTCATGGCCCCGATCCAGTAGTCCATCGGTTTCTGGAATCCACCATCGTCTTCGACGAAGTAGCCACGGGTTTCGGTAGAGTCCACTTGGTCTTTTCGCCAATGCCCATCGTGGAGGACCTTTTCCTCGCCGCTTGGGAGCACCTCCCATACTTTGATCTTTCCGATGTCGGTTCCGCTGGCGAGATGAATGCCGTCCGGTGAGAATGCGACGCATACGGACCAATGATGATCGTATTCGTCTTTACCCAACAGGGTCATCAGCTCCGTGCCGGTGGTGACTTCCCAGATCTTGATATCTTTATTATGGCTCCCACGTGCCAGCATGAGTCCATCCGGGGAGAGGGATAAGCTGCACACGCTATGGTCGTATCGCGTGAAGAGGAGCTTCACCGGTTCGCCGGTCTTGCCGTTCCAGAGTCGGATGGTGCGGTCTTCGCTCGCCGTCGCGAGGGTTTGCCCATCCGGAGTGAAGACGATGGCGCGGATATCGTGTGTATGACCGCGAAGGGAGCGGAGCAGCCGGCCGGTTTCAATGTCCCACATACGTACAAGGCGTTCGGCACCGCCGCTCGCAAGCACGGCCCCATCGGGTGAAAAGGCAACCGTCCACACTCCATGTGAATGACCTCGAAAGGTTTTCACTTCCCGACAATCAGTGCCCCAGTAATCCAGGAAATCGATCGGTGGGGTAGATGGGGGAGCTGTCTGAAGGGAACCGGGTGCGAGAATAGGAGTCATCGTTGGATCGGGCATAGGTCGCGCACTTCCTTGGCTGTCTGGTCCTTGATTGGTCAACAACCCGGCCAGTATAATTCATTTGACCGTTCAGATCGTAAGAGATGCCTCACGATCAAGTCAACTCTTCCACGAGTCGGCCTGGGTGAAGCGCAGACTTCTGGTCGATGTCGAGGGTATTCAGCGGCGTCACAGAAATCTCAAGCTCGTTTTCGGCTCTCTTCGCACCCGAACGGTTCAGCGGGTTGTGTGGCAATGGCCTCATGATGTGATTGAGAGTAATTCTAATGGAAATCAGGTTCCAGCCAGCGTTGCTTCAGGAAGTGATCGACTCGTTCGTGGAAAAGACGGAGCGAGAAGGGGATCCCACCTACTACAAGGAATTCCACGAGTATGCTGATCCGATCTACGAGAAGTTCATCCTCGAAGATCGAGAAGCCGAATTCAAGAAGTTGTATCAGTTCCTCTTCGGTACCTGGGGGTTTTCGGATATCGTTCGGGATTCCTTCAATGAATACCCGCTGCTGAAGCAGAAGATCGGCATTGTGCTGGTCAAGGGGGTCTTGAAAGAAGACCAAGAAGGTGTCGATATCCTTAGGAAATGGGGATCGGTGGAAAAGGACCTGGCCAAGGAATTTGAGGAGAAGGGGATGAAGGGGGTCGGGATTAAGCTGATTCCCCGTCGATTCTACGACCCGGCGCTCACTCGGTATTGCCGCCATGAACTGATGCATATCTCCGACATGATTGATCCGTTGTTCGGCTACGATCCGGACACCAAAGTCGGGTTGAACCCCGGGGAAGAGACCCTGATCCTTCAGCGCTATCGTGTGTTATGGAGTTTGAGCGTGGATAGTCGGCTCGTTGCGGCGGGCAAGGAGCCAATGTTGAGCAAGGAGGATCGATTCAAGGAGTTCCGGTCCTGGTACCGCAAGATTCCACCTCCTCAACTGAAGTCGGTGTTCGAGGGGCTCTGGCAGACCTCCTATTTCTCCCATTCCGAGTTGATCGAAATGGCTGCCGATATCCTTCGCGTGATGGACCGGGCCGTGGATGTCGAAGGCGGCGAGGTGCCGGAAAGTCAGAATAAAATCATGCTGATGCCGGGGTTTCCCTGCCCGCTCTGCCGGTTTCCGACCTATTCCTGGGTCGAAGATATGGGGACCAAATTGGAATCCTACGTGCTGGACTTCATCCGTGAGAATCACCCTGGGTGGGATGTCGAGTTCGGAGCCTGTGATCGCTGTGTGGAGGTCTATAAGCTACGTGCCGACGGCGTCATGTAATGCGAATGGTGAGAATAGCAGCCAGCTTTGTTCTCGCTTCGCTCAAGGCCTCAACGTACATACACCGTACGCTTCGGCCTTTCGCTCGCTGCGGCCGCGCTGGCCAGCTATGTTGACCATTCGCAAGATCCTGTGTGCTTAAATGGCAACCAATCCCTCCTACGGCCGGCGAGCATTCCTGAAAGATTCTGTCGTCTCGACCGTCAGGGCAGCACAGGAACTCGTGAAACACGCGGAGGCTTCCCCCAGCGAGGCTGCCGTGCCGGCGGTTCGGCCGGACTGGTTACGTCCTCCCGGCGCTGTGGCGGAGGGACTATTCCTGGACCGTTGTACCAGGTGCAACGATTGTGTCACGGCCTGTCCCCCTAGAGCCATCACTGCGCATCCTGGCGATGGGACCCCTATTCTCTATGCTGATCAGTCTCCCTGCCTGTTGTGCGAGGATTTCCCCTGCATCGCTGCCTGCCGAACGGACGCGCTCATGCCGGTGAGTGGGATTGACCAGGTTCGAATGGGAACCGCCGAGGTCTCACATCGACTTTGCACGGCCGGTCAGGGTTGCCATGCCTGTGTCTCGAAGTGCCCGACAAACGCCCTCGCCCTGGATGTTGCCTTGCTGCACCTGTCGGTCTCTCCCGAAACCTGCGTGGGGTGTGGCATGTGTGAGATGATTTGCAGGACGGTAAATGATCGCATCGCGATTCGTGTGATGCCGGCCAGGCAGATGGCGAGGATCACCCAATGAACCGATGGCGTGTGAATCCTGATCGTATTTGCGAGATCGTTTCATCAGGAAGGCCGGTGAGTTCTCCCTTGACTTCATACCGGCCATTTCATATACATACATGGCTTTTCCGTCACACCTTGGGACGTGATGGTTGGAGGACAAGGTGAAGCTGACGGACAGGAGGCGATTTTTATGACGAGTCCACAGCCGATGCACAGAGTCTCTGCATCTGCAACCGCCACGTTGCCGAACCCTTCCACAATTAAGGATTCCCCGGCCGTTGAGCGAGCACTCAGTCGCAGCAAGGTCTATCTGCTGATCTCCTGGAGCCTCCTCTATCCGGAGGATGAGGAATTTCTCGACTATCTTCGGTGTGGGGAATTTGTCGAAGATGGTCGGACGGCCCTTGATGCGCTGGGTGTTGCCCTGGGTGTCGATGGGAACCAACGTGCCAAGGACAAACTGGTCGCTTTGAAAAAGCAGTTGGAATTGGTGGAGGGGCTGATCTCTTCGGAATGTGTCAATTGGCAATTGAGCGATCTCCAGTCGGAGCATCGTCGTGTGTTCAGTAACGTGATTACGCTCGATTGCCCTCCCTATGAAACGCTGTTCGGGAACGACCACGTGTTCGCCCAGTCTCATGTCATGGGCGACATCTCTGGATTCTACAAGGCCTTTGGAGTTGAACTGTCGAAGGATATCCATGAACGACTCGACCATCTTAGCGTCGAGTTCGAGTTCATGCATTTCCTTGCATACAAGGAGTCGTACTCGCTCTGTCATGATGGGCTTGAAAAGACTCAGATTGTGGTGGAAGCACAAAAGAAATTCGTAAAGAATCATATCGGTCGATGGGTCCCCTTGTTTTGCCGAATGTTGGCCAAGAAGGCGGACTCTGGCCTATTCAAGTTGGTTGCCGATATGACCGTCGACTGGATGGAGTTCGAGACAGCGTTCTTGGCCGTGACGCCTCAGCCCTATACGGAGACCGATTATCGACCCGCGACCTTCAGCTCGCCGGAAGGTCAAACTTATGAATGTGGTGCGCAAGATCAGGGAAATGAGTTAAGTATGTTGCTGAACGAAGTCGGGGCTCAGTCCTTCATGGATGTGAAAGAGAAGGACAAGGATCAAGAAGAGGGCCGACCTTCAGGAACAGCGTGAGTGACTATTGAAATGCTCGGTACGGTTCGCGAGTAGACGTTATCTTTCATTCAATTTTCATGAGGAGGGAGTAATACTATGAGGGTAGCGCAGACGACCAACAAGAAATTGGTGTTTGCCATTCTTCTCTCCGCCCTCACTGTCGGCCTGATGCTGACGTTGGGGCGAGTACCACTCGCCGTCAGTCAGCCGGTGACGATACCGGCCAAGACGGTTAAGGGGGCAATTCCGATGGACGGCGCCAATCCCGTATGGGAGAGCGTGCCGGGAGTTGTCGTTCCTCTGAGCGGTCAATTGATCACGACCCCGATGCACCCGAATATTTCGGTGAAGTCGGTGTTTGTGAAGGCGATGACGAACGGCAAGGAAGTCGGGTTGCGGTTGGAGTGGATCGATCAGACGAAGAATGATACGGCGATCGGGCCACAAGACTTCCGTGATCAGGTAGCGCTGATGTTTCCGGTGAATACGGCCGGAGCTCCGCCGTTCCAGTGTATGGGGCAATCCGGCGGTACGACTAACATCTGGCGTTGGAATGCCGAGTGGCAGAAGGACATCGGCAAGGATAGTGCAGGAATCTGGGATGTGGACGATCAGTACCCCGGTATTTTCTGGGATTACTACTTTGAAGAGCCGGCAGGAGGCGTCACCTATCCTGACCGTATCGGTCGCAGCCTTGGGCCGTTCAACTCCGGCATCTGGTCGGGGAACATTATGTCTGACCCGACGCTTCGTGTGAGTTCGGTTGAGGATTTGAGCGCCAATGGCTTCAGCACCCTCACGACGCAAGCTCACCAGGATGTCATCGGCAATGGTGTCTGGGAGCCATCAGGGTCCGTCAAGGGTGGTGGGTACACGGGTCCAACCTGGCGGGTTGTCGTGAAACGGACATTGGAAACCAGTGATGCGAACGATGTACAGTTCAAGGCGGGGATGTCGGTGCCCATTGCATTTGCAGTGTGGGACGGTGCCAACATCGAGCGAAACGGCATGAAGTCGTTGTCGACGTGGTTTACGCTGAAGCTGTAGCAATCTGATTGGTGCGAAGCAGCCTCTGGGTTGCCTCGTTTCGAAATTCAAAAAGCCTCGGATCGATGCCCTCACAGGAGGGAGCGGTCCGGGGCTTTTTTTTGCCGTGATTTGTATCCGTCCGATCGATCCATCCAGGTAGGATTGCATTTCGACCTGAGCGGAATGTATAAAATTCAAGAAATCGAAGCCACTGATTTTCAAGAGCAAAAGGACAACTCAGACTATGAACGTCTCGCTGCTTTTTCCTCCGACTTGGCATCCGTCACAGCCCTACCTCAGTTTGCCGTCCCTGACGGGATTTCTGCATCAAGGTGGGGTTTCCAATGTTTCCCAGCGCGATTTGGGCATCGAATTACTGGACACCATACTGACTAGGGGCTATGCGGCAGAGGTGTACCAACAGTTGATTGTCAAACAGCGCGAGTTGGAGCGGAGCCAAGCGGGAGAGACGGGGCCCGGCAGTCGCGAGCACTATGCGAAGGTGAGGGACTCACTCGATCGG
>JAEURV010000355.1 GCA_016788465.1 Nitrospira sp. | reverse complement strand
TGTGCGAGAGGAATTCCTTCTTCAATCAGCATTACCGGAATATTGTCTCGAACGGGATAGAGAAGGGTGCCGTCCTCACGGACTAACCCCCCTTGAAACGGCTCCGTAACCTGGCGATTGCCCTTGTTCTTCAATCCACCTCGAGCGACCAAGGTATTCAGTGTGGCGATAACGGCGTCTTCTGCGATCGCCACCTTTTGTTTGGTTTCGGGGCAACAAAGGATACCCAACAGATCCGGATTCATATTCATGGACTCTATCCTCCAGGCAGTTATCCCGTATGTCTTTCTGTATCATGCCATCAGGTAAGAGGCAGACTCAATACCTCTCCTGCGATGGCAAATTCTGTTAGACTACCAACAGGCTAGGATTGAGAACAGAGCATGGTGAAAGCTTTCTGGAAAACCTGTGTAGCCGGGCTCATTCTGCTTGTGCCAGCTTGGGCCACGCTGTTGATCCTCTCAACCCTCTTCACCACCCTGGATAGTATTGTAGGTCGATATTTGGTCGATCCACTACCAGGTCTCGGCCTGGTGTTCCTGGTGCTTCTGCTCATCCTTGCCGGAGTGATCGGCGACCAGATGGTCGGTCGCGGCTTATTTGAAAGAATGGAACGACGGATTGAACAAATCCCACTCGTGCAAAGTATTTACCTAACATTAAAAGGGATGACCGATCTGGTCAATTTTCGCTCTCGGTTTGGGCAGAGCAGGGTTGTGGCATTCCCATTTCCTCGTGATGGATGTTGGGCGCTAGGATTTGTCATGGGTACGGCCCCGGCGGCTCTTCAGGTCGACGCATCCCATAGGCTCGTGATGGTATTTGTTCCAACGGCCATTCATCCATTTACCGGGTACTTGGCCTTCATCCCAGACAACGCGCTCAAACCGATTAATCTTCCGTTCGAAGAGGCCATGAAAATGGAATTCTCGGCAGGATTCTACCGCCCACGGGCCGGATGGCTCACGACTCCTCCGGCCATCATGCCATGATCATGAATCAAGTATTGTTCAACATCAGACCAGCCACGACACAGGATGTGCCGACCATCGTCAATTTCAATGCGGCCATGGCACTTGAAACCGAGCACCGAAGCCTGGATCTCGATCGCCTCCGAGAGGGCACGCTCACACTCTTGGCACAACCACAATATGGCTTTTACATTCTTGCAGACACATCCCTTGAGCCGACGCGAGCCACCGTGGGCCAACTCATGATCACATTTGAATGGAGTGATTGGCGAAACGGGCTCTTTTGGTGGGTCCAGAGCGTCTATGTCACACCGGCATGGCGCAACCGTGGGGTGTATCGAGCGATGCATGAGCACATAACGGCCCGAGCCAAGTCGGATCCCCAAGTCTGCGGGATTCGTCTCTACGTGGAGCATCAGAATCACGATGCCCAAACGGTTTATCAGCGTGTGGGCCTCCGGCCCGCCGTCTATACTGTATATGAACAAGATTTCGTCCTGGGGCTCGACAACTGAGCCCATAAAAAGGAGTACCAGATATGGCGATTACTCGATCGATTCAGGCGCTTCTGGTTATGAGCCTCATCATGCACGGCTGTGCCTTCAGCCGAGGGACGCTCGGGGATGACATTAAACCAGAAGTGGTCGCAGCCATTCAGAAGGGGGTGACGACGAAAACAGACGTGGTCAACCTCCTGGGAGCGCCGGATCGATTGGTGCAACTCAACGGACGAGATGTGTTGCATTATTATCGGTATGATGCGAAGGCGGGAAGCCTGCTCTTGATCATCCTGAACTTCACGCGACTGTCAGTGAAGAGCGATGACGTATTTGTCATCGTGAATCGCGAGGGGCTCGTTGAAGACGTGATTGCTTCGAAACGCACTGAGAGTCTTGGCTTCCGCTTTTGGCCATTTGGAGAGTGACATGACGTGTGTAGGGAGAAGGACCCTTCCCTTCGTCCTCGCGGTAGTTCTGTGCCTATCAAGCACGGCATGCAATGTGGTCCGCGTGACTCTTAATACCCCTCTCACTCCTGAGCAGGTCGCATTTATTGTCCCAGGGCAAACCACCATGACTGAAGTCGTTACGAAGCTGGGGACCCCGGATACGATCAGCGATGCTGAAACAGGGGTGGTGGCTACCTATCGGTTTCTTGACCTGAAATACTCACGTGTCAATTTCGGGTGGCTGGCAAAGCCCTGGACGCCCGTAGATCCCGACCTCATATTTTCCCGGACGGGATTGGGATTCGACGAGTTCCAAGTGTTCTGTAACCGTGACTGGGTTGTGGTCCACCAAGGGTTTCAACGCGGTCCTACACGACCTCCCTTTCATCCCTATCCCTTCTAAGAACCGGTCCATTCTGCTGAACAATGAATTGCCGCGATTGTGGTCGGGCAGTTATAATATTGCGCCATGAGCCAGGGAGCATCAGATCCTACTCCGGGTCAAACGAATGACTGTCTGTCCGCGTCCTATATCCCAGCAGACAAGGATACCGAATTTCTCCAACGTGATGAGCTCCGCCCTATTCGGATTGGTCTCGAGCTCCTGAAGCCGGAACTGATCCAAAAAGAAGAGAAGATTGAATCCACGATCGTTGTCTTCGGCAGTGCGAGACTGCATGAACCGGCGGTGGCCGAACAGGCGCTCAAGCAAGCTGAAGCGGAAGCGGCCCGCATGCCGACGGATCCGGCATGCCGGCGGAACGTGGCCATTGCCAAGCGGCAGCTTGAGCTCGCCCAATACTATGATGTGGCCCGAGAATTCAGCAGGCTGGTCTCCTCGACCTGCCAAGTCGATGGACACTGTGATTATGTGGTTGTCACGGGCGGGGGCCCCGGTATCATGGAGGCGGCGAATCGTGGAGCGGCAGATGTGAATGCCAAGTCGATCGGTCTCAACATTACACTGCCGCACGAACAGTACCCCAATCCGTACATCACTCCTCGGCTCAGTTTTCAGTTCCGCTATTTCGCAATCAGAAAAATGCATTTCCTTATACGAGCCAAGGCACTCGTTGCCTTTCCCGGCGGATTCGGCACACTCGACGAACTGTTTGAAACACTGACCTTGCTTCAAACGGGAAAAACCGACAAGGTCATCGTGATCCTTGTAGGGAGACAATTCTGGGACCGACTGATCAATTGGCAGCTGCTTGTGGAGTACGGACTGATCTCACCGGCTGACCTTGAGCTCTTTCATTATGCTGAGACCGCCCAGGCTGCCTGGGACTTGATCGCACGCCACAATGGAGTACACACCCCATGAAACTCTCATTCTATGGCGCAGCTCGCTCGGTAACCGGGAGTCGTCATCTGCTGGAGTCGCCGGGTTTCCGGCTCCTATTCGATTGTGGAATGTTTCAGGGCCGCCGGCAGGAGGCATTTCGAAGGAATCAGGATCTGGGATTCGATCCGAAGTCACTCGGGGCCGTGCTGCTCTCGCATGCGCATATCGACCACTCCGGTGCCTTGCCGGTGCTCCCGGGGCAGGGTTTTTCAGGAAAGGTGTACTTAACGAGGGCATCGGCGGACTTGGCCGGCATCATGCTCGAAGATTCGGCACGTGTGCAGGAATCGGACTGTCGATACGTCAATAAACAGGAGCGCAGACGCGGAAGGACCTGTGTCCAACCGATCTACGATGCCGACGATGTCCGCAAGGTTCTCAAGCGATTTGAAGGAGCTCGGTATGGCGAACAGTTGAAGGTCGCACCCCGCCTCACAGCGTCGTTCCATGACGCAGGCCACATCTTGGGTTCAGCCGCCGTGCGTGTGAAGTATACGGCGCGGGGAAACAGCACCACAGTCTTGTTCAGCGGCGATCTGGGGCGGTCTCATATGCCGATCTTGCGCGATCCTGAACAGCCACCCGCCTGCGATGTGCTGATCCTCGAATCGACCTACGGCGATCGACTGCATGAACAGGCCGGCGAAGAGATGAAGAAGAAGGCACAAGATCTCATCGAGCATGCCAGAACACACAAGAGCAAGATCATTGTCCCGGCATTTGCAGTTGGGCGTACACAGGAATTGGTCATGCGGATCAAAGAGTTGGTAGGTGAGGGCCGCGTCGAGCCGATCCAGATTTATATCGATTCTCCCTTGGCAGGAAAGGCCACCGAGGTATTCAAGCGGCACCCGGAGTGTTATGACGAGGAAACCATGAAGACCTTTTCCTCCGGCGGCGATGTCTTTGCCTCACGCTACATCCATTTCGTCTCCTCGCCGGAAGAGAGCAAACGGCTCAATGCCATGCGCGGGCCCTGCATCATCATCTCCTCGTCGGGCATGTGCGAAGGGGGGCGTATTATCCACCACCTTAAACATGCCATTCAGGACGAGGCGAATGTCATCGTGTTCGTCGGCTTTCAAGCGGAGCATACGTTGGGCCGCAAGCTCGTGGAAGGCTGGGATGTGGTGCCTATCTTTGGCATCCCAACGAAACGCCGTGCTCAAATCGTCAAGTTCAACGGTCTGTCGGCCCATGCGGACCGCAATGATCTCTTGGCCTATGTGCGCGCCATCAATCCGCTGCCGAGCAAAGTGTTCGTCGTGCATGGCGAAGAAAAACAGGCGCTTTCATTAGGTGCGGCGATTCAAGCGGAACATCCCAAGATCGATGTGAAGATTCCGCATCAGGACAGTACACATGAGCTCTAACAAGCTAAGGTGCGTGAAGCGCAGTTCATGAAGCGTGAAACGGACGGACGGAACAAGCGCAGACTGTTGATCGGCTGTGGGCGTATTTGCCAGGCAACGGTCAGATAATCGAGAGGTGTCACGTATCAGAATGGATTTCTACCAGCCTGCTAGCTCATTCCTGGTGAGATCAGCCACCGTTCAACGACCAACGCAACTGATACTGTTGGTCGCTATCGGCGTTTTAATTTCTGGTTGTCTCTCCAC
>JAEURV010000343.1 GCA_016788465.1 Nitrospira sp. | reverse complement strand
CATTCAGCGCATGGCCATCCCTGAGGCAAGTCCAACCCTTGGATTGGCTTCTTCTCTGGGCCTGACCTTTACCTATAACGTTACACTCGGTATTCCATGGTACATCCTGATCGCCACCGTCATTACCACAATAATGCCGGTAGCATAGATTGTGAGCGTTCATTTTACGCTCCTAACTGTTTTCTATCACACAGGCTGTGACGTTTGGACCAATTGTACTCTTGGGCTGGTAGAAGATTTTCGTGGCCTATAGCTGTGTCCTTCGAATTACTGGTAGAAACGTGCCCGCCCCTTTGCCCTCTGTATTAATCCCTGCATAACCTGACAGCCCAGCCAGTGCGCTACGAATACCCTGATGCGGCAGAGACGGTGATAGCCAACTCCGCATCTCGCTACGGCCTATGGACTGCGAAGTGCGGCTGACACCCCCTTCGAACACATCGGGAAGGATCGTCTGCCGGTCTTGCCTCACTCCTCCTTGTGACATTAGAGTCTACCCGATCGGCGCTTCGATTATCGCACCAGGGATTAATCGTGGTGCATTGCTGGATGCCAGCTTTCGATCGACTTTGCCGGTCACGCCTACGGGCAACGAGTTGCGAGTCGATGACCAGTCGTCGAATTCTCGGATCGATCCGAACCACTCCCGGACTTTGACCGCTTCGCAAAACTACATCTCGAAGCCCAGCTTGTGGCCGAGTATGTTCCGTATGTGATGCTGGAAGATGAAGACGGTGGAACGCGACTCCCCTCACGGGAGAGATGAGCGCCAGGCAAGCACATCTGGCTCCTGGCAGGCAGGCTTATCTTGTCCCTGACCACCTCTGGTAGGAGTTGAGCCTTCACCGCGGTGCTCACGGGCACCGCAGGCTCATCCGTTGCAGGGGAAGGACTCTCGCAAGATGGAGAAAAAGAACGTCAATGATGTTCCCTGACTTGCCGAAACGGCTTCCGGAGGCAGATCGTCCCGTCCTCACCCGTGTGAGACGTGGTCTGCTTGAGAAGGACGAGCACCGAGGTACGAGAGTGCGGCCTTAGAGAACAACCTCTACCCCTATCCTGCATGGCGGTTCTGTGTTGGCCTGCACTGAGAAATCCGTGACGACGGCAGAGACTCACATATAGTTCCCGCAATCTGCTGGACCGACAAATGCGCTGCTCGCCCCCGTCATTCGAGAATCGCTGGAAGACCGGGACGACGAAGCGAAGTGAGGATGATCGACGCATGACTGATCTCGGCTGAGGACAGAAATAGGATCTCCTGCTCGATGCCGAGGGAATAGCCTAGCAAGAATACACTCAGCATGAGGGCAATGATGGCGGGCCAGGTCGTCGAGAGTGCACCGATGACGGCAAAGAGTATCATCGCCACCAACGTCTGCTGAGCGAACGGGCTCTTTACTGAGATCATAACGCCCTCCCTGGTTGCCTCTCTCGGAAGACATACGTAGTATTAACAGGCTTGTTTCAACCTATCCCATAACAATCGCAGCACGCAACGAAAAATCATGTTGAGCTTTGTCCAAAGGTCTACTGCGCTGGCAATCCTGAGCGTGAAGCACTAGGAAATGGAGGGCGAAAGACCTAGCAGATATCCCGACTCGTAACGTCCTTATTTCCACCACATATCTGGCCCCTTGTGATCTCGGGATCCGATCAACCTTCTCCCACTCGTTCTCTATCCCTCATACAAGAGGATGATTCATTCGGTAGTCTCACTTGATATATCGCGACAGATGATCATCACCAGCTCCTGCGTGTTTGGTAGCCTGCAACTGATCCACTAGACTCTGAATCGTTTTCGATGCATTGCCCTCACTTCGATTATTTACCAAGACATAGGCTGATTTGGCTTGTGCAATCGGTTGGTGAATGAGTGCCACGGCATTTATCCTTATCTCCAGAGGCTCCATCGCCTGGAAGGCAAAGACCGACCATTGCGCGATTGCGTCACCCCCAGGCTCCCCAGGAGTACATTCGGACCGCAGACACTGTCGGCCTCCGCCCCCACACAGGCTCTCATTTCTAGTCTATTCATCAGGACTCCCCTTACCGCGGACCCACTGACCGCCTACCGAAGAACATATGCATGTGAATGAGCCACATCAGCAGTCTCAAACCTGCGCCTATCACCTCAGTCCGGTTCACCTTTCCAAGGTACCATCACATCTATTTTCTATATGGATTTCTATCACAATATCTATTTGTCTATGAATTGTATGACCCTTTATTCTGACCCTGTGAGATGCGTGTTCCGTTTGAATAACCATAAGGAGGGCATCATGAGTGAGCGAGGCACGTTGAACGCAGGCATCTTATCCGCCGTTGCGACAACAGTCCTATTCACGGCGTCGGCTGCATTCCCTGGTGATAAACCATCTGCGGGCGGAGGTGGCGTGGAGCTCAAGCCCAAGGTTGCCGCTCATGAGAGGCTGAACGTGAAGGACCTGGACG
>JAEURV010000328.1 GCA_016788465.1 Nitrospira sp. | reverse complement strand
AACAATGATGTGGTGCCCATCCGGTGTCCAAAAACTCATATGGTTCTGACGTCCGGTCGAGGTGCCGGTGGTGCGGAAGAGACAGACTGGTTTCTTCGTCCGCCCATCGACAATGCCGAGATGTCCGCTTGCCACAAAGTTCAGCGCCATATACACATGGTCAGGGCTGGGCAAGACTCCATGGATTCGTGCTACATGCGCCCCGGTCGTCGCAAGGGCGGTTGGAAACAGGTCAGCTGTGACGTCAAGAACGGTTGGTCTGTTGATCGGCGGATTCTGTTCCAGATCGCTTCCTTCATAGATACGGATCTTCCCGCCATGCGTTCCATTGGGATTCTCCGTTGTGATCCCCTGAGTATTCGCCTGATCACTGAGCCAAACCTCATACTCTTCTGCAGCCCCGACTCCTGGGAGCATCAAGAGCAGGGCCGTGAGACTCCCTAATACAGCCCAGGGTCGATCCGCCAAGCGATCGGTATTCCGTTCCCAACAACTACGCATGCACACCTCCTTAATGTATATATATCCACACGATTCGACCGCAATGAACGTTGTCTGTTTTCGGTGAACCTACTGTATCGGCTGGAGGCCGAGAGTAGCGCGGACGAGATGGGAACACAAGAGGAGACCATGTGCAGGTGAATGGCCGGCTCTGCCTAGAATGCCTTACCATCCTCTATACCCTATCGTTGTTGGAAGCCTAAAGACGAGAGCGGCTGTGACGTTACCGAAGAACGAGGAGCATATCCATACATATAAAAACCTCTGACCCCAATTCGCGCGTTGTGTGGTGGGATGGAGACACAGATGGCTGTTGCCGAAAGGTACACAGGCACCTACACTAGATGGTCAGCTCAAACAGTGGCAACCAATTTGAGCCCCTCAAAGACCGTCTCATGCGACTCACTCTGGCCATAATCTTCACTCTGTTCACTGGATGCGCCGAGTCCCGACTCGATCGAGAGGTGGATGCTGATTCCAGAATCAGTGCCGCTTCCGACCAAACGGACCATTCATGGACGGAAGAACGCAAGGCATTGTATGACCAGGCTCGCGAGGGGCTTCGCCTGTCTCGCGAACGATATATTGCGACCACTCGCCCAATCCTTGAGCGGAAGTTTCGACGCGAACACCCCGAGTTGACTGAGACGGAGATTGAGGAGATGGTCAATGAGGCGCTAGCGAACGGCTATCACTACGGGAAGAAGCCACGACCGGATGGTCCGGCCAGACTCCCCCCGCCACGTCCCATGAACTGTCTACCACCCCCAGGAAGTTGGCCGTCCAATCCAAATTGCTACTAGCAGGATGCTGAAAAACGCCGCCACCTTTGTTCTCGCGTCGCTTCCAAACACGTGAAGAATATCTCGTGAAGCGTCGTTCGCTTGCGAAATAGGAGAGACGCGCAACGAAGTACGAAAGAGCGTCTGTGCTGGACTGCTTTTTTAGAACATCCTGCAAGACACTTGACCTCAACCTATAGGACTTCTCTCGCATCGTCTTCTGCGCGTCGCTTTCCCATAGATGCCTTGCTATGATAATGCCTATGCCACTACGCCGAGCCTCCTTGTGCTTAATCGTCCTCGCCCTGCTGATTCCCGGCTGCGCCTCCTGGTTCATAAAAGGCGAGCCTCCGGAGGTGCTCGTCACCAACGTCACGCCGCTGGACGCAACGATGTTCGAACAGCGCCTCCGTGTTGACCTTCGTGTCCGCAATCCGAACGATTTCGACTATCACCTCACAGGGATCGATTTCACATTGAATCTGAACGGGAAACGTCTGGCCCGTGGCCTGGGGAGCAAGGAAGTAACGATCCCCCGGTTGGGTGATGCCGTAATGACAATCGATACCAGCACCTCGACACTCGACATCGTGCGCCAACTACTCCAGTTCTCTCAGAAACAGGAACTGACGTACGATATCAAGGGTGTGCTGCATGGTACGGAAGGACGATTGCCGTTCGACAACAGTGGTACTCTGGTTGAGCCGGGCATGTTCACCGGCTCACCAGCTGGTTCTTCCGCCACTCCGCAATAGCG
>JAEURV010000374.1 GCA_016788465.1 Nitrospira sp. | reverse complement strand
CCCGCATGGACCCACTTCGTCCACACCTGATGTTGCGAGACCTTGTGATCCAGGTAGCTTCGCGGGATCTCTCGAACTTCGTTCTTGGCCCGCATGATGACGGGGAACTGTTCTGTGTCATGCTCTCTTCCCCAAGCACGGTATCGAATGAAGGCGGCAAAAAATCCGGCAAAGCCAAACGTTTCATGCGGACCGATCGATTCGAGATGGCGGCGAAAGGGCTCCGATCGGACATCGATGCAATAGACGGACTGTGAATAGGGACGAAGCGGGGAGGAGATCGGCTGGTCCGTGCGGTTCCGTTGGGACACGGAGATGAGCTGTCCGACCAGTGGCTCATGATAGCCGGCCTCAAAGGCCTTCAGCCAAACGATTCCATGATCCGATTCCGGGAAGCCCTCGATCCATTCGATGACCTGCTTTAACTCCTGGGGTGGACTCTCAACCAGTTGCGAATCCTGAATCGCGAGAGATCGGCTCAGTGCGAGGAGTCGTCGGGCGGTCCCACGCCGACGCGCGGCTTGGTGTCTGGGAACCACCTCGGTACGATAGCGCGTGAGGACGGTGTTCCAGCCTTGCCCTTTCCGATGGGCAAGCCGATCGACCTCTTCAGCGTAGAGTGCCGGAAGGTGGCCGGCGATCCGCTGTCGTCGCAGATAGTACTCGTCTGAATAGTCACGCATATAGGCGACGATCTCGTCGAATCGTCCTTGAATATCTAGGTATTCACGACATGTAGTCTGTACAAGCTCTCGGGCATACCACAAGCGAATCGCCAGGAACTTCACAAGGCCGACCGGATTAGCTTGTTGCCAGGGGTAGTCGCGTTCTTCTCCACGCCATTTGATGAAGCCGGCCCATCCTGGAAGGGCAGTCAACTGCAGCGACAAATAGTCTTGTCGCAGTTCCATCGGAATGCCCAACAGGTCGAGGCTTTCCAGCAACATGTCTTCCGGATGATCGGGGAGTGCGGTGATCTTCCGGCGGCTGTCGGCGATTCCGATGAGTGCCCATTCCTGAGCGGCAAGGCGTTTCCAAGAGTGGTAGAGGCCTTTATCGCGGTCGGGCATGGCCCATGCGGCGTGCCCTTCGTCCAGAAAGGCCGAACACCACTTGATCATTTGCTCATTGATGGTCTGGACGATGGAGGTGCCGAGAGTGTCATCACACCAGTGAGAGAGCGTCAGCCACCGGCAGAGCGCAGCCTGGTTGGTCTCCACCACTGTTTTGACACGCTCATCGAGGGATGGAGCCCTCAATACATGTTCCAACTTCCTGGCGATCTGCTCAAGGAGATCCTTGTCAGCATCTTCCAGTTGATCGTCGAGTGGTTCTCGTATCGGGGAACAGAGCCCTTCGGTCAGGCATGCGCGCAAAACGTCCCTATGGGTGACTGGCCGAGAGCCAAGAACGATCGTTCGATCGCTTACCAACGGTTGTAAGGCGGCCTCCAGGTGCTCAAGCCGAATGCGCCCCGACGTGACGTATCTGCGATATAGGTCACTCGGCAGGTAGCCGTCCCCGTTCAGAAACTGTTTGCCACGACGGACCGTTTCCTCGAAAGGGAGGTATTCCAGACTATGCAACGGATTATGGTGGACAAACGTTCGCATCGGCCAGTATTGGGCGATGACCTCCCCTGCGAGGCGAACGATGCCGCGCAGTTCCATCCGTTTTGATTCCAGATCCATCACTTCAGTTCCCGCCGTCATGGAATATCTCGCGAGAGGGCGCTAGCCATCGACTGAGTCGCCGTCGAGGTCCACCATTCAATTGGGGCAAGTCCCAAGAGCGTGAGGATCACGATCGTCATGGTTAGCGCCGCCCATTCTTGTTGCACGACATCACGATATCGAAGGTCACTCCGCTTGGTTCCGAACAACAACCGCTGCACCGCACTCATGAGGTACCAGGAAGCTGCCAGCCAGGAAGACAATATGATCATCAAACCGAGCAGTGATGGAATAGGTGAGTGGAGGAATAATCCCATCAATCCGGTAAAGACTCCGAAAGGAGGGAGCCCCATCGCAGCCAACGCCAACAGGGACAACAGCACGGCATAGCGAGGCATGGACGAAGCCAATCCGCTGATTGAAGTTGGATCGACATCGTCGCCGTATCGCGTGCGAATGATTTGCCAGGCAATCAGGAGTCCGCATGTGGCAAGACCTGTCGATGCTACGAGGACGGCGGCACGAGAGGTCGCCAAATTCGAAGCCGCGGTATACCACCAGAGCATGGAAAAGAAGGAGAGACTGGCATAGGCCAACATAAGTCGAATACGAGTCTGGGCTAGGGCCTTGATGCCGCCATACAACGCTCCGATTAGGGCGAGAAGCCCGGCAATACCAGAGACTGCTGTGGGTAACCCCTGAAGAGCCGAGGCCATGACATGGAGGCCGATGGCGGGAAGAAGAAATGCCGAGAATGAGGGCAGATTGCCGGGCAGTCGTGTGAGGGCAGTCACATAACCGGTATGGAACGGCAGAAGTGGGACGAGTACTGCAGCGGTCACCAACGCACCTGATGATGATAGAGGAGGGCTCGTCAATGCGGTGAGGAGCGCTCCAAGTCCCGCAAGGCAGAACTGGCTAATTCCCCACCATGAAATCGGCCACAAGATCGTGTGGTGACGGACCAAGAGTCCAGTTACGGTTGCCAATAATGCCAACAGGAACAGGTGATCCAACGGAGCCGGATGGACGATACCGCCGATTCCCAGTCCGAGACAGACCAGCGTCATCAGCCAGGAAAGGCGGTGCTCCTTCTGAACCGGCTGCCCCAAGAGGGAGATCATGGCCACGATCGGGAGGAGGGAAAGGAGTAAGGCGCCTTCCGGTAAGTTTGTTCTAAGCTTGAGAATCGGGACGACAGTGATGAGGGACCAGATCACGCAAGACTTTTTCAGCTGTGGCAGATCTTCCCACAACATCCGACCGGCCACCGCGCCGATGAGCGGGATGCAGGTGGCAAGCCAAGAAAAAAGAACCGAGCTGGTCATCGCCGTGACCATCCTTCTTCTTGCTTGTCGACCCAATGGATGAACCGCAGGGCGACGTGTCCCAGGCGGCCGTAACATTCGTCCGCATACAACCGATTGATGAGCGCGACGTACACCCAATGCCGAATTCTATCGATCCAAGCCGGTATCCACACAGTTCGTCCATGGGCTTTCAAATAGAGGTAGACCCAGCCGAGCACGGTGAGGCCGGTCGCTCCGACGAGAAGCAGGTCGAACAACCAGTCGGGAAGGTCGGCGGCCTTGAAGTAAGAGGCGACGTCGTTCGGATTGGGGTAGAGGAATGCGGTGAACGATTCCACCGCAAACAGATAGATGAAGACGACGAAGAGCAGAGTCACCAACATGGTTGACGATACTTTCCAGGAGGCGACCGCACGCAGCCGCGTGAGTGTCAGGATGGCTTGCGACGAGGTGATCCAGATGAAGAAGAGAATGATGACGGTTCCGTGAGACTCCAACAAGGGAATGTGGAGAACCCCATGGGTTACCAAGAGAATCAGCAAGGGGATCACTAAGCTCGTCAGAACCCCTGTCGACCATGTGAGGTTCGACAGCGCTTCCTCCTCGTGGTGGGCATGGCCGGTGTGGGGGAAATGTGGTTCGATCCGAGCCTTCTGAATCACGTTTCCACAATTGAGAAAGACCGTTGCCTTGAACAACCCGTGCGCGATGAGATGGAATACTGCGAGCGAAAATGCGCCTAGCCCGCATTCCATGATCATGTACCCCATCTGACCGATCGTGGATAGTCCCAACGTCTTCTTGATATCGCTCTGCACCAGCATCATGGAGGCTCCCAGCACTGCGGTCACAGTTCCGACCACCAGAGCGACGTGCAGGGTCACTGAACTCAGGCCAAACAGCGGCGCCATGCGATTAATCAGGAATCCTCCGGCATTGATGATGCCGGCATGGAGCAAGCCGTGCACGGGTGTCGGCGCAAAGAGCGAACTCGGCAACCAGAGGTGAAGCGGAAACTGCGCGGATTTTCCCATCGCTCCGATGAACATCAGCAAGGTAACGGCGGTGGCAGCATCGATGTCCATGCCGGGCCAGAGTGCAACGGTGTGAAGGGAGGCCGTCGCACGGGAGAACAGCTCGGGAATTTCAAGCGTCCCGTACACCTGGTAGGTGAGGATAATGCCCATCAGAAGGGCCATATCGGCCACACGCAGCACAGTGAAGGTCTTATACGCGCCGTCGAGCGTCGGAGCGTGACTATGGTTATGTGCCAGAACGTAGAGCAAGTAGCTCAGAATTTGCCAAAACAAAAACAGCATCATGAGATTTGAGCTCGATACCATGCAGAGCAGCACGAAGTCCGTGAGGCAAATCAGCGTCAGATACCGCCGGTAATGGCGATCCTGATACATATAATTTATGGAGTAGGTGTAGATGATCAGGCTCACAGCCGAAATCAGTGTCATCATGACGCCACTGAGCCGGTCGATGTAAAACCCGATGGGGATTGTTAGGGATGTAGCCGCGGCAGGGTTATAGAATTGCAGAGTGATTGGCCCAGACATCGCCACGGCATACAGGGCCGTCGCCGCTCCCACGCACGCGGTCCCCATGAAGAGCGCGGCAATCTTGGCGTGGGCATAGCGCGTCGAGTCTTCCGCACAGACCACGACCAGTGCCGCGACGAGGGGAAGCAAGGGGATCAGGAGAGCAGCCCACATCATTTCAGTATTGCCTCAGAAAACACAAAAGCCAACCGCATCGCATCGGCCAATGGTCGACGCAAACGGTTGGCTTGTACTGCGACCGGCCTCTCAGAATGGAGTGCTGGTCACCCTACGGCCCTGATGAGAGAAACACTCAGCCTCTTGCCTATCCAAGCATATCTGGTGGATAGGCAACAGTGCCCTATCTTACATGCGCCACATGAATAATATGGTTCATAGGACAGCGTCAAGCTGCAATCCACCAAGCAGGTTTCCCAGCCAGGATTCTGGTATCCGAAAGACTAAAGGGGATGATGCCCTGAAGGCCAAAACCTCAGGAATTCGCTTGTTCCTCCTGTCGACCAATCCGTATAATCCGTCGACAGTGGGGGAGAAGTGATGGAAAACGCGATCCGCAACACAATCATCAAGTTTGAGCAGGAGTTTCTAGGGCGTGGTCCTGACGAAGTCCGCGCGCTGGTGGCGCGCGATCTGGTTGTTGTGCGGCTCAAAGGTGTGTTGACACCGGCCGAGCGGCAATTGGCGAAGACGACGGAAGGTATCGAAATGGTCAAGCGTCTTCGGCAGAATCTGATCGCCCAGGGCCGCGACAAACTCTGTGAACAGATCGGCGAAATCACCGGAGCCAAGATTCTCGGCCTCTTTACCGATATCGATGTACAACTCGGCGAACGGGTGTTCGTCTTTACGATGGATCGGGAGCTGCAAAACGGGACGAGATAGCAGGCCGCTGGATGGGAGCAGGTTCGGCTCCATTACAGTTCCTTCCCATAACTAGGAGTTACTGGTTCTAGGCCGCAGTCTCCCTCACTCTTCTGCTGCAATCGCCGATCCGCCGTTGCGCCAAAGTGCGTCGAACGTCGTTCGTGAAGTGTGAAGCGCCCTAATCCTGAAGGAGATATGCTTCACGTGCGACGGTTCACGAGATGCTCGATCCAGGTGGTTTCGTCATAAACTGTCATGAATAATGCGGGCTAGTGCGCCAGCGTCTCGACTGGTTGTGTGATAGATGACGTGGCGGGCGGCGAATCGCCGCGTTTGGGACCGGGGTGCCAGCCCATGACCGCGAGTAGTACCAAGAAGCTGATGACGTACGCAATCGCGACGTGCCAGCCGTGATACACCCAGCGACCGACGTTCTTCGCATCCGGATACATGTTGGACA
>JAEURV010000260.1 GCA_016788465.1 Nitrospira sp. | reverse complement strand
CGGAAGCTGCAGTGCCCGATTCATCTCATCCACGAGACCTTCATAGCTCAGTCCCGGCCGCCATTGGTCTATCGGCTTCAGTTCGACCACGACTTCCATCATGCTGAACGGGGCCGGGTCTGTGGAGGTCTCGGCCCGCCCAGCCTTGCCGAAGACCCACTCGACTTCGGGGAACCCTCGGAGCTTCCGGTCCATGAGTTGCAGGAGCCGACTGGCTTCGGTGACCGACAGCCCAGGGAGTGTCGTGGGCATGTAGAGGATGGTGCCCTCATACAAAGGCGGCATGAATTCGGAGCCCATGCGCTGATAGACGGGGATAATGCTGGCCAACAGCCCGATCGACAAGACCACAACGAGCCACCGGTGGTGGAGCGCGGCCCGCAGCACAGGCGCATAGAGACGCTGCAAGAGGCGGCTGACGGGATGTCGCTGCTCAGGGAAAATTCGGCCGCGTGTGAAGGTTGGCAGCAACGCCGGGATCAGCGTGATGGCCAGCACCGCGCAGGCGGCAACGCCCAGGAAATTCGTAAAGGCCAGGGGCTTGAACATCCGGCCTTCCTGCGCCTCGAGGACGAACACGGGCAAGAAGGAGATCCCGATCACGAGTAACGAGCTGAACATCGCCGGGCCGACTTCTTTCGCGGAATCGATGAGGATCTGCGTCCGGTCCCCGACTCTCCCGTTCTGTTCCCATTCCTCCAGCCGCTTGTGCGCGTTGTCCACCATGACGATCGGAGCGTCCACCATGTCCCCGATGGCGACGATGATGCCGCCGAGAGACATGATGTTCAACCCGATGTCTAAGAAGTAAACAAAAATAAAGGCGATCAGGATTGCCAGGGGGAGGCTGAGGATAGGAAGCATCGCGGAGCGAACATGGAGGAGAAAGCCGACGATCACGACCCCAGTGACAATCAGTTCTTCCGCCAGATTCTCATTTGCCGTGGCGACGGATTCGTGAATGAGGTTGCTGCGGTCGTAGGTCGTGACCACCTTGACACCCTTCGGCATGGAGGGTTCGAGTTCTTTGAGCTTGGCCTTGATGCGCTCGATCACGGTGAGGGCATTCTCGCCGAAGCGCATGACCACAATCCCGCCCGCAACCTCGCCCTTCCCATCGAGCTCGGCTAAGCCGCGCCGCATGTCCGGTCCGAGCTTGACCGTGGCCACATCGCGCAGGAGAATCGGCGTCCCCTTTTCGTTAACGCCTACCGCCATCTCTTCGATGTCCTCGGGTGTTTTGATATACCCGCGCCCTCGGACCACATATTCGATTCCCGAAAATTCCACGACGCGCCCGCCCACGTCGTTATTACTCTGTCGGATGGTTTCCACGATCGAAGGAATCGAGAGGCGATAGGCGAGCACTTTGGTGGGATCC
>JAEURV010000245.1 GCA_016788465.1 Nitrospira sp. | reverse complement strand
GGTCGAAGACTACGACGGCAATCAGGTTCACCTGTACGTCAGTCGGGAAACCAAGCACCTCCGAGGCCAGAAGAAAGTCGGCGATCGGGTGCGAGCTGAGATCACTAAAGATGGATTTGCCAACTCGATTCAATGATCGCCGCTAGAATCTCTCACTTCGATCCAGCCAGCTCAGCCATCAAGATCTCTGTCGTCCATCTATCCATTTCCTTACAGCTTTATCCAGAACTTCCGAAGGGAGCTTAAGCTCCAAAAGCTACACCACCTCCGCCGCTATCACCGCCGGTAGTTCGTCGAACGTTTCTTCGCTTCGACTCCAATGGAAACGACTCCTCCTGGTTCGCTCAGAGTACTACCCAATGCACTCTTCTCTGGTTGATGTATTTGACGTGTCCACATGCTCCCCAACACATTTCAGTATTGGTTCTTGTGCCCACTCGCGGAACACTGGTACAAAGCGTAATCACACTCGATGGGTTACTTCCATCGCCCCCGATAGTTTCGCCATCTCACGCCACTCTCGCGAAACCATCACATTTGTGTCACAGCGCAGAGACTTGAGATGGAAGTCTGTAGCCCCCAGAAAGAGGACTCAATAGGTCAGGGTAGAGAGGAGTAAGGGAATGTCCGAGATTCGGCTATAGGTCAGTATGATGAAGGTTGTTCAGCGTCCTACGGCTGTCTATGAGATCGGAGCTTGTCGCAGGACCCTTTCTAACGTGCTTTCATAAACAGAATATCGCCATAATAGGCAGTGGCTTGTTCTTTCGTATTATCCGTATCGCTCATAATGGCAACGCCATTGATCATCGGCGGTTCTTCACCGAACGCCTTTTTATAGTCTTCGTAGATGTTTCGTGATTCATCGACCCAGAGACCGATCCGGCCTGGACCACTTTCTACGACAACCATTTTCACAAAATCTGTATACGCATTGTCTAGGATCGCGCCGACGGGAGTCTTTGTTTCCCACACATAGTTGATGGCCCCGATCGGAATATCTCCAAACAGTGCCTGGCCGGCTTTATACTTGAGCTTCTTTCCAAAACTCACCATCTCAGGGTCGTATTCAAATGTAATGTACAGGCGGGCTGGATAGTCATCCCCGTCCTTTCGGGTGGCATCACTCTTTTGGAGAAGATTGTCGACCTTCCACCGCCACCGCACGATTGGAAATTCCTTCGGGTCGATTCTGACTTCTTTGGTCAAGCCAGATGCCGAGGAATCGCTCATGGCCTTGACGACGACTTGCGCTCCTTCTTCCACCAGTTCGTACGTCGTCAGCCTCGGGATCTTCCTAAAGGTCAGCGGTTTCCAGCCATCCGGC
>JAEURV010000241.1 GCA_016788465.1 Nitrospira sp. | reverse complement strand
TCAAGACTTCTGGCTACCGCGTTTGGCATTGTATCGAGGATTTTCGTACACCAACTCGGCCCGTTCATGCTCCGCCCATAACCGCACACCATAGATTTCCTGTAACTCCTGCTTGGCTTTCTCATCGCCCTTTCTCGCCTTGCGAAACAACCGCTGGCGATTCAGGTCTTCTTCTTCTTGACTCAGGGACCACGATGCTCCCATTTTGACTCCTTTTTTGTATACGATTCTTTCGTCAGGGACATTAGGGGAGAGGGGTTGTACACGAGTTGGACGTTCAATTTCAAGGTGGACGGAATCGGGGCTGTTCTGGATGTCCAGGGTGTTAGCCCCAGGCGCAAGGACCTAAACAGAAACCAAACACGGTCACCTGAGTTTATAGGAGCGGAAGGTCGGAAGCCGAAGACAATGAAAACAAACCCAGAGGGAGAAAGCTTGGCATATCGGAAAAGTTGGGTGACAAGCGGCTCGGGCCAATAGGAGTCAGGATGGGCAATAGGTAAAGCATCGTTCTGACTGAGGAAACCAATTCTGTACTACATGTGTGGCTTTGTGGACTACCCTGGATCTACCACGATCGGCCCGGTTCCTCCAAACGTGATGGTGAGAGGATTTGTCGGCGTTCCGATGCTGGCTGTCTGGAAGTTGAGAAAGAATCCTGCTCCCAGTTGCAAGGTGTCGACAGCCGATCCATCCGGTCGGATCACACGGAAATAGAAATCCGGACGCGATTCTGGAACAGGGGTTCGCCTCGTGCTTGAGGTTTCCTGATCGGTATCCAGGTTCACTCGCGTGGTCTTGACGACCTTCATGCCTGCCTTGCTGACGAGCTTATCGCGTGGGATGTAGAACCGGACGCGGCCAGATCGATCAGCGATGATGTCGCCGAATGTTTCATCACTCGTACGGACATAGCGGGTCTCCTTCGTCACGGCAAAGTCTCCAGCCGGGGAGTGACTGCCTGAATGCGTCGTCGTCGGGCCAGGCAAGGTCACGTCGTCGCCGATCGGGGCCGGTGCATCGCGATCCATCAGCTGAACGCGGGCTCCTTTCATCGGCCGAGTCACGACAATCGCAGGACTCTGAGGATCCGGTTCCGTAAAACGTACATAGAAATATGTGTTCAAGACATCAGGTCGTGTGCCGAGGTGGGCCGCCATCAACATGGTGCTTTCATCCAGCCGGATAAAATTGCCGGTGAGTGTCGGAAGGAGATCGGTCCGTGGAATTGGAAAATCGAGTTCAATGATCGTGGGCTTATTGTCTCCTCCACTGCCGAAGACGAGCGCGAAGTCGTCGCTGTCGAATGCCAGAATCGCCGTCAGAACGCCGATGGCCCCAAAGGCCAGGACCGCGGTAATACCTGATGCTATGCCTATTCCGTGGAACACGAGAGCGGCGACCGCGGCGAGCAGTGCGAGCCCGAGGGTGCCCAGAGCACAAAGGAGGACGTCCGTGTTGTCGAGATCCTTGCTGGTTTCCTTCTTGATATGAATCTCGGTGTTTTCCAAGGTAATGGTCAGTGTTGTGGTGACGGTGAAGTTGAGGTCCAGACCGCCGGGACAGAGGTCGACGATCTTTCCCTTCGCGATCAGTTTGATGGTGTCTTTCCCAAAGGCGATATCGGCGCTGTCAATGACGGCATCGGGATGAGTTTCTTTCGCGACTCGCGTGAGGACACCGCTTTCCGCGGCGCGTTGAATAATGATGCGTAGAAGCTGATCGTGCACACGGGTAAAGAGATTGGTGTCCTGGTTTGGAAACAATGCGGTGAGCGTGTCGGGGTTGCCAAGGCCTTGTGTTCCGACGACTTTGATCCCGACCAACAGGGCATCTCCCCGGGTGAGAACAACGACCCGGGCGATTTCAAGGTTTCCGAACGGCAGCGCAATGTTCGCACTCAAGGTCACGCGGAGAGACCCCTTGAGCCGCTGCTGGATTTCGTTCTGTAATATGCCTGCGAGTAGATCAATCTGGCCGGGTGCGGGCGGACTGATGAGTTGCACCGGCGAATTCGCGTCAATCTCGAGGCGGGCGTTGGTCCCTTGTGCCAGATCCAATTGGACCACCAGGTTCCGTGTCCCATTACTGGCCGTATTGGTTTCCGTGGCCAGTTTGACGTCGAGTCGCATCCGTCCTGTGGCAAACGTCACCACGGTTCGAATTTGGCGGAACAGTGTGCTCCGGATTCGCTCGAAGTTCAGACGAAAGGGAACCACCAGTACAACGCGATCATTGCCCTCACTAATCGGCGCAACCACCGGCGGCCCGGTAATGAAAAACCTTCCGGGGCGCCCGCCGGGCTGGTCCACACGAAAGAAGCTCAGAAGCACATCAATGTTGCCGGCTGAGAGGAGCTCATCGAGGAACAAGACATCTGGAACGGTACCGTTTGCCGATAAGCCGGCCAAAATCTCGTTCGCCGCCGACATTTTCACTCCGGCGCTGAACTCGAATTCGTTGGGCGACAAGGCGCGCGGTAACAGTTGCGGATGCAGGCCGAAGGTCACAAGCGACTTGCCGGCTTTGCGAGCAGCCTGTTTCCATAGCCGTTGCTGGGCCGGGGTGGGCACACGAACGGATTTGAGCTTTGTCTTGAGGGTGGGACTGAAGACATGACCTCGCTGTTCGAGTGTTGTAATTGGGTCGTCCGCGGTTTCAACTTCTGCAAGAAGCGGGAGTAAATCTGTCGTGTTGGAAATTGATGCCACGTTGAATACCTCCTGGTTCAGAGATGCCGCGGCTTGGAATGACTCACTCTTCAAAGATTTCTAAGTGAGTAGTCGATAGAAGGCTTGTTTTCTGCTCCTTTCCGAAGTCCAATTGGACGTTGCTCGATTACACGTCTATTCCTTTTCTATGCGTTCCACCCCTCCCATATATGTCCGCAAGGCTGGTGGAACTTCAACCGACCCATCAGGCTGTTGGAAATTCTCCAATATAGCGACCAAGGTTCGTCCGACGGCGAGGCCTGAACCGTTGAGGGTATGGACAAAGTCGGTCTTCGCGTCTTTCTTTCCGCCGGTTGGCCGATACTTGATGCCGGCGCGTCTAGCCTGAAACGATTCGAAATTGCTGCAGGACGAAATCTCTCGATACTGTTGTTGCGACGGGAGCCACACTTCAAGGTCATAGGTCTTGGCGGCAGAAAATCCCATGTCCCCGGAGCAGAGGGCCATCACCCGGTAGGGAAGATTCAAGTCCTGCAAGATCGACTCTGCATGGCCTGTCAGGCGCTCAAGCTCCTCATAGGACCGATCGGGGGTTGTGAACGCGACCAGTTCCACTTTGTTGAATTGATGGAGGCGTATGAGGCCTCTGGTGTCTTTTCCATAGGATCCCGCCTCTCGCCTGAAGCAGGGCGTATAGGCAGTGTATCGCAGGGGTAAACGGTCTCCACTCAAGATCTCTTCACGGTGCAGATTGGTGACCGGCACTTCTGCGGTGGGGATGAGGAAGTAGTCCTCATCCTTCAGGCGAAAGAGATCTTCTTCAAATTTGGGAAGCTGTCCGGTACCTGTCATCGTCGACCGATTCACCATGAGGGGCGTGATCACCTCACGGTACCCATGTTGGGTGGTGTGTCGATCGAGCATATAGTTGATCAATGCACGCTCGAGTCTGGCACCGGTTCCGGTCATGACGGAAAATCTGGCTCCGGCAATCTTGGCGGCCCGATCAAAATCCAAGATGCCGAGGTGTTCTCCGATCTCCCAATGGGGTTTGGGGGAGTAGGAAAACGACGGGATGGTTCCCCAGCGGCGCACTTCGACATTCTCCGATGCATCAGACCCAACCGGAACAGAGGCATGGGGGAGGTTGGGGATGCGCAGGGCGACATCGCTCAGGGCCTCCTCGACCGTTCGCAACGTTCCTTCGGCCTCTTTGATACGGTCTCCCACCTGCTTCATTGCAGCCATGGCGGCTTCCGCCGGCTCTTTGGCACGGCGCAGACGGGCGACCTCTTCGGAGCCCTTGTTGAGTTCGAATCGGAGTTGCTCGACCTGCGTTGTGATCGCTCGCCGTTGTTCGCTCAGCTGCTGGATGTCACTCCACTGGACGTCGTTTCCACGTCGTCCCAGCGTGGTGCGGATGTGGTCGAGGTTGTCACGGAGTTGTTTGAGGTCGTGCACAGCGCATCCTTTCAAAACTCGTCGTTCGCCCTTCGATAACACTCAGAGCCGAGAGCTTGTCGAACGGCCGAACGGTGAAGCGGTCTCATGTAGCGTGAAGCGCGCGAAGCGCGAGTCGCGCATTGCCTGAAAACGTGAAACCTGAAACGCACGGGCCAATTCGTCTCTCAATTAGGCTTGGGACCCTGAGCAAGTCGAAGAGCCACAAAGAGTTGTGAATAATACGGGCTAGGTATCTGAGAGTCAACGAAACGGTTGCGGTGTCTGATCAAACTCTGTTCGTCAGGGCCGGGGTTTGACATCAATTGGGCATGGGGGAGAGGATAGGCGCGATGCGCCGGATCTCCAATCCACCCAACCCCTTTGAGTCTCGACACCGGGATCTCCTTGAGCCGGCGGCTGTTGCCAAACTGACACTCTATACCGACGACAGTCGAGAGATTTTGAGTCGGAACGAGAGCCCTGACTTGCCGTTTCGCTGGAGTGTGAATCCCTATCGCGGCTGCTTTCATGCCTGTGCCTATTGTTATGCCCGTCCCACTCATGAGTATTGGGGGTTTGGAGCCGGAACCGATTTTGAAAGCAAGCTGGTGGTCAAGGAGGATGCACCGAAGCTCCTCCGGCAGGCGTTTGAGAAGCCCTCATGGCAGGGGGAGCTGATCGTGTTTTCAGGAAACACGGACTGCTATCAACCGCTTGAGGCCAGCCATGGGCTGACTCGTGCCTGCTTGGAAGTGTGCGCTGAGTATCGAAATCCGGTCGCGATCATTACGAAGGGGGCGTTGGTCCTGCGCGATCTCGATGTGCTGCTCCGATTGCAGCGAGAAGCCTGGGTGCTGGTGTATTTTAGTATTCCCTTTTCGTCCGACGAGGTCGCTCGCAAGATCGAACCACAAGCTCCGTCGATCACCAAGCGGTTTGCCGCGATGAGCATGCTGGCAGCTGCCGGAATTCCGACGGGCCTGTCGATCGCCCCGATTATTCCCGCTGTGAATGAAGAGGACATTCCGGATTTGCTGGAGCGGAGTGTCCATGCCGGGGCCTGCACAGCGACCTATAGTCTGTTGAGATTGTCGGGGAGTGCGGAGTCGGTGTTTGTCGATCG
>JAEURV010000232.1 GCA_016788465.1 Nitrospira sp. | reverse complement strand
GAACTTACAACCAGGAGGGAATGCTTTTGAATGAAAGAAGACAGGCATGACGAGTGCACTATTTTACGATCGGTTACAGTTCGCCGTCACGGCTACCTTTCATTACCTCTTCCCGCAATTGACGATGGGCTTGGCGGCCTTGCTGCTGTACCTGAAAGGCCGTGCCTATTGGAGCCGTGATGCCCACTACGACGAGGCCGCCTATTTCTGGACAAAGATCTTTGCCTTGAGCTTTGCGTTCGGCGTCGTCACCGGCATCCCCCTGGAATTTCAGTTCGGCATGAATTGGGCGAGGTTCTCCACGTTTGCCGGCGGCGTCATCGGCCAGACGTTGGCCATGGAGGGGGTGTTTGCCTTTTTCCTGGAATCCACGTTTCTGGGCGTGCTGCTGTACGGCAAGAAACGGTTGGGTCCGTTGGTCGATTGGATTGCGACGGTGATGTTGTTCCTCGGGTCGTGGCTCTCGGGGTTCTTCATTCTGGCGACGAATGCGTGGATGCAACATCCGGTGGCCTATGCCGTTGATGACGTCGGTACGGTTCACGTGACGAGTCTCTGGGGCTTGCTGACCAACTCCTGGTTGGTGTGGCAATTCTCGCATACGATGACGGCTGCGGTCGTCACCGGTTCCTTCGTGATGGCTGCAGTGGGGGCCTATTATCTGCTCTCCGGGATTCATTTGGATTTCGCCAAGACTTTTCTACGGACTGGGGTCGTTGCTGCGGTGCTGGCCAGTTGCCTGATGCTGTTTCCAACCGGGCACCATGCGGCGCTGCAGGTCTTTGAGCATCAACCCATCAAGGGAGCGGCATTTGAAGGCCACTTTCACACCGAATCCGGCGCCGATCTGGTGCTCCTTGGCCAGCCGAACATGGACACGCTCACGATCGATAATCCGCTCGTTGCTCCCAAGATGCTTAGTTTCATCATTCATAAGCATTTCGGCGCTGAGATCAAAGGGCTCACTGATTTTCCTCGCGAAGACTGGCCGGACACCATGCCGCTGCTCTACTACGCCTACCACATCATGGTCGGCCTGGGGTCGCTGTTCATCCCGCTCATGCTGACAGGGGTGGTCCTGCTCTGGCGCGGACGTCTGTTTCAGGCCCGATGGATGCTCTGGACGATCATGCTCATGGTGCCGTTTCCCTACATTGCCACGACCGCCGGGTGGATGACCGCCGAACTGGGACGGCAGCCGTGGCTCGTGTATGGCCTATTCCGGACGGTCGACGGCAACTCTCCATTGGTGGGATCAGGCAATGTCCTGTTCACGTTACTCGGCTTTCTCGGTCTGTATCTGTTGTTGGGCCTGCTGTTTCTGTTTTTGTTGCTCCGAACAGTCGCTCGTGGTCCTGCCGTGCCTGTCGAGTTGAGTGCGAACGGGAAGGGCGCGTCGTGAGCGAGGAGATGCTGTCGACCGAGACGCTGTGGTTCGCGATCGTCGCCGCGGTGTTCGCCGCGTATGCGGTCCTGGATGGATTTGTGTTCGGGGCGGGCATCCTCTACCTGTTCGTTGCACGAACCGACGCAGAGCGGCAACTGGTCTTGAAGGCCATCGGTCCGGTGTGGAAGGGCAATGAAGTGTGGCTGGTTGCGGGCGGAGGTCTGTTGTTCCTCGCCTTCCCCAAAGCCTTCGCGGCCGGATTCAGCGGGTTCTACTTGGCCCTCAACCTTGTCCTCTGGTGTGTGATTCTGCGCGGGGTGTCGATTGCCGTACGGTCCCACCTCGGCAATCCCTTATGGCGAACGTTCTGGGACGCGATCTTCGCCTGGTCTAGCCTACTGCTGGCCCTAATCTTCGGCGTCGCCTTGGGCAATCTGATTCGAGGCGTGCCCCTCTCTTCCGATGGTCAATTCTTTGCTGCACTCTGGACCACCTTCACACCAGGCCCGACCCCGGGAATTCTGGACTGGTTCACGGTGATCGTGGGTATGCTTGTTGTGGCGATGCTTGCCGTGCATGGGGCGAACTATCTTGAGGTCAAGACGGATGGAGCTGTCGGCATTCGAGCGCGCCATTTTGCCGATATCGGTGAATGGGTCGCGCTGCTCTTGGGAATCGCGGCGACCGGGGCGCTTCCCTTCGTCCAGCCGGTTCTGTGGGACAGTTATGTCGCACATCCGTTCGGGTCGGTCTTGCCGCTGGCCGCCGCGTGCCTGCTGTTGACGGCATGGTATTGCCGTCGGTTCGGCTGGCATGGCGCGGTCTTCCTGAGCTGGAGCCTGTTCATTTTGGTGGGTTTGGGCAGTATCGCTTGGGGGATGTTTCCCAATCTGCTCCTTGCGACGGGCGATCCCTCGTACAGCCTGACCATTCACAACAGTGCTGCGTCGCCCGATGGGTTGCGGCTCGGCCTCATCTGGCTCCCGATCGGTATCAGTCTTGTCATCGCCTATACCGTCTGGGTCTACCTGAGCTTCCGTGGGAAAGTAGAGCGGTTCTTGAGTGAGGAGAATTATGAATAGGCCGTGCAGTCAGCTCCAGAGCGACGCACCAGGCACATGCATGCTGCGTAATCTCAGCCCCATGGAGCGGTGGGTGAGAGTCCTCGGTGGAGCCGTGCTCATGGTTCTTTGGCTCACATTTCCTGTTCCGTTTTTGGTCGAGGAGGTCGTGGAGACCGTCGGATTGCTGGCTGCGGTTACCGGCGTGGTCGGGTACTGCCCGGTGAAGCATCTGTGTACGAGAGCCAGACAAGGGTCGACGTTTCCATCGGAGGACGAAACAAGAGACGGCTAACCCAGATGAGGATCCCGACGGTCGTGAGTGGGTAGCCGTTAACCAGATCCGGACCACAAGATGCGGCTGAAGGTAACGGTCCGGTTCAGGGGTAGGCGAATCGTATGAGTGGATTGTGCGTCGGCGTGCCGAAGGAAACGGCTCTTGGCGAAACGCTGGTCGCTCTGGCGCCGTCGCAGGTGTCGTTGCTTGTGAAGGCTGCCCTTGAGGTATCGATTGAATCCGGCGCGGGAGAGGCGGCAGGATTCGATGATGACGCGTATCGGTCAAAGGGGGCGCGCATCATCGCCAGGCGCGAGGAGTTATTCAGTTCGGTGCAGATCCTCCCGCAGGTCAGAACTCTCGGCATGAATCTGGAGAAGGGCCGCGATGATCTATCCTTGCTCCGGTCGGATCACACCGTCATCGGGTTGGCCGATCCCTTGGGAACCCCAGAGGCTTCATGGGAGTTGGCAACGCGGGGTGTGACCTCGTTGGCGTTGGAGTTGATCCCGCGGATTGCCCGTGCACAGAGCATGGATGTGCTCTCATCACTGGCCACCATTGTGGGTTACAAGGCCGTGATCTTGGCGGCAGGAGTCTTACCGAAGCTGCTTCCGATGTTGACGACCGCGGCAGGGACCATCGCGCCGGCCAGAGTCTTGGTGATCGGCGCCGGCGTGGCGGGTTTGCAAGCGATCGCGACGGCCCGTCGCCTGGGTGCTTCCGTGTCGGCGTACGATGTCCGTCCGTCCGTGAAAGAGGATATCCGGAGTGTCGGGGCCAAGGCGATCGAGTTTTCGGTTGAGGTAGATGAGGTGGAAGAGTCAAGCGGCTATGCTAGGGCGTTGGACGAGAAGGTCTTGCGGCGGCAGCGTGAGGGACTGGCTCCGGTGGTGGCGGCCAGCGATGTCGTGATCACGACGGCATCGGTACCGGGTCAAAGGGCGCCGCATCTGATCACCGGCGACATGGTCGCGCGGATGGGCCGGGGCTCGGTGGTCGTGGACGTGGCCGCAGATCGGGGAGGAAATTGTGAACTGACCCGTCCGAACGAAACGGTGATGTGTCGGGGTGTGAGGGTGCTCGGGCCTACGAATCTGCCCCGTACGGTCCCGACGCATGCGAGCCAGCTGTACGGCAGGAATCTTGCCAACGTGCTGCTCCATCTGTGCAAGGACGGTCGTCTGCAATTCGAATCCAACGATGAGATTGCGCGTGCAATCCTCGTCACACGAGGCGGAGAGGTGGTGCATCCACGGGTGAGAGAGTTGTTGGAAAAAGCGAAGCGAGCACGGTGACCCGCTGATCGCCATGGGCGTTTCGGCGAACTTCAGTGACTCGATGTGCTTCTGACAGGGGTGGACATGGACATACTCATCGCGGGCTTGACGATTTTCGTGCTGGCGCTCTTCGCGGGGTTTGAAATCATCACTAAAGTGCCGCCGACACTGCATACCCCGCTGATGTCGGGCGCCAACGCCATATCTGGCATCACAATTGTCGGGGCGTTGCTGGCTGCCGGCTCTGAGCGGGATGCGCTCTCGAGTTGGTTGGGACTGGTCGCCATCCTCTTTGCGACGGTCAACGTCGTGGGTGGTTTTGTGGTGACGCATCGGATGCTGAGCCTGTTCCAGCGGAAATCGAGCAGGGACTCATGAATGCAGCGTTGATCAATCTCGGCTATCTGGGCGCGTCTGCTCTCTTTGTCGCAGGGCTGAAAGGGCTGGCCCATCCGAGGAGTGCACCACGGGGAAATCTGATGGGGGCCACGGGGATGCTGATCGCCGTAGCGCTGACCTTGCTCGACCGGCGCATGGTGACCTTTCAGGCCATTGCCGTGACGCTCGTGATCGGGACGGTCATCGGCGCGACTCTGGCTTTGAAGATTCAGATGACCGCCATGCCGCAATTGGTCGCGTTGCTGAACGGCTTGGGAGGGGGTGCGTCCGTCTTCGTGGCCGGTGTCGGTCTCCTGGAGTTCAGAGATGCGGCGGTTCCCGCGCTCAATCATTTCACCATGGCTGCGGTGACCTCAGGAGTCATCGGTGCCGTGACGTTCTGGGGAAGCCTCGTGGCGTTCGCCAAATTGCAGGAACTGATTACGGACAACTCGATTCGGTTTCCCGGCCAGCAGCTTGTCAATCTCACCCTGGCGGTGGCCGTCGGGGGCATCGGACTGTGGCTGTGGCTGACGCCGGAACCTCATGCGGTCTATTGGCTAGTTGTGGCCCTGTCGTCGATGCTCGGACTGTTGCTCGTCCTGCCGGTGGGCGGAGCGGACATGCCCGTGGTCATTGCCCTGCTGAATTCCTGTTCCGGCCTGGCAGCGGCGGCGACAGGCTTCGTCCTGAACAACAATGTCCTCATTATCGCCGGTTCGCTGGTGGGCGCTTCAGGATTGATTCTGACGCAAATCATGTGCCGAGCCATGAACCGTTCGCTGGTCGACGTGATGGCCGGTGGAACGCAGGCCACATCTGGAGGTGGTCAGGTCGGGGACATCTATACGGGACGGGTCAAGGCCGGTTCGCCGGAGGAGGTTGCGCTCCTCTTCGATACGGCGCGACGAGTCGTAATCGTCCCAGGATTCGGGATGGCCGTCTCCCAGGCTCAGTATGTCGTGGCGCAGTTCGCGGAACTGTTATGTGGGCGCGGGGTCGAAGTCGAATTCGCCGTCCATCCGGTCGCCGGACGCATGCCGGGCCACATGAACGTCCTGCTGGCCGAGGCCAATATCGCTTACGATCAGTTGAAGGAGCTTGACGACAGCAACGCGTCATTCGATCGCACGGATGTGGCGCTCGTGATCGGGGCCAATGACGTGGTGAATCCGGCGGCAAGGACCGACCCCGCCAGCCCTATTGCCGGCATGCCGATCCTCGACGTGGACAAGGCCGCCACAGTCGTCGTCATCAAGCGAAGTCTGAGCTCAGGTTTTGCGGGGATACCGAATCCGCTCTTTGTGGACGGCAAGACGATCATGCTGTTCGGCGACGCTCGCGAAATGGTCCAGGCCATCATCAAGGTGTTGAAGGAAGCGTGACGCGAGACGTGACCCCGTACGTCGTCATGAAAGGAAGGCAGACATGGATCCATTCTTGTCGCTCGGCATCCTGGCCGTCGTCATTGGTCTCGTCGGTCTGGGCGTGCTGATGAAAAGTCGAAAGAAGAACGTGCGCTGAATTCGTACGCCGGACCAGCTGGTCCGGCACACAGACTGGAGGAACAATATGACAACAGGTCGAAGGCTGTGGATTGGGCGTGCACACTGGAGCATGCTCGGTCTCGCGGCAATTATCAGTCTGTCGTGGTTCAATGCCGAACACGGCTTGGCGCTGGAGACACTATCGGCGCAGGAGTCACGCATCGAACTTACCATTCGCAACTCGACATTCGTGCGCACCAAGACCACGCCGATCCACGCCGGGATGCCCATGGTCCTGGTGGTCCGTAACGAAGACCCGATCCCACATGGGTTTAGCTCCCCGATGTTTGCCGGTTTGCCGGTGACAATTGAGGGGGGAGGCATCGAAGTGTTCGGAAGGGGAATCGACGGCCTGCACGTCGCGCCAGGCCAGACGGCAGTGATCCGGTTGACGCACGGCCAACAGGGCAAGATGACCTTCCGCTGTGACCTGCATCCTAACCTGGAAGGTGAACTGTATCTCTTGGACGTGCCTGTGGGATGAGCGCAGGGCGGAGTGATTCCTCAATAAAGGGACAGGGCGTGGCCTGCGACGGCGATTCAAGGAGGTGAGACATGATCGGACAATCAGTGAAACTCACGAAAATTCGAGGGATCGACGTCGGTATCCATTACTCGTGGTTCATCGTGTTTGTGCTCATCACGTTTTCGCTGACGGCGCGGTTCGCGTCGGACCATCCCCACTGGACGGTCGTCGAGCATTACATGGTGGGGATTGCCACGAGCCTCCTGTTCTTCAGCTCGATCCTGGTGCATGAGTTGGCGCACAGCTTCGTCGCGCTGGCTAAAGGCATGCCGGTCCGTTCCATCACGCTTTTTGTATTCGGCGGCGTCGCGCAGATCGGACGGGAGCCGGATCGGCCCATGACGGAATTCCAGATCGCGATTGCAGGCCCCATCGCCAGCGCCCTGCTGGCCGTGGGGTTCGGCGTGATCGCCTATCTCGGTGGCGATCAGTTCGAACGGCTCTCGGCGCTCGCGGGTTGGCTTGCCTCGATCAACCTGATGCTCGCGGTATTTAATCTTGTGCCAGGCTTTCCGCTCGACGGGGGGCGCATCTTTCGCGCAGCCCTCTGGCATATGACCGGCAATCTCACGAAAGCGACGCGCATTGCTGCAGGAACGGGCCAAGGGATCGGGTATGCCTTCATCTTCTTCGGCATTGTGACCGGCTTCACCGCCAATTGGTTCAGTGGGCTCTGGCTGGCGTTCATCGGCTGGTTCCTCATGAATGCGGCACAGGAAAGCGTCGTGCAAGTCAGCGTGCGTTCGGCGTTGAGCGGCTTGGTGGTGGAAGATGTCATGAGCCGCGACTGTCCGGTCGTGCCGGCCCGGATGGCGTTGGCGGAACTCGTGCGCGAGCATATTCTCAGGACAGGACAGCGGTGCTTCATCGTGGTCGAGGGGAGCCGACTGGAGGGACTCGTCACGCTCCATCAGATCAAAGCGGTCCCCCAAGAACGGTGGGCGCAGGTGTCGGTCGGTGAGGCCATGACGCCGGTGTCGCAGCTGCGCATCGTGACGCCCACTCAGCCGCTCCTGGATGTGCTCCAGCTGCTGGAAGGTCGAGATATCAATCAAGTTCCGGTTGTGGCGGGAGGCCAGCTCGTAGGCATGATCACGCGCGATCATCTGTTGCGGGTGCTCGCCCTCAAGCTGGAACTGGATATGCCGGGCACTAGGGAACTGCCTGCGCCTGGATTGTCCCAGTGGCCGCGGGTTTCCTCGACTACATGATCCAAAGCGATTTACGAGGCACATTCGGCTGGTCATTTATCAACAAGTGTCGGACGGTCTCTCTCCGCGAACAGTTCATGATGTTTGTATATCCCGCACCATGTCTTCGTTATACGTGGTTCTCCATTGCGAGGCAGGCCCTGACGAACGCGAGATGGGGAGAGAGGCCATGAAGACTCTATGATCCACGCTGGAGCACGCTGGAGGCGATCCCCTCTTCTGTTGCCGACCGACTTCCAAGAGCCGGCGAGGCGGGCATTGCTCCATGGCATGAAGCTGGCGACGGCGTTAGAAACCTCGCTGACCATTCTGCATGTCGTGAAGACGCCGATGGATCTCTCCGGCAAGGCCCCCGACAGTCGCGCGCTGCGATCGCTGCGGACCTCGGCGCTGCTGGAGCTCGGACGCCTGACTCGGCTGGCAAAAGAACGTGGTGTGTCGGCACAACCACTGTTGCTGTATGGTGACCCGATTGGCTGCATTGTGGAAACTGCTAGGCAGGTTCACGCAAAGATGGTCGTCATCGGCACCGAAGGACGCACCGGGTGGGATCGGCTACGGATCGGGAGTGTCGCGCGAGGGGTGGTTCGTGAGGCGCCTTGTCCCGTATTGACGGTCCATGGCGGCCTTGCCGGAGATGTTTTTCGTCATCCAGCCAAGGTTCATCTGAGACGACTGCTCGTGGCAACGGACTTCTCACGCGACGCCGATTCGGCTGTTCAGCTCGTGCACGGCCTCGCGCCGAAGCTCCATGCCGTCGTTCGTATTGTGCACGCGTCACCATCTACCCCGAGCAGCAAGCATGCAGACCGAATGATCGCGAAACACGTGCACGCGCTTCGGGAAGACGGGCTCGAAGCAGAGGACGCTTGTGTGCCGGGAGAGCCGGTCGAGACAATTCTGGCGCAGGCTGCCGCGTATCAGGCGGATCTCCTCGTGGTTGGAACGAGTGGACGGCGAGGACTCAGCCGGCTGGTTCTCGGCAGTGTGGCGGAAGCGCTCATTAAGCGAGCCGGGTGTCCTGTGCTTACGGCGAAACACAAACGCGAATCGTTCATCACACCATGACATTGACGATCGAATATCTTCTCCTCGCGGCGTCGGGGCTTCTGTTGCTGAGTGTCATCGCGAGCAAAGCATCGGGGCGATTGGGAGTGCCGGCATTGCTGTTGTTTCTCCTCATCGGTATGCTCGCCGGTTCCGATGGCCCTGGTGGCATTCATTTCGACGATCCCTGGTTTGCACAATCCCTCGGAGTCGTCGCGCTTGCCTTCATTTTGTTTGCCGGCGGACTGGACACCCACTGGTCGAGTGTGCGACCGGTGCTCGGCTACGGTGTGGCGCTGTCGACGCTCGGCGTCGCGATCACGGCTGGGCTCGTGGGCTGGTTTGCGACGGTGGCCTTGGAGATGTCCTGGACCGAGGGACTCCTCATCGGCGCCATCGTCTCCTCCACCGATGCGGCCGCTGTGTTTGCTGTGATGCGGTCGAGATCCGTCAGCTTGCGTGAGCCCTTAAAACCGTTGCTCGAATTAGAGTCCGGCAGTAATGATCCAATGGCGGTCTTCCTGACGTTGGGGCTCATCTCATTGATCACAGGAGCATCCGGCTCGCCTCTCGATCTCATTCCCATGTTCGTGCGGCAAATGGTGCTCGGTGCGGCGATCGGGTACGGCACGGGCAAGCTCATGGTGCTGCTGGTCAATCGATTGCGCTTGGAGTACGAAGGCCTCTACCCCGTTCTGACGTTGTCTCTCGTGCTGTTGACCTACAGCGGCAGCACATGGCTAGGGGGCAACGGCTTTCTCGCGGTGTATTTAGCCGGTCTCATGATGGGCAACAGTGAATTCCTCCACAAACGCAGCCTGATGCGGTTTCATGACGGACTTGCGTGGTTGATGCAGATCGCAATGTTTCTCACGCTCGGCCTGCAGGTCTTCCCCACGCAACTCGTGCCGATCGCGGGGCCGGGGTTGTTGCTGGCACTGTTCCTGATGGTTTGTGCCAGGCCGGTCTCCGTGTTTGCCACCTTAGCCTTCACAGGTCTATCGTTCAAGAAGAAGACGATGGTGGCCTGGGTCGGGTTGCGCGGGGCCGTGCCAATTATTTTAGCGACCTTCCCGCTGCTTGCTGGTGTCCCGCAAGCCGCACTGATCTTCAACCTCGTGTTTTTTATCGTGCTGACCTCCGTGTTGCTGCAAGGGACCTCCATCCCGCTGGTGGCCCGGTGGCTTGGTGTCGATGAACCCGTCTCGGCCCGCATGGAATCCTCTCCGGTATGGGATGCCCCGACGACTCTCAAGAGCGGCTTGCTCGAAATACGGATTCCGGAGTATTCCGCAGCAATTGGCCAACGATTGCTGGACCTCGGTCTTCCCAAAGGCGCCTTTATCCTTTTGATGGCCAGAAACGGCCAATGTTTTGTTCCGGACGGGACGACGATGCTGCAGGCTCATGATTCCCTGCTGGCCTTCACTGATCAACCGTCCTTTCTCCGATTACGTTCGATTCTCGACAGGCGGCATCCGATTTCACCTAAGGAACCACCGGACGACCGGGGTATTGAGGTTGTGTAGTGACGAACCATCACCATCTTCCTATACATGAAATTCTTCTCTTACTTGAAACTGACGTGGCTCAAGGCCTCGCCTCGGAGGAAGCGGCGCGGCGAATGAAACGGTTCGGGCCAAATGTCTTACCAAAAGTCAGGCGCCGTGGACCACTGATCCGTTTCCTGCTGCAGTTTCATCATCCGCTCATCTACGTGCTGCTGGCGGCGACCATCGTGACGGCCCTGCTGGGTGAATGGGTGGATGCCGGCGTGATCTTCGGCGTCGTGTTGGTGAATGCACTGGTGGGGTTCATCCAGGAATCACGCGCTGAAGCGGCGCTCGATTCGCTGGCGGCGATGATGAAGACGGAGGCGGTGGTCCGACGTGACGGACAAAAACGGCGGATTGTGTCGGCGGATATCGTGCCCGGCGACGTAGTGTTGCTGGAATCCGGGGATAAGGTGCCCGCCGATCTACGGCTCACGGCCATTCGCGAGCTGCGTGTCGATGAATCGGCACTGACCGGGGAATCGGTGCCGGTCGAAAAGGCCGATCACGTCTTGCCGCCCGAGACGGTGGTTGGTGATCGGAAGAATATGGCCTTCTCCGGCACGTTCGTCACCTATGGCCAGGGTACCGGTGTCGTTGTCGGCACGGGAACAGAGACGGAGTTGGGCCGCATTCACCAATTAATGGGGGAGACAACACAGCTTGCCACACCGCTCACGAAGAAGCTGGCCTCCTTCAGCAAGGTGCTCACCGTCGCAATCCTTGGATTGGCGGCAGTCACCTTCGTTGTCGGACTTTGGCGAGGACA
>JAEURV010000188.1 GCA_016788465.1 Nitrospira sp. | reverse complement strand
GTCCAGCTTATGCCATGAACATGGGACTGATGGCACCCAACTAACCCTGCCAATGAACTCCCATCGGGTATAGAATGAGCCATGCAATACTCACTCAGATTAGCGGTTGGGCGCATTCGGAACTCAGGAACGCTGACTCCTTTATTCGCATCCTTTCTTGCCTGGATTTTTCTTGTTGCACTGCCAATCTTTACCCAATCAGCGCAACTTGAACAGGATCGAGGAAGTTGGCGCACTGCTGCTTCGATGCCGACGAAGCGGACGGAGGTGGCGGTTGCGGCGCTGGAGGGGAAAATCTATGTCGTCGGTGGGTTTGAGAAGCCCCGTCTAGGCAATGTGTTGAATTTTGCCATCACGCCGGCTGTCGAAGTCTATGATCCTGAGACCGACCGATGGGCGTCCAAGGCTCCTCTGCCGATCGGATTGCACCATGTTGGGATTGGTGTCACAGGCGGACGGTTATATGTCGTCGGCGGGTACAGTAAGTCTGGTCTCAGTGTCTGGAACCCAATGGCGACGGTCTATGCCTATGATCCGGCCACGGACAGCTGGGTTGAGCGTGCTTCCATACCGACAGCACGCGGTGCCTTGTCAGTGACGGAGCATGAAGGAAAGCTCTATGCTATTGGGGGTTATGATCGGAAGGCCAACAGCTCAGCAGTTGAAGTGTATGACCCAGCGCGGGACAGCTGGACCACAGCTGCCCCGTTGCCGACTCCTCGTGATCATCTAGCGACTGCCACTGTTGCCGGGAAGATTTATGCAATCGGAGGACGCGTAGATGGGGACTATTCTCGAAATCTTGCTACTGTGGAACGGTATGATCCCGCTATCGACTGGTGGATGAGGGATGTCGATCTTCCGACGGCACGGAGTGGTATCACTGCTGCGGTTCTTGAGGGAAAACTTTACGTCATGGGCGGAGAAGGAGCAGTTGGAACATATCAGGAGAATGAGGCCTATGATCCGGTTAGAGGTGCCTGGCAGCGTATGGCGCCGATGCCCACGGCACGTCACGGTCTTGGGTCAGCGGCCGTACAAGGACGTATTTACGTGATCACCGGTGGGCCTACCCCTGGAGGTTCCTTCAGCGATCTCAACGAAATCTTTACTCCACCGCTAGAACGCAATTTGAAAACTGACTAATCCTGTTTTTCGAATCCTTGAC
>JAEURV010000372.1 GCA_016788465.1 Nitrospira sp. | reverse complement strand
CCATCCCCTGCCCGAGCCGTTCACACCAGAGCCGACCATCGGCGTTCAGCATGACTTCGACGGTCCGGGGGTCATTGAGAGTTCCAAGTAGCGGTGCGCCCATATCCCGTTCAATCATCCGGCGGGCTCGTTCTCTCGTCGAGGGTCCGTCATCCATGCGATGGCTTGTGCTCACCATTTACGAGATAGGCATGCACAACCGCATACGTATTGTACCTATTAAGTATTGCCTAGTCATATTTCGTTTGCACTACTACGCGGATGCATCTCGCATGTCAAGATACTATTCTGCATAGAGCGATAATTATTTCTGCAGTGTATGGACGTGTAGGGACGGGCCTCTACAGAAAGGCCGTATTTACTGAAAAGTGTAGGCGGTGGAGGACACTGACACGGACGGGTTACTTCTGCAGCGCTTTTGACATGTTCACGATCATGATCGGGGCTTGGGCGATTCCATAGGCGATATGGGCCGCCGCACCCAGATTCACGAATGCACGAGGCTTCGCTTTATTCCGCAGGGTTGAGAGATACCATTCATGCTCTTGGTTCTTAATCCGAAAACTCACCTGATATTTTTTATTCGGAATCGCCCACAGAGTGATTTGTTCGACGCCTGACGCGTGAGCCAGGGCCCGTAACACATCGTATCGTGCACAGACGGTCATCGGTGGAGACTCCGTCTGTTCTTTGAGATGACGGACAGGGCTCGACACGCCATTTCCCTGTCTCGTTCGGGATGAACTCGTCGACTTTTTACGCGTGATTGACTGAGGGTGCGACACAGACATGGCGCGCGATCCTCTGACTCAAAAGAATCAGACTAGTCCATCTGTTGCATTACGCATCCATCAACATAGCCCGCTCGCCTCATGCTCAGATGATACACCCTTCATCCAACCGAGCCTCTTTTCAACGTATATATACTTATTCTTGTTGGATTTCTAGAGCATCCCCACGCTATGATCCATCTTCGCTCTCCCCTTCGTGATACGAGGTCAATGTCCGGCGGTGACGCCTTTCTCATAGTCTGTCAGGATTAAATATGAGAATATAGAAGGCATTTCTCAGATCCGTGAGGACACCTTCAACGGAACGCTCGAACAGGTTGAGCGATCACTGGTGGCCATAGGACAGAAGTGATGGACAACCCAAGGCAAATCAGTCATATGAGAGAAAGTTCCGTTATCCCGGCTTCCCTCCAATAATGTGCGATGGGCACAAGGTCTATGCTATTATTTTGGAATAATGTTAGAGCGTAGATACTCAAACCTGCTGCTCATCGGACTGGTTCTCCTCCTTGGAGTCCAACTTACGGGCCTCCCGTGTCTTGGTGAGTGGCAAGTTGCGATCCATTCAGCCCAAGCTGAAATAGTGGGCGGCTCTCCGGTAACTGAGGAGAACGTATCGAATCATGGATGTCCTTGTCACTTTATATTCCAGTCGGTATTCCTTGCCGTTCTTGAGATCCTGTCTCCTCACACAGATGATGTAAGCTCAAGTCACACGCTATACGTGCCAACCTTCGTCGTGTCTCTTTTCCATCCTCCCCTCAGCATCTAACGCATCACCAGAAACGTTGCACATAGTGCGAGCAAGGCTAGCATTGTCTGCCATGCGGACAATGAAGTTTGCCGCACTATACGATCATGAGCTTATCGGCAGCAGGCACGCTGCCGCGCATGAACGATGGCTCAATACAAGATCGAGAGGTGAACGAAAGGAGCAATCTCATCATGATGGGCATGCGTTGGACTAACTGGCTGGGTTTTGCAATGTTGGCGATCTTTATCGTGATTCATGAGCCGATCTGGCTGTTCCTGGGGTTCGACACGACGGGGTTTAACAGTACCAAGATCCTGTGGGTGATTCCGGTTGCCGCCTACGTCATTGTTGCGGCCGTATTATTGATACGGGGAGGTCCGGACGACGACCAACCCTGATGGTTAACTGGTTTTGCGATGAGGCGAATAGACGCTCTAACTGCGTGAGGGTGAAAGGAGCTAATTTCATGATGGAGATGCGCTGGTGGAACTGGATGGGGGTTGCGATGTTGGTGATCCTCCTTGTTAGTTATCAGCCGGTATCGCAGTTCGTGTCGGCGGACACCGAGAACATCAAGTGGATTGTAGCCTACGTCATCGTTGCCGTTTTGCTGCTAATAAAGGGAGAGGACAGATAGTGACAAAGGCTCTTGCAATAAGCACGTATTCTGCTAATCCGTCAATCTATGCAAGTACTGGCTAACCAGTGGTTGAAATCATTTGGAGTAAGAATGGTGAATCGCGAATCGCAGTGTCACTCAGGTGATGAGCAGGAAGAATTCGGTGAGCTGCTCAAGTATACGGGGGCAGGGTTTGCAGCTCATGACCGGCGCGGTACTCGATTATTTTGGATTCCACCAAAGTGCACTCGGTCAATGGCTCGTTCGCACGCTCGCCAGAGAGGGAAAGCCTGTTTGATGGCATCTGTGCCGTCCGGCAACGCATTCGAGGTTCATCCGGGTCAATGGCTGAGGCGTACGGCTGGGGAAAGTTGTCTGCAATGCTACTTCCGTGGATCATCGATTGGGGCATCCGTATGGTCGGAATCGATGTTTAAGGAGTGGAAGGATTTTATATCCCGTTTTTTACGCATTGAGCGATCAGCTTGGAAATATCGCCGGCATCATCTTCCTTCGAAAAAAGGAGGGGCATGGCCTGCTCTCAACGGCCGTCGAGACGATTGTGGCGAATCTCTGTTGGGTGCCGCCGCTTGTTGGCTGGTTGATGCGTAAGTGACCGGACCTCACACGTAAGGAGGAGTTGTCATGGTACATCTGCTGCTTCGAACTCTGCTTTTGGCCGGAGTCGTCTTGCCGCTTCTCCTCATCGGCACAGTGGTCCTGGCGCAAGACAGTCGTTCCTATCGATTGAACGAAATGATTGAGATGGCTTTGGAGCACAACCCAGCTTTACAAGAAGCGGCCACTCTCATCGATCAAGGGAAGGGGCTTCAAGCGACTGCTGCGGCCTATCCCAATCCATCCATTACCGGAACGGTGGGACCGGGCAGAACTCGAGAGGCTCTCCGGGATATCGCATTCTTCGAGCGCGGAGTGACAGTAAGCCAACCTGTGGAGTGGCCGGGCATGCGTCGGGCCCGTCAGCGGGCGGCAGAGGCCGCGCTCGCCGGATCCCAAGCAGCTGTCGATGCGACTCGATTGTATCTCCGGGCTGAGGTCAAGATTGCTTTCTACCAACTTCTTCTTGCCCAGCGCAATGCAGAACTCATAGCGGAAGCTCTTGCCATCGCGCAGGACTTCTTGCGCGGCGTCAAGGCAAGGGTGGATGCTGGGCAGGCGAGGCCATTTGAAGCCCTGAAGGCGAACGTGGAAGTTCAAAAGGTCAGCAATGATCTGAATCATGCACAACACGCCTTGGTTGTCGGACGCTCTCGACTGAATGCGGTGACCGGCGGCGTGCTCGGCAAGAACTTCGATGTTCGGGGCGACTTTGTCTCACCTCCGCTAGAACTGAACCTGGATGGCTTGGCTGCAAGCGCTAAAATACAGCACCCGACAGTCCGTCGCGTCCAAAAAGAGATTGAACGAGCGGAGCACAGCGTTGTGCAGGAACGCCAATCTCTGATCCCCTCTGTGACCATCTCCGGCCTCTTTCAACAGGAAGCGGCCGAGACGGCCTACTTGGCTCGATTGAGTGTCCCCATACCGCTGTGGTATCGACGGCAGGGAGAAATCACGGGGGCGTTGTCGGCAAAGAAACGCGCTGAAGCAGAACAGGTGCGGATACAAAACGAACTGGTGGCCGCCATTACCGAGTCTGTGGAGGAAGCCCACGCCGCACAGGACCGGATCGAGGTGTTTGAGAAGGGATTATTAAAACAGGCGGAAGAAACGTTGAGGATCGCGAAGATAAGTTTTCAGCAGGGCGCGGCGAGCCTCCTCGAATTCATTGATGCCCAACGAGTGCATCGACAAATGTTGTTAGAGTATACACAGGCACGGGCAAGTTTCTCCGTCGAAGTGGCGCGGTTGGAACGCTGGACGGGGGAGCTTCGATGAGCTGGCCCACCGTTCTGTTGCGTACAAGTATTCATCTGGTCTCGTGCGAGGCGAACGGCCGCGCGACCGTAGTCATTCCAAAAGTCTCGTATGAGCAAAAATGATCGTATTCTTATTGAAAGTCTACGTGCTTTCGCTTGCCCTGGGCTGTAATGACGATCGCGTTGAACAGCCGGCGCGGACAGGCACCGGCTGAGCAAGGAAGAATACTGCCTGGTCATGAGCTCGGTGAGTCACACCAACTTGCAGTTCCACCAGAGGCGCACGAAGGTGAAGCCTTCCAGACTGCAGTCATTGAATGCCGAGTCTTCCGTGATGCAATCACGGCCACCAATTCTGCCCATGGCACCACGCGGTGCATCTCGTTGAGGAACTGCTCGCGGCGGGTCGGCTTGCGATACTGCTCAAACGTCACCTCGGCAAAGGTCTGTTGGTGCATGGATGCGCCTCCCATTCAGAGCCGCGCTATCCGTAGCACATCTCACGAGAGGAATAAATCAGACCTTCCCTAACGTATATTCACCGAAGCGTTTCAGATGCGCGGTCCCATAGGGACTCAGGAACGCGACATCCGTACGGCGCAGCGTCTGTGAGTCCGTTCTAGAAGGATCACGAATGATGGTCAAGACCGGGCCCACGCAGGTAGCATCACATCACGGCGAGACTCGCTGGGCCTGCCCACGCTTCACCAGCTCAATCAAGACCGAGACCTGCCCCAGCAGGGCGAGGGTCTGCTCTCTGGGCAGACCATCATCAAACAGCGTCAGAATATCCCCGATGAGTTCACGCTTGATTTCGGTCAGCTGCAAGAGGTCAGATGCAAGTTCCTGAGATGGCGCAACCTGTGGATGATCATGCACCAACGCCGTGAGCGCGTCGATGTTCTGTTGCTTCTTGAGTAGTTCCTGAATCCGACGCGCTTCGACCAGGCCTGCCCTTTCCCACAGTCCAGACGCGGCAAGGGCCTCAATGGCAGCGAGGTCGTGGGGTCGATGGGGTGCGCCATGGCGGCCAAGGCTAGGATGTTCACCCAGAGGTGTCAAGGAGAGGGAGGAGTGACCGAGGGTGGTGGATTCAACAGACCGATGGCGTGCAATGACTGACCGGTTATTGCACAGAATGTCTGACTCTTCACAAAACCTTAAGGATTGCCTATCCTTAAGCTCTTGAAATTTGAGCCCAGTGAGATTGGCAATTCGCTTTCCCCAAAACGGACGGTAAATGGCCATTTTGCGACCGTCGGCATCCGGCCAATGTGCGACAGTCGCTACGGCACACTCCAAGCCGGCAAGCGGCCGTTCATTCGAGATTGGGCGCGCTTCGCACGACGCTTGGCTGGAGTGGGGATGAGATGGCTGGGGGAGGGTCGTAGAACATGGACCTCACACGTGTGTGCATGTCCGCAACACCTGCCCACATGTCTTCCCGTACGTTCTCGAACTCATATGACCAAGCCCTCGCCACCGTCAAGAAATCAGATGGTTCTGAGACAAACTTGCCCGTACGACCCCGGTTTAAAAAAGCGTTTTCAGCACCCTCTTCCAGGCTATTCAGGCCAAGTCCAGTGCTCGTCGACAGCTTCGTCATGGCCAGTCTTGAAGGGATGCGGACTGTGACCGAGGGGGGCGAGGGCCCGTTCTCTCTCGTGGCGCCTCAGGGAGCGGGGCCCGCTTCAATACCTCGAGTCGAAAGGGTTCGGTGGGTGCGATTGACGTCAGAGCTGCAGATGGAGAAAGACACATCATGGCGGGTTCTCTGATCAGAAACACGCCTTGTCTCATGCGTTTAGCCTGGGCGGCGATCGCGATGGCCCTTGTCCTCGGTGCGCTGTTGGCCATTCGGTCTTGCGGCCACGAACCGGGAATGGCCTCATTAACCCGGGCCGGAGGGTCCCGCCTTTCGGCTCTGTCGGCGGTGCCAAGCTCACAAACCTTCATCGATTGTTCCACACAAGAGCGGGCCGTTTGTTATGCGCTCGTCACTTCGTGATTTCTTGCCAATAAGCAATCAATGCCACAAGCGAATTGGGTTCGGGAGGTCATGCAACTCAAGGAGAGCTCATGACACGGATGGCCTGGCGTCGAACAATAGCACCTCCTCAATAGGTGGTCGGGAGGGGGGTGCTGTAGTGCCCTCTTTTGCCCCAACGCACCCCATCAATCTGTAGCAGCTCTCACCACACCATAATTCTTCGCTCCTCCGGCCAAATGCCCGAAGTAGACCAGTTATCGTGATTTTCCTTACTCAATGAGTTTGTAGAGGGAGAGGCACGCTGGTTGCGTATACCGAAGAGCGTCGAACAACGATAAGGCCGGTTGAGGGGTGACGGGATCGTACATTCGGAGCACACGATAGCCAAGTTGGAAAGCGACTGGGTTGACAGGTGCGCTGTGCGATGTAGTCCATGACCACCGACGGCAAGGATGATGGGTCGTATGAGCGAAGGGGGGAGCGCTTTGAATGTTGGGATGGGCTGGTATGTGGTCCAGAAGAACAGTAGGGCAATAGAAGGACTAAGCGGTTCACATGTCGAACATGGAGGTAGGCCAATGAGGATCAGATCGTTTTCAGGTCTCGGACTAGCCACGTGCATTGCTGTGACAGGAATGATCCTGTTCGATGCGGGAACGGGCACCGCGTACGCCCAAACTCAGGAGACGGGCGCCCAACCATCGAAGGTGGAGATCACCATTAAGGATCGACAGCACGGGTATCAGACTGTCGGTATGACCCATCCGTCGCACGACACGATCATCGTGGTTCGGAACCAGGATACCGTCACCCATGGGTTCGCCTCGAGACTGTTTAGGGATATCGATGTCCAGGTGGAGAACGGCAAGGAGGTGTGGGGGAAAAATTTCCGGTCGTTCCATATCGAGCCAGGACAGGTCATGACGCTCCACTTTTCGACGGCTCCGATGAAATTGGGGATCCACGGTCCCGTTGAGAGTATGCGTCACGCAATTTGGTGCGACATACACCCCGAAGTCCGGGGGGAATTGTATGTTGTAGAAACGAGGGGCGATCTCGGTAGCCGCTGAGCGCTCCCCAACAACGGCCTCAAGGTCTCTCGTCATTATTGTAATTGCGATGCCCGTCCGGGGGGCGATGTATGAGGGGCCGAGGGGTGGATAATGCGAGCGGGAGAAACAGGATGACGAACGGGTGGGTAGTCCACGGTGTCGTCCATGGCTCTTGCGGGAGAGTCCCGTCTTATGGTCCATGATGTGAAAGGCGATGCGGCGGCCTTGTCGCCGCGCGAAGTGATCATTCACACGAGTACGGACATCGAGGGGGATTGAGCTTCGTGGTCGAGAATGCGACCGTGACGCCGATGCGTGTCTATGACGCACCCGGAGAAACCGTGCACGTTCAGGTCAGCACAGCACAATTGAGCTGTAAGCCGGAAACAATGGGTTGGAAGCGCAAACCTGCCCCTCCTTCTGCCCTCTGCACATAGGAGGAATCGGAGAGGCCGAGATAGTAGGACGGAAAGTAGCCTCGTGCGAGCGCCATTCCCCAAACGGTAGGCAGTATTCTGACTCGGATACGCTCCTTTGCATTGCCAAGTCATGTCGGATCCAATTGCCGAGCATCACAATATTCCGGCAGAGCGGTAGGATGCGCATTGCAGATTCGCAGCTTTCAAGGGCGATTCAAACATTCTTTAGATCGGAATGTTCAAAAACACGCCTAGATCTGTCGCTATGAATTCAAGAAATTTCATATAGTCCTCTGTGATGATCTAGCGGTCCAGAAACAACTGATTGTGACTGCAGCGGAACGCCAATCTATCGTCTCACCCATCCCTTCCAGTCGCTGATCGTCGCACTCGTCATCGCCTTGGACGCCATGCGAAGCCACTTGGCCTTCCTTTTCGCAAGATCCCGGTTTCCCCCCCATGCACAGGCGCGGGCCAATCTCTCCATCGAGCTGGCGCGGTTGGAACGTTGGACGGGGGAGCTTCGATGAGCTGGCCCACTGTTCTATGGTTGGAATCGATGTCTACGGAGTGGAAAGATTTTATATCCCGTTTTTTACGTATTGGACAACCAGCTTGCGAATATCGCCGGGGTCATCTTCCTTCCAACAGACAGGGGCATGGGGAAGAGCCCTGAGTGAGTACGTTCGACATCCCGTCATGCTGAGCAGTGCCGTCATTGTTCTCGATGTCCCTACATTGCGCCTCTCGGCCCAGTCTCACAGGAGCACGCGGCGAATGTATTTGGGACCAACGTAGAAATCGGTCGCATGACGTCGCCACCGAACGGCCCATTCCCTCCAGCCGCTCTCCCTCACACCCATTCCGGCGCCTCCTCTTTCCCCACCTCACGCCCCGCAAACGCACTGTAGAGAGCCGGCAGGACCACCAGCGTCAGTGCCGTCGACGTGAAGAGTCCACCGATCACGACGCTGGCAAGGGGTCTCTGGACCTCAGCCCCGATTCCTTGCGCCAGCGCCAGCGGCAAAAGCCCGAGCAACGTGGTCATCATGGTCATCACCACCGGGCGAAGACGTAGGCTGCAGCCGGCCAAGATCGCTTCGTCGATCTGCTGCCCCTCGTGGCGTAGCTGGTTGATATAAGACACGAGCACGATCCCATTTCCAACGGCGAGTCCGAACAGTTCAATGAAACCGATAGAGGCCGGCACGCTCAGATACTGTCCGCTGAGCCACAGCGATACGACGCCGCCGATCAACGCGAAGGGGAGATTGAGGATAATCAATGTGGCATAGCGAAAAGAATGAAAGGCCCAAAACAGGAGAAAGAAGACAAGGCCCAGCGTGATCGGCACGACGATCATCAACCGTGCATTGGCCCGCTCCATATTCTCGAACGCCCCGCCCCACACGACGGTATACCCCTCCGGTAAGTGAAGTTGTGCCGCAAGTTTCGCGCGCCCTTCATCCACGACACCGCCAATGTCTCGGCCGACGACGTTGAACCCGATGGAGATGCGGCGCTTCACATGCTCTCGACTGATACGAGCCGGGCCTTCACGCATGTCGATCTTCGCCAGGTCACTCATGGGAATGAACGCACCGGAAGCGGACTTCACCCGAATCTCTCCAATGGCAGCAATGCTGTTCCGGTACGGTTCCGGAAATCGCAGAGTAAGCTGAAAGCGGCGCTCGCCTTCGTAGACTTCTGTGGCAGACTTGCCGCCGATTGCGGTAGCGATGATCTCCTGCACATCAGCCACGTTGATGCCGAAGCGGGCGATCTTCTGCCGATCGATGTCGATAGTGAGGTAGGGCTGTCCGGCGATCTGTTCGACCTTGATATCCTTAACGCCGTTGATCTGCCGCATCAGGTTGGCAATCTCCTCGGCCTTGTCGCGGAGCACATCCAGATCGTCCCCGAACACCTTGATGGAACATTCCGTTTTGATGCCCGAGATCAACTCATCCACTCGTTGCTGAATCGGCTGGCTCATGAGGACGGAGATGCCGGGGATTTCCGCCAGCTTCCGACGGATGGCATCGGTCAATTCCGATTGGGTCTTCGCCGTCTTCCAGGTACTTCGGTCGCGCAGTGACACGATCGGGTCACTCTCATACAGATCTTCTGGATGGTACGCAATATCGGGCCGCCCGATCCTGCTCACAGCCATCTTCACTTCGGGAAACTCCAGCATGGCCTTGTGGGTCTGTTTCTCGAGCTCGATAGACTCGGCGAGCGATACACTCGGCAGTCGCAAGACTTGGGGCGTCAGGGTTCCTTCTTCAAGGAGTGGAATGAATTCCCGTCCCACGAATGGCACGAGGCTTAGGCTGCCTAGCACGATCGCAGTCGAACCGGTTAAGACAAGACCACGGTGCCGGAGCGTCCATTGCAACACCGGCAGATAGCGCTGTTTCATCCAAAGCGTGAGGCGCGTTTCTTTCGGATGGTCTTCAGTCAGGACCAACGATGCACACACCGGCGTCAGAGTTAACGTCACGACGACCGAGGCCAAGAGGGCGATCACTAACGTGTAGGCCAGGGGGGCGAACATCTTCCCCTCCATGCCGTGGAGCGTCAGGAGCGGCAGGAAGACGACGCTGATGATCAGAATGCCGAAGAGGATGGGGCGGCCCACTTCTTTCGTGGCATGGAGAATCACCTCGAGCTTGCTCTTTCCTCTCTCCCCATTGCTCTGGGCGAGGTGGCGATACACATTTTCGACGACGACGAGTGAGCCGTCCGCGATCTCGCCGATGGCAATCGCCAGCCCGCCCAGCGTCATCAAGTTGGCCGACAGCCCGAACCGCTCCATCATGATGAACGTTACGAGCGGAGTGACGAGCAACGTGACCGTCACGATGATGGCGCTGCGCACATGGCCCAGGAAGAAGAAGAACACAAAGACCACCAGCACAATGCCTTCGATCAACGCATCGCGTACCGTGTCAATGGCAGCATTCACCAGCTCGATGCGATCATAGAAAGGGATCAGTCTCGTGCCTGCTGGAAGGACGTTGCTTTGCTGCAGATCCTCCACCTTCGTCTTGACCGCCTCAACCACCTGACGGGCATTGCCTCCGCGAAGCATGAGCACGATGCCTGCGACGACCTCCCGCTGACCATTGAGCACCACCGCGCCATGGCGAACGGCGTGGCCGATGCGGACTTCAGCGACATCCCGGACGAACACCGGCGTACCACCGACCTCTTTCACGATGATGGATTCGATATCACCCACGGTCCTGATCAACCCAAGCCCTCGAACGATCGCGCGTTCAGCATGACGCTCCAACACGTTGCCCCCGACATTGGCATTGTTCTTCACCACGGCCTCGTAGATCTGGTGGAGCGTCAAGTCGAACTTGCGCAGCTTGGCCGGATCAACCAAGACCTGATACTGCTTCACAAACCCACCCATGCCGTTCACATCGATCACCCCCGGCACGCTTTTGAACAGCGGACGCAAGACCCAGTCTTGAATCGTCCGCTGGTCCGTCAAGTCCGCCTCTACGATCTTCGGATCACGCTCAGCAGCACGCGGCCCATCCAGATAGTATTGGTAAACCTCGCCCAAACCCGTCGCGATCGGCGCCATCACTGGTTCAGTCCCTTCGGGTAATCGCTCTTTGGCCGCGATCATCCGTTCCAACACCAATTGGCGGGCAAAGTAGATATCCACGTCGTCTTGAAACACCACCGTGATCTGCGAAAGCGCAAATTTGGAAAGCGATCGGATCTCGGCAAGACCGGGCAGACCGGTCATCTGAAGCTCAAGCGGATAGGTGATAAACCGTTCCACTTCGACCGGCGAGAGGCCCGGCGCATCGGTCAACACCTGCACCTGAATGTTCGTCACGTCGGGGTAGGCATCGATGGGAATCGACTCAAAGGCAATCACCCCGGCGACGGACAACAGACAGGCCAGCCCAAGGACCAGGATCCGCTGCCGCAAAGAAAATTCCACAAGAGTCGCAATCATGGTGTCGGTTCGATCTTATGGCGTTCCATTTCGGACTTGAGGACAAACGATCCCTTGGTTACGACCTGCTCGCCTGCCTTGACCCCCTCCAGCACTCTGACCACGTCTCCCTCTTCGTTCCCCAACTTGACCGTCCGGGCCTCAAACGCGCCGGGCTCCCATTGAACAAACACCATCTTGCCGACAGGCCCATCTTGGACAGCCGCGAGGGGCACGCTCAACGCGTCTTCGCTCGAGACCCCGTACACCATGACGATCGCGAACATTTCCGGCTTCAACAGTCGATCGGGGTTCGACACGGTGACTCGCAGGCGCATGGTTCGAGTGGCTGGATCGAGCACGTCTCCGATATAGGTGATGGTCCCGGTGAAGATCGCATGGGGATAGGCCGCCAGGACCACGTTGACGCTCTGATCCTTGCGGATGAATTGCACGTCCTTCTCCGGCACGTTGCCGATCACCCACACATCGGTGAGATTGGCCACGGTGAAGAGCGTTTGATCCGTTTCGACCACTTCTCCCCTCGTGATGTTTCGTGTGATGACCCGCCCATCGAACGGCGCACGCAAAGGCACATCAGCCTTGATCGTATTTTCCCGGTCCAGCCTGTCGATTTCTTCTCGCGGCACACCGAGCAGCTCCAGACGGTTCTTGGTTTCACGGGCTTCGGCTCTCGCCGCCTTCCTGGCCGCCTCACGCCGCTGCAGTTCTGCCAGACTCACGGCTTTGTTCTCGTACAACTCCTTGGCCCGCACGTGCGATCGTTCAGCTTCCTCCAGTTTGGCCTCAGCCTTGAGGTATTCTCCCTCAGCCACACCAAGGTCCACACTGTGGAGCATGGCCAAGAGGGCACCCTTTTTCACGTCCTGCCCGACATCGACATGGACCTTCACAACCCGGCCACGGATCAGGGTCGTAACCTCGGCCAATTCGTTTTGGTTGGCTTGGACGGTGGCGGGAAATTCACGATGCGGAAGAATCTGCCCCTGTGCCACAGGCACAAGTTCCAGCTGCATCCAGGATAACTCTTCCGGTGTCAGGGGCAACAGATTCGTTGGTGAGGAGATCGGAGGTTGTTTGGTAGCGGAGCTATCCCGAGCCTTGTTGTCACAACCGATGGTCCCCACTACGATCCCACAGGCTACGATCCTGATAAGCCATTGGCGAAGCATTCCGCATCGGCCTCGGCTCAACGGGATGCTCTCATCATCTTCGCGATTTACGCGGTGAATGAAGTAACACACCCCTGCCTCCTCGGAATACTCTCAGCATGGTGTATGCCATCCGAAGGTCCTTCATTTCTTAGGAAACGGTAGACATTCGTAGCCTCTTGCCCCAGCTCCGATCCCGGCCGTGGTGAAATGCGACTGGAGTCCATCTCAAACCGGGAGCAGCTAGGCCGCCTTTCTGGCGAGTGGTCCATCAACCGCTGCCCCGCTGAGTGTGGGGGACCATTGATCGAACACGCGCCTTAGGTCGTTGTTGAGCACTTTCGTCCGTACTTGTAAGAGGTTGTGCGCCCCTTCTTCACTCCATCGCATGTGTTGCTTCTTCACCAGACGTTTGCTCATCACTTGATTCACGGCGGATTCGACGATGGCCGTCGAGATCGTCTCCCCATGGCGGTACCGATCGCCGAAGGTCGGGATCAAGCCCGCGTTACCCTCGACATACATCGCAAACTCCTTCGCAGCCCGAAGCAATTTGGGCACACCATCTTTCCCATTCGAGGCCGCTTCTGCGCCGAAGACAATGTTCTCCATCTCCGCCAAAGCCAGGCCCACGTTGCCGTGCCACAAGAGCCATTTCACGCGCTCTAGTCGATGACAGACCTGCTCGCTCGCGCGTGCTGACCGTTTCTTCCGCCGCAACCGTAGGTTCGATGTGCTCCGTCTCTTCCTCTTCTGGCTGCTCTGGTTTGTCGGAACTGTTCCAAGGCAGACTCTTCGCCAGCTGTCGCATAACTGTAAGTCGCATGGTGAGATGAAACCAGTCCAGCGTATGTTCGGACTCCGCGCTCAGGAACTCCGGCACGGCTCGCACATCGCCCCTCCGTCTGTCAAAAACCGCACTGCGTGGTTTTCCTGTACTCCGTGCGACTTCAGAAACTCGAACAACCGCCGCCTCGGCTTGTTGTCATAAGTCTGTACATAGGCGAAACATTTGCCGTTGCCATCATCCAAAGACGATTTTACCGACAATGACTTCAAACCACCCTTCGTTGCCGGAGCGCTGCTTCTTGGCGTGCACGTACCCCCGTCCAGCCCCACCGTCAGTCGCGGCCCGAGGACCGGCAGCTGGTCCCAATCCCGTTGGCACCCTTCAATAAACGCGGCTCGCTCTGGCCCCAGTTCGTGGTCCAGCCGCTCGGAACCTCCTGGACCTTGCGATGAATCCCCGCCACACTGAGCGTGCTGCTCAGCGGCCGCCGATCGGCGGGCCATGAAGGCGTCCGGGCCTCCACAGTCCTCTGGTGGCCCGCCCCACTTCCCTCCGACACATACCAGATACGTGCGCCCGTTCTCGATCACGCAGTGTTTCTCGATCCGAATCTCGTGCTGCCACAGGTCGCCAAAGTCGTCCTCGTAGAGGAAGCGTTCGTTGATCCGAAACTGCAGAGCCATCAATTTCACCTGGAGGGCATCATGGCCCTCCACCGACCCAATCCGCGGAGTGGTATAGCTTTTCTTCTGGACCCGAAATCGATGCAGGTGAAAATCGGTCCATCCGAATCCGATCTGGATGCCCAGTGCAGGTCCGCCAGTGTGCTGTCGGAGCGGACCAGGAACCGTCGCCACAGCATCGGATGGATGCCCCAAATCCACGCATAGATCAGATACGCGGTGGCCTGCGCTGTCGAGTTCATGGCCACGGTAGCTTAGCAAGTTACGGGCTCAATCGCGACCGGCGAGCGCTCCCCGTAGAACCTGCGATGGGACTCGTTTGCTCCTGGTTTGAGATGGACTGGCGTCCCTGGTCATTCCAAAAGTCTCGCATAAGCAAGAATGATCGTATTCTTGTTGAAGGTCTGCTTGCCTTCGCTTGCCCTGGGCTGTAATGACGATCGCGTTGAACAGCCGGCGCGGACAGGCACCGGCTGAGCCAGGAAGAGCTGAAAAAAGGCGACGTCATCGGTGTAATAGAGGTTGCCGTCCGCTCTCAGACCCACGATGTTAACACCAACGTTGAAGCCGGAGGCATCCTGATCTTCCCCCGATTGTACAGACACCTCACTAAGGAGGAGAAAGATGCAATCGGATGCTCGCATGCTCACCAAGACTCGACGGCGGTACACGGAAGCATTTAAAGAAGAAGCCGTGCGATTGATACGAAACTCAGCACCGCCTGTCGCGCAGGTCGCCCGGGACTTGGGTGTTACCGACCATCTGCTGTACCGCTGGCGGGCTGAGCAGCAGCAGGCAGAGAGCCACGGCCAGACCCGACAGTCAATATTGCTATTCATGGGCCGTGCATTCCGCGTCGATTATGCTGCACAATTGAAGGAGGGACATTTGGGTGGTTTACGCGTTTCAGAAGAAACGATGGCAGGTATCAAAATACCGAAACCGAAAACCGATTTACTCGGAAGCGGCTGAAGAGTCTCAAGGGGATGCCCACACAGTAATATAAGCCTCTGCCTGATCTATGCGGGATGCCGGATCATTCAAGGCGCGCAGGAGCGGACCGGCATCGCCGCTGCCGATGTCTCTCCCATTCCCCATGCAATCGCGACGGCTTGCCGGATCACCGATTTATCATGGTGCTCAACGGCTACAGGTCTCGCAACTTACCGTCCCTCGCGGATAGCAGAGAGTATGTGCTCAAATTCTCTCCTGAGTATCTCCGCGACCGCTTTATACTGCATAGTGTTGTCGGAAAGTTTGGCCATTTCTAATTCCAAATTAACGGAATTGGCATCTAAGGGAAGATCCGAGGCAGGAACCTCCGCGATCCGTCCCTGGACGGTCTCGACTGTGCTCACCAGATGGCGATCATTGGTTTTGTTCAGAGTCACGCCTTGGGCATTCTCACTCGCAGCAGCCAATGCATCTTTAAAGTGGAGCTCTTTGGCGCGATATCCTGGTGTTTCTTCATTCGCGACATTCGCTATAATCACACGGTGCCGGGCGTTTCGTAAATCCAGTACCCGCGCCAATGCAAACGATTCATCAAAAATGCTCACGGCTCGTCTCCATCTGCTAAATCGGATATTTCTCCTTGAGACAAATCGTGTTTTGTGTTGGCTTCTCCACTTTGAGGAACACTTTCTCAGTTTGTCCCCTCCCCGCGTTCTCTTGATTTTGGGTTGGTGGCCCATGTTATAAGCAAAGTACATACCACTTAGTCACGATAATATGGGAATCGTTGGATCCAAAGAGTTGTCAGCACATAGTGCACGACTGCCATAAGGATGAGCGTCAAATAACTGCCAAGCGTGCTACCCCGCGTCATTTCGTTGACAGCAATACCAAGCTGAGCGAAGGAAGGGAAGATTGTGAACAGAAGAAGTGAAGATAGCCGGTGTGTGATTCCGAATCGATGACAAAGTCCCAGTGCCCGAGGCAGGTGCAAAACATCTCGCTTCACACGAGAACGTCTGGAGGAGAAATGGCATGAGTCTAGGATTTCTGTATAAGCGGTGTTGTATCGTAATCACAGCAATCATGTGTCTAATGATATGTACAGCCTATGCCGCTGATGACAAGAAGCCGGATGATGGGCCAGCAAACAAACTATTAGATTGTCGCTACCATCAAGTTTCCAAATTCTCCGAAAGTGAAACGATCGGAGATACTTTCCCGACTGACGATCTCTTTCGTCCCCTCTTGGGCGATCCGAAACAGCCGCAGTTTTTCGCCCTCTGGCAATCCACTCAATCGCGGCTTGAACGGACCACTGCAAACATCGGAACGGTCGGGATTGGAGAGAATTTTGGATTCTATACCCGGCGCAACGGATGTAACGGGTGGCAGATCAGCCTGCTGACCGGCATTTTTTCGCAATTTGACTTAGATACGTCCAATGCGGAGCTTATCAATGTCGATTTCAATGTCGGCGTGCCGCTGACCTGGCGGCATGAAAACTGGTCCGCGCGCTTACGCTTTTATCACCAGAGCAGTCACATTGGGGATGAATTCCTGGGGGCGCATCCTGGATTCAAATCAATTGGCCTTCAGTACGAGGAAGTCGACATGATCGTGTCGTATGATTTCCGGACATGGTTGCGCATGTATGGGGGAGGAGCAGTGATGGTCAACCGGCAACCTTCCACGATCGACCGCTTTACAGGACAATGGGGATTCGAAGCGCGGACGCCGACGCCGTTGGGACGCTCTCACTTGTTTGGTCTCCTCTCCAATCCAATCCTCTTCACGCCTCTCTTGACGACGGACTTTAAATCCGTCGAGGCACAGGACTGGCACATCAATACCAACTTGCTCATGGGGATCGATATATCACGCGCTGGCTATCTGAAGCGTTTTCGGATTCTGTTCAACTACTATCACGGATATAGTCCATATGGGCAATTCTTCTATTTGCAGAAGACCGAATCATTTGGTGCCGGCGCTTATTTGATGTTCTAGACTCGCAACATCCCTAAACGCTATCTCCAGGCTTACGCCGCTCTATCGGCCAGCATTCGGGCAAGACACATCGAATTTGAGCAGAGTTATCTCCAGAAGTGAATCTATGATATGGTCGAAAGGTACACGAAATCCTCGATCAGAAGTGCTACCAGCACTGCGGTCGTGGACCTGAGCAGCAGGAGCGGTGTATAAGGCGAACACAATGTTTGGTCTTAATCGTCGGAGGTCAAAAAACAACTTCGGCTGCTCATCCATTGCTCCGTGTTCCACGCAACGTCCAGCCTGTATAGCAATCGAACGCAAAGCAATGGCCCACGATGAGGACATGTCGGAAGTATCCACCCGTCCGTGAGACTGAGCCAACACAACGTCTCGCACGTTCCCCTCAAAGGTCTTTCTCCACGCAACCCAAAGTCCTCCATCGGGAGCGAGCGCCATGATCGGCCTGCAACAGAGGCACGCCATGCCATCGATCGTCCGATTGACCCCCAGGGTCTTTCCATGATCACGGCTCGCGGCGAAGATGGCACCTGCCCCACTGCGATCTTTTCCACGATGATCCAGCCACGCGAGATACACGTTCCCGTTTGGCATGG
>JAEURV010000154.1 GCA_016788465.1 Nitrospira sp. | reverse complement strand
AGAAGCGCGGCTATGCTCAATCACTCCGTGTCCCTTAGCCTCACTCAAAATACCCCGATCCGTGACTTGGTCGGGTTGCTCGGAGTGAACTATGCTGTTGCCGATGAGTATGGATCGAGTTCAGGAGGCGCACTTTCCTGGACCACCATCGGAGGCACGGGAGGTGTGCTGTACCGAGTGACCCAGAAGATGTTTCTGACGCTCAGCTATAGCTACCAAAACGTTGATAATGTATTCAGCGGGACACGCTTTGCTTACGATAAACACGTTGCCCAGCTGAGTCTGACCCAAGCCTTTTACTGATTACAGAGAACATCGCTCGTATGCAATCGTTGACTCCAGAAGATCTGATTAGGACACTGAAGAAGAAATGGTGGTGGATCGTTGTCAGCATGGCTGTATGTATGCCTTTGGCCTATGGGGTCTGGAAGGTTTTTCCTAAAACGTATAAGTCGACGGCCATTATTACACTCGATAGCCCAAAAGTGGCGAAGGACTACGTGAAAGGTCTGGGAGGGTCGGAGGGAAGAGGGGGGGAAGACCCTGCGACCGTTGCCATGCAGCAGATCCTGCTCGCTCTTACGAATAAATCCCTGTTGCTACCCATCATCGAGAATATGAAGCCGTATCCGGACAGCGGAGACACAACAGAGGAGGCCTTGATTAAGCGTCTTCGAATGGCCATCAGTATCGCACGGCCCAAAGAGGGCCTCGGTGTCGGGATTTCGTATCAACATTTTGATCCCCATGTGGCCCAAGCCGTGACAGCCTTTCTCGTTGCCAAGCTGCAGGAAGACAATGCCAAGCGTCGAGAAGGATTGGTCGAGACGACCACCGAGTTTCTGTCTGCTGAGCTGAATCGAATGAAGGCAGAACTTGAAGCCAAGGAACAGGCGATTTCTGAATTCAAAAAGGATCATATCGGGGAGTTGCCGGGGCAGATGGAGGCCAATCTGCGCACGCTCGATCGATTGCAGGTTGATCTGACGACTTCCAGTGAATCCTTGAATAAGGGTGGGGAACGGCTTACGGCCCTGGAAAAAGCGATCAAGGAATTTTCTGAGATCGGGTCAACCGATGTGGTTCCAGTGGAGAGGAGCGGGCGAACGATTGAATCGAGGTCTCCTGACCTGCGTGGTGCCAAGTTGGAGGAGTTAAAGCAGAGGCTAAATGAACTCTTGGGGGTCTATAAAGAGAACTATCCGGATGTCGTGCATCTTCGACAGGAAATCAACCGGCTGGAGTTAGAGCCTCGGATGGCTGACAGCGACCAACCCGACGTGGGGCAGACGATAGGTGGGCAGGTTGAAAACAGTGGCAAGGCCGCCCGTAAGCCCATTGACCCATTCTTGAGAGAATTGATGAAGGAGCGCAACGAACTAAAAAGTGAGATGGCCTTCCTCAAGGAGAAACAGGCCAAGACCGTTCGCCAGATCAAGGAGATCGAATCCCATGTTCAACGGATGCCTGCGGCAGAACAGCGACTTGCCATCCTAGTTCGAGACTATGAGAATCTTCAGAAGGGATACCAATCTCTGCTCGATAAACGGACTAATGCCAGGATTTTGGAGAATTACGAAAATCGTCAGTTTGGAGAGCAGTATCGAGTGATAGAACCGGCCAACCTGCCTTACGGCGAAGAACCACCGACGCTCCTCCATTTTCTGCTCGGAGGGTCTGTGTTGGGCTGCGCCGTTGGTTTGGGGGGGGTCATCGGGGTGGAACTATTGAGGGCGGGCTTCCGTCGACCCGAAGAAATCGAAACCTATCTCGGCCTTCCCGTCATCGCATCGATCCCTCCTTTCGATACGAGGTTGCTTGAACTGGATGGGACGCGATCACGGGCGTTACTCACGGGACCTAAAACTGAGGCCGGAATTTCGAAGCCTGTCCCCGCCTATCCCTCGTACGGGAACGGAAAGAGTTGGAGAAAGGCTGGACTCGGAAAGCAGGGGGCGGCAGTCACGAGCCTATCTCACAATGGTCATTTAGTTACAAAGTGGTGGCCAGACTCCATCATGGCTGAGCAGTACCGAGTCGCGTCGACGCGCCTGCTGTTGATGACGGCTGAAAAGCGGAACGTCGTCACACTTGTGGCCAGCAGCGTGATGGGAGAGGGCAAGACAACGACGGCTGTCAACGTTGCTTATGTTCTGGCCCATGATCTCAAAAAGCCCACTCTTCTGATTGATTGCGATTTTAAGCGTCCGATGGTGCATGAATATGTCGGTATTCCCGTCAAGCCTGGTCTCAGCGAGGCTATGCAGGGAAGGGAGATTCTTGAGAATTGTATTCACCCCTATGAGGGTATTCCGCTCTCAGTTTTACCCTGCGGGGATCCACATAACAGGCCGACCAGCATCTCCGGGATTCAGTATATGAAGCAGATCCTGCCGGAGCTAAGAACTCGTTACGAGCATGTGATCTTGGATGGACCACCTGTCCTGACGCTTGCGGATGTCAATATTCTCAGTAGTGTGGCAGATCGTGTGATCTTTGTCGTGCGAGCCGGCTTGACGAGCCAGGAGATGGTTCGTACGGGGGTGAAACAGCTTGGTGTCGATGGCGACGGTATCGGAGTGGTTCTCACGCAGGTCGAAATGGAGTTCGCTCCCTATCTTATGTACCACAGTGACTATGCCGCTAAAGACTGTTGAAGTAGTGAATAAAGAGGCCACGGTGGAGCAGGGGGAACAGTTATGCCGCTTCACGGAGGATACCTATTCGACATGGAACATGCAGGCTCGCAAGAGACGCATGCTGATCCTGGGAAGCGGGAGGCTTGCGAAGGAACTCTATCGAGTTGTACTTTGCGAACGTCCGGGGTTGATGGAGATTGTCGGGGTTCTGGTAGAAGAGAATAAGCGAGTAGAGGGGAATCCATCCATACCTGGCATCGTTGGTACGCATGAACAGCTGGCGCAAGTGGTGGAGGAACAGAGGGTGAATACCATCGTGGTCTGTTTTGAAGACCGTCGTTCGGTATTGCCGGTTGAACAGCTCCTCGACTTAAAGGCAATGGGTATCAATGTTCTTGACGGGCATCAGTTGTTTGAGGAGGTTTCAGGCCGTCTCTCGGTTGATTCGCTTCGACCAAGCGCAGTGATCTTTTCGTCGGGTTTTCGGCAGCATAAGGTTACCCGTTTTGCCAAGCGGTTCCTTGACCTACTGGTTTCAATCAGCGGGTTGCTGTTGCTGTCACCGGTCTTCTGTCTGATCGCACTTCTTATAAAGATGGATTCGTCCGGACCGGTTATTTATCGTCAGTACCGTGTCGGACTGCTGGGACGACCATTCCTGATATGGAAGTTTCGATCAATGCGGCAAGACGCAGAGAAGTTAGGGGCTCAATGGGCGCAGGTGGATGATCCACGCATTTCTCGTGTCGGAAAGTGGCTGCGAAAGGCCCGTATCGATGAATTTCCCCAATTGGTCAATGTGTTCAAAGGAGAGATGAGTCTTGTCGGACCGCGCCCTGAACGTCCGATGTTCGTGCAAAACCTGCGAAAGATCATTCCCTATTATGATTTAAGGCACACTGTACGACCTGGTATCACAGGGTGGGCTCAGACGAAATTTCGTTATGGAGCTTCTGCTGAAGATGCCCACATGAAATTGCAGTATGACCTCTACTACGTCAAGCGGTTATCCTTGTTCCTTGATATGAAAATTTTGGTGCGGACGGTGAAAGTCATGCTACTTGGGGAAGGGGCCCAGTAATGGGGCAAAGGATCGGTGTGCGACATGTCCTCTCATTCGATGTGGAGGAGCATTTTCAGGTGTCGGCTTTTTGGTCGGATGCCAGAAGGCAACAATGGGATCGTCTGGAAAGTCGTGTTGAACAGAATACGCTTCGGCTGGCGGAGCTATTGGCGCATGCTGACACAAAGGCCACATTTTTTATTCTGGGCTGGGTAGCGGAGCGACATCCAGGATTGATTAGGACGTTGGTGAAACAGGGGCATGAAATTGCATCGCATGGTTATGGACATGAGTTAGTCAGCCGTCAGACCGAACACGAGTTTCGGGAGGATGTCAGACGGTCTAAGCGTGTTTTGGAAGATTTATCGGGATCGATGGTCTGCGGTTATCGGGCGCCCAGCTTCTCGATTACTGATCGAACCCCATGGGCGCTGCCGATTTTGGTTCAAGAAGGCTATCTCTACGACTCCAGTATCCATACTCGATTCCAACCTTCAGAAAACGGTGGAATGCAGGGATGTGTACGAGAAGTCGCAACGACAGCCGGTCCTATTTTTGAACTTGCTCTGCCTACGGCGAACTTATGGGGGCTCCAGTTACCTGCTCCTGGGGGAGGATACTTTCGCCTCCTGCCCTATTCGGCTTCCAGAATGATTGTAAGACAGTTTGAGAAAACCGGTGCCCAGTTCGTCATGTATCTGCATCCTTGGGAGATTGATCCGGATCAACCTCGAATGGAGGGGCCTGTGCTCTCAAAACTTCGCCACTATCTCAATCTCAAGAGGACCGAGCGACGGTTAGAATCTCTGCTGCGCGATTTTGCGTTTGCTCCTGTCGTGGACATAGTTCAGCCGATCCGTGATATGGTTCAATCTCGGGTACAGCCAGGTGTGGGTGTATGTGCAGTGCCCAGATGAGCCGCTGTCGCCGATGGCGAAGTGTTGAGCTGCAGATGCGGAGTTTTCAAGGATCCGCAGAGCGCGTGAAGGCTGGTTGAACCTCGTCCGATTAACAGACCCGGTGTTTGACATCGGATGGGCGGTAGTGCGAGTTGAGCCCGTACATACCTACGGTCAATGGGTAAGAGTCGTTTGTCCGTGAGGCCGCAGTCGAGATCGCAAAGCTGAACGATTGCGTTGACGGCAACCCTATTAGCTGGATTGGGAGCAAAGAAGGCAATGTATATTCTAGGCATTTCGGCGTTCTATCACGACAGTGCTGCATGTCTGGTTCATGAGGGAGAGATCATCGCAGCTGCGCAGGAGGAACGATTCACACGCAAGAAGCATGACTCAGGATTTCCGCATCGTGCGGTGCAATTTTGCCTTGCCCAAGCGGGCATCGGAATCACGGATGTGAGATACATCGCATTCTATGACAAACCTCTTATTAAGTTCGAGCGCCTCTTGGAAACATACGTAGGATTCTCACCAAGAGGCATTCAGTCCTTTCTTGCCGCCATGCCGGTGTGGCTTAAAGAGAAGCTGCTTCTGAGAAAGTTGCTTCAGAATGAGGTCTTGGCGTGCGCCGAAGGTGTGGATAAGGCGCAGTTGCCTGAGTTCTTGTTCGGCGAACACCACGAGTCTCACGCCGCCTCCGCATTTTTCGCATCACCCTATCAGAAAGCTGGCGTGCTTTGCATGGACGGAGTGGGGGAATGGGCGACAACCTCGGCATGGCTTGGTGACGGGAACAAGCTCACGCCTTTGTGGGAGATTCCCTTTCCCCACTCGCTGGGACTCTTGTACTCGGCGTTCACCTACTATACCGGATTCAAGGTCAACTCAGGTGAGTATAAGGTGATGGGACTCGCTCCGTATGGTGAACCCAAGTATGTGAAGGCTATCTATGAGCACCTGCTTGATCTGAAACCAGATGGGACGTTCCGAATGAACATGGAGTATTTCAATTACTGCACTGGGCTCACAATGACCAGTCGAAAGTTTGATGAAGCATTCGGCGGTCCCCCGCGCCAACCGGAATCAAAGTTGTCCCAACGTGAGATGGACTTGGCCCGCTCAATTCAGGAAGTCACCGAAGAGGTGATGTTGCGACTCTCTAGAACCATGCATCGTGAGACGGGTGTCGACTATCTCTGTATGGCGGGAGGCGTGGCATTGAACTGTGTGGGCAACGGAAGAGTTCTGCGTGAGGGGCCGTTCAAGGGGTTGTGGATTCAGCCGGCAGCTGGTGACGCCGGAGGCGCCTTGGGAGCGGCGTTGAATGCGTGGCATCTGTACGAGAACAAGCCAAGAATTGCCGATAATGTCAAAGATCAAATGCGGGGCAGTTATCTGGGGCCGGCCTTCAGTAATGAGGAGATCGAGTCGAGGCTGAAACAGCTCGGCGCTGCGTATGTGAGACTGGATGAGCAGGATCTGTTCAATCGGGTGGCGGAGGAACTTGCCGCAGGCAAAGTCGTGGGCTGGCTCCAAGGCCGTATGGAGTTCGGTCCCAGATCACTCGGAGGGCGGAGCATTCTAGGCGACGCTCGAAGTACCAAAATGCAGTCCGTGATGAATTTGAAGATCAAGTACAGAGAATCCTTCAGACCGTTTGCGCCGTCGGTGCTCAGGGAGCGGGTTTCAGATTATTTTCAGATGCATTGCGACAGCCCATACATGTTGTTGGTCGCACCGGTGCTGGAAAAGCGGAGACTGCCGTTCAATCCTGGTCAGAAGGGTCTGTGGGGAATCGACCTTCTTAACGTTCCCCGTTCCGATATCCCAGCTGTCACACACCTAGATTACTCGGCAAGAGTGCAAACAGTTCATGAGGATACGAATCCTCGCTATCATCGATTGCTGAAGGCATTTGAGGAGAAGACGGGATATGCCGTGTTGGTGAACACGTCTTTCAATGTGCGGGGTGAGCCGATTGTCTGTACGCCGGAAGATGCGTATCGCTGCTTCATGAGAACAGAGATGGAAGTCCTGGTACTCGAAAATTGTGTGCTTATGAAAGAGGACCAGAAGCCTCTTGAAGGCGATTCCGATTGGAAGAAAGAGTTTGAACTGGATTAGCGGAACGGGAGAAGCCATGAATAAATCAGCAACACCGAAGGAGTTACGTCAGTTTGGGCTGATCGTCGGCGGCGTGTTTATTGTGATCGGGTTGTGGCCGCTTCTGTTTCGCGGCGAGGCCCTGCGTTGGTGGGCGGTTGGGCCGGGTGGGATTCTCGTTCTTCTTGGTTCCGTACTCCCGCTGGTGTTACGACCCATTCATGCCGGGTGGATGTGGATCGGACATGTGCTGGGATGGATCAATACGAGAATTCTTCTCGGTGTTGTGTTCTATGGGCTGGTGACGCCGATCGGAGTGATTTTCCGGCTTATGGGTAAGCATACGATGGAGACGGCATTCGCGAAGGAAAGTCCCACATATCGGGTGGTGAAGGCACCGCGTCCCCGCACCCATATGAAATATCAATTCTAATTCGATTCGGGATCAAGGAGGTGCGTCATGGGCGAGTTTGTGATGGAGCTATGGGCTTTCATGAAGGAACGTAAGAAGTTTTGGCTGTTGCCGATCGTCCTTGTCCTGGTATTACTCGGAAGTCTGATTGTTTTGACGCAAGGATCCGCAGTCGCTCCGTTTATCTACACGCTTTTCTAGAGCGTGGGTCTAGTGGGTAAGCAGGTGGTGCGAATGTTTTGTTCCAGATGGAATATGAATACATGCATGGAATAAGCGCGCATGGAGTTTCAGGCGATCTTGACGATGCCGAGGTCTCTTCGGTTGCCACAGTTCTCATTGAACCGAAAGAGCGGTGGTTCAATTTAGAGTTGCGGGAGCTATGGGAACGCAGGGAGTTGCTCTACTTTTTTGCTTGGAGGGACATCAAAGCCCGCTATGCGCAGGCAGTCTTGGGAACGGGATGGGCCATTATTCAGCCGCTGGCGGCCATGGCGATTTTCACCGTGGTTTTTAGCTACTGGGCAAAATTGCCATCGGAAGGGGTCCCGTATCCGTTATTTGCATTTGCCGCACTTCTTCCGTGGACATTGCTCAGTAAGAGTTTAGAGCGAAGCGGAAGCAGTGTTGTCTCAGAGTCCAACCTGATTAAGAAAGTCTATTTCCCACGCCTCATCATTCCCATTGCAGCCACAATTGCAGGGGTCATGGATTTCTTGGTGGCATTTGTCCTCCTCTTGGCTCTGATGCTGTGGTACGGGATCGGTCTGACATGGGGAATCATACTGATTCCTGTTTTTATAGTGATGACGATCGCGACATCGCTTGCGGTCAGCCTCTGGCTTTCGGCCATCAATGCGCGCTACCGCGATGTGGCGGGTACGATTCCATTGCTATCCCAACTATGGATGTATGCCAGTCCGGTCGTCTATCCGGTGAGTATTGTGCCGGAACAATGGCAATGGGTGTATGCCTGTAATCCGATGGTCGGTGTGATCGAAGGTTTCCGATGGGCCTTGCTGGGTACTCCGATGCCGAACATGGGGTTGTTTCTCATGACCTTCATGATCGTCTCGGTAGTCCTTTTCGGAGGCGCGGTCTTCTTCAAGCGTATGGAGCGGACGTTTAGCGACGTGGTTTGAACCAATGAAGCGAGCAAGGCCGTGGGAAAATTAACGATTAGAGTCGACCGCTTGTCGAAACAGTATCGGCTGGGAGGTCGGAAGTCTAGTTCTCTGTCGGTGGGGGATCTGTTTCAGGAGGGAATCAAGAACTTTTTGGCTTTCGAATGGCTGAGTGTTTCGAAGCGAGAAGCGAACACATTCTGGGCATTGAAAGACGTCTCTTTTGAAGTGAAAGCCGGCGAAGTAGTTGGATTGATCGGGCGCAATGGAGCAGGCAAGAGCACACTGCTTAAGATTCTGTCGAGAATTACGTTTCCAACCGAGGGGCGTGCGGCATTGCATGGACGAGTGGGCAGTCTCTTGGAAGTGGGAACCGGATTTCATCCGGAGCTTAGTGGCCGCGACAACGTATTCTTGAGCGGGGCATTACTCGGAATGAAGAACGCTGAGATTGCCCAAAAGTTCGACGAGATTGTGGCTTTCGCCGAAATCGAAAAATTTATCGACACACAGGTGAAGCACTACTCGAGTGGCATGTTTGTGCGGCTTGCATTCGCCGTTGCCGCTCATCTTGAGCCTGAGATTTTGATTATGGATGAAGTGCTCGCCGTCGGCGACAGCCGATTCCAAAAGAAGTGCCTGAGTAAAATGGAAGATGTCGGGCATCATGGGAGAACAATTATCTTCGTGTCGCACAGCATGCCCGCGGTAGCAAGGTTATGCCAGCGGGTGCTGCTGCTCGATCAGGGCCGCCTGCTGCAGGACGGTCCTTCTTCAAAGGTCATCGGGTCCTACATGAGTTCCGATTCAGGATCCACTGCCGAGCGCGAGTGGCCGGATAGCAAAACTGCACCACAAGGGGAAGTTGTGCGTCTGTTGGCCGCCCGCGTACGGACAGAAGATGGGGAGGTCGCCGACTCTTTCGATATTCGGAAAACATTTCGGGCCGAGATGGAATACGAAGTCAAACGAGGGGGCGAAGTGCTTCAGCCATTTTTTCGTTTTATGAACGAAGAGAATGTATGTCTGTTCTGCATCCCTGACAACGATCCTCAGTGGCGGAGGAAGCCTCGCCCCGCAGGCCGGTACCTTACGACGGCGTGGCTTCCGGAAAATCTATTCGCGGAGGGGCGGGTCTTTGTTGATGTAGCTTTGTGTCTATTACATGGGACTGTAGTGCAATTTGTCGAATCGAATGTGGTGTCGTTTCAAATCGTGGATACTCCGGATGGCGACTCGTCGCGGGGGGATTGGAGTGGACCATTAGAAGGGGTGGTCCGTCCGATGCTGAAATGGACCACTAGATTTATCCCTTCAGGAGTTGGCGCAACTGCCGTATTGCCTAGAGAGGCATCTTTATGAGCGCGGTTATCGCGGCGGATGGATCGAGGACTAGATTGTCCGAGGAGACAGAACTCAAGCTGAAATCGAACTGGAAACCCTTGTCTATTCATCATCCCGAGTCGGGACAGCATCATAAGGCGATCCTTAATTAAGTGAGTGCGATCCGGCAAGACGTATGTTGATGTGTCAAGAAGGCGCAGCTCGATCAGCAACAACTGTCAGGCGACCGGCTTTGCATATGCCTGGCATCCCCATCGGGATACCTCGTATTCCAACCTGCAGTGCCAGATCAACTGGTGGATCCCAATCCGCAATATTCAATCGGACAACGCGATAGCCTTTCAGCCGGTCTCTAGTAAGGATGCCGGTACGGAATAATTTGAGAGGCTATAATTACTATCAATGGAGCCGGCAGAATCGCAGTGGGCAAGTAGCTCAGTATTCGTAGGAAGATCATCGCCCTCTTCCGCGTCCTGCAGAAGCCACAGTGCTAGATCCTGCCAGTCTGGTTCATTGTTCCCGTCAGAGGAATCATTTTGCTCGGCGGGGCACAGAGGCACTCCCGTTTTTCCAATATCTCGGGCAAGACTCGGTACAGTACAGATTTCCTTGTGTGTCTAAAAATGATGTTGCGGGAAGGCACGGTGCCGTCGGAATGGATAGAGAGTGTAAGGGAATGATGAGATGGAATTGTCCAGCGTGACCGGCCTGAAGCATCTCTCCAATGAGTTGGTGACTTAGTACGATGACGGGACGGGAGCGGTTAGATGGTTGCTTCATCAGCCCAAACAGTAACAGAAGTCGGATCGGGAGCTTCATGATAGCATTTAATGACGTGGTGGGGGTCATTTCTGTAACAGGGCAGAGGGTCAGCCGAAAACGACTTTCTTTGGTGAGCGGCAGAGAGTGTTGACCAGACGATTATTGTTAAAGGTAGGGATGGATATCCTCGTCGGTGGGACGCTTATCCAGTTGTTATGGACGGGATGGAAGCGGGTAGTTGGTTATAGCGCGATGGAGCAAAAGCGGGAGAGAGACGCAAGGCCGCAGATCGTTGAAAGAATGATGGATTCATCCCAGCCTCTCTCTTCGAAAGAGATGCTGACGTTGGAATGTTTGGCGGCCATTATCCTTCCGTCCGATAGCTTGGGACCCGGCGCCGTTGAGGCGGGGGTAGTAGCGACGATTATCCGGTCTCTCGGGACCGACAAAGACAAGCAATCATCATATAAGCGGGGATTGCAAGCGATCGACGGATTAGCGCGGGGTCGATTCGAGAAAGATCTTGAAGCGTTGTCTCCGGAGCTGCAACACGCACTGGTAACTTTTATAGATCAAGCTGACGGCAGGATCGGTTTTGATGCTCGTACTCTGGCCGAACGTGTTCGACGGAAGCTCTCGTATTGGTATTATGCCAGCATGATGGATGTTGCGTCGGTCCTGGATTTTTGGAAAATGCTTCGCGAGGATGTTCTGGTCCAATTTTATAGTAGCCGGATCGCATGGGACTGGCTTGGATATGAAGGACCGCCATTTCCCAACGGATACGTGATGGCCCCGAGCATTACGCTGAAGACAGAGGTGCTCCGTGGCTAATGTGTTTCGACAAGCGGAAATGACGGACGTGGTGGTGGTTGGGTGTGGAGCAGGCGGAAGCGTCGTTGCCAAGGAGTTGGCTGAAGCGGGTTTGTCAGTTGTCGTTCTTGAGGCCGGACGGAGGTACGATCCGCTAGTGGATTATCGAGGAGATCGCCCAGATTTTCCGTACCATGCGACAAGAATGTTCTCACCGGAAGACCCTCGACGGGATCATTACACGAGCGGACCTTTGGGATATCGCTATAGCCGGATTAAAGGCGTTGGAGGAACGACGTTAGTCAGTTGGGGGGTCTTCCCTCGTTTCCATGCCTCAGATTTTCAGTTTAGGACGCTCAATGATATTGGAGCAGATTGGCCCATCAGGTATGCGGATTTAGAGCCATACTATAGTCGTGTGGAAAGTGAATTGGGAGTGGCCGGGGCAGATGGGACCGCCGGCAATCCATTCGACTCGCCTCGCAGCCATCCGTTCCCTACGCCAGCTCATCCAATGAGCCTTGGCAGCCAAGCCATCGATCGGGGGGCACGTCAGTTGGGGTTACATCCTTATGTTCCCCCGCTTGCAGTTCCGACGAAAATGTGGGGCGACCGCCCTGCTTGTATCGAAGCCGGAGCATGTGGATATGGTTGCCGAACTTCTGCCATGTCTAGTGCAGATGTGACCTACGTTCGCAAAGCCGAACGTACGAGAAGGGCGGCCATTCGTCCGCTCAGCACGGTGCGAGAAATATCCGTAGGCGCAGCAGGCCTGGCGGAATCTGTGATTTATTTCGATGGCGGCGGGGTCGAGCACGAAATTAAGGCGCGCGCATTTGTTCTTGCAGCGAATGCGATCGAGACTCCACGGCTCCTTTTGCTGAGCCGGTCCACTCATTTCCCAAACGGACTTGCTAACTCAAGTGGCTTGGTTGGTAAGTATCTCACGGAACATTTGGATGCCGGATTCCGAGTTCGGTTTCCTCGACCTTTAGAGAATTGGAAAGGCGTACCTGTGTCGGTCATGGTTCAGGACTACTATGAGACGAATAAGAAGAACGGGTTTGTCGGCGGATGGTTGCTGGAAGGGGCAACGTGGGGCAACACTCCAGTGGCCGCCGGTCTTCGCGTCAACGGATGGGGTGCCAAGCATAAGCGCGAAATGAAGCACCGGTTTGGGCATGAACTTGAATTTACGGGGCAAGGCGTACAGATCCCGGATGCGCGAAATTACGTTGCTCTGGATCGATCTTCCACTGACAATCATGGGATACCGGTACCCTATTTGGTTAGTGAACTTCGAGAAAATGATCGAGAGCTTCTTCGGGCGATGCAACGTAGCCTGAAGGAATTGATGAATGCATCCGGCGCTGAAGAAGTCCTTCACGAGTGGGATCACATTCCTGGAGCATCTAGTCATTATATGGGTACGTGCAGAATGGGGAACAATCCACAAGATTCCGTCGTCAACTCCTGGGGCAGAACTCACGATGTTCCGAATCTGTTTCTGGCGGACAGCAGTGTTTTTGTGTCCAGCGGACCTGCGCACCCTATGCCGACCTTGATGGCTCTTGCGACGCGTACGGCTGAGCGGATGGTTGAGACTTTCAAGCGGGGAGAATTGTAGGGGGAGTACCCTATGTCTACGTATATCCTTGGGATTTCCGCATTCTACCACGATTCCGCCGCAGCCTTGCTGAAGGATGGAGAAATTGTGGCTGCGGCACAGGAGGAGCGGTTTACCAGGAGAAAGCATGATCCGGCATTTCCAGGGGAAGCGATGGCTTATTGCTTGAGTCATGCCGGTATTCGGATGGCCGACGTTGGTCATGCCGTGTTTTATGAAAAACCGTTGTCTAAGTTCGAACGGCTGGTTGAAACATATTTGGCTTATGCTCCAAAAGGGTTTTCGTCTTTCCGACGGTCCATTTCACTGTGGGCCAGTCATAAGCTTCGGACAAAGGAAGAACTTCTGCAGGGGCTGGGGCCGTCGTTTCGTGGTCAACTATTCTTTAGTGATCACCATGAATCGCACGCAGCCAGCGCCTTTTATCCATCGCCGTTTGAAGAGGCTGCGGTCATGACGCTGGATGCGGTCGGTGGGTGGGGCACGAGTTCGTTGGGGGTAGGCCGTCAAAACACTCTTACCCTGACGCGGGAGATGCGATTCCCCCACTCGCTTGGAATGTTGTACTCGGCGTTTACCTCCTACACCGGGTTCAAGGTCAATTCCGGAGAGTACAAGATGATGGGGCTGGCGCCATACGGGAAGCCGAGGTACGTCCAGTTGATCAAAGATCATCTCTTGAAGATAGGAGAAGACGGTTCATTGTGGCTGGACATGAGCTATTTCGATTATTGCCATGGTCTGACGATGACATCGTCTCGTTTCCATGATTTGTTCGGAGGGCCGCCTCGTGAGCCAGAAACTGATATCACTCAAAAGGAAATGGATCTGGCGGCATCAATTCAGGTGGTTTGTGAGGAAGTCGTGTTGCAATCGGCCCGATATCTTCACACGATGACCGGGCTGTCCAATGTGTGTCTTGCGGGTGGCGTTGCCTTGAACTGCGTAGCGAACGGTCGGTTGCTTCGTGAGGGCCCGTTCAAACAGGTTTGGATCCAGCCGGCTGCGGGTGATTCCGGGGGCGCGCTGGGAGCCGCCTTGCTGGTCTGGCATCGAGTGCTTGGTCAACCACGGAGGGTTGGCTCACGAGACAGCCAAAAGGCATCCCAACTCGGCCCGGCTTTTTCGAATGACGAGATAGGATTGTATTTGGATTCAGTGGGTGCCCGGTACGAACTATTTCCGATGGAGGGAGATCTCCTCAAACGCGTCGCACAACTGCTGGGAGATGAAAAGGTTGTGGGATGGTTTCATGGACGAATGGAGTATGGTCCGCGGGCATTAGGGGCCCGGAGCATCCTTGGTGACCCACGTTCGCCACGAATGCAGCAGGTCATGAATGTAAAGATTAAGTTTCGTGAATCCTTTCGTCCATTTGCGCCCTGCGTACTCAAAGAACACGCTCACGAGGTGTTTGGAATGGAAGAGGGCCAAGAGAGCCCATATATGCTGATCGTCGCTCCGATCAGAGAGAAGTGGCGCACACAATTATCAGAAGAAGACCAGCTCCGCATGCAAGATCCCGATTTGCGGGTGCGTGTCGCGGTGCCGCGTTCGACGCTTCCGGCAGTCACACATGTCGATTACTCAGCACGAATTCAAACCGTTGATGTGGAGCGCCACGGGCGTCTCTATCGTCTGATGCAGACCTTCTATCAACGCACGGCCTGCCCCGTAATTGTCAATACAAGCTTCAATATCCGCGGTGAGCCGATTGTCTGCACGCCTGAAGATGCGTTTCGCTGTTTCTTGGGTACCGATATGGATTGTCTGGTATTGGAAAACTATGTGTTATTGAAAGACCAGCAAGCCACCCAATCGCTGCAGGACGTGGAGTTTTATAAGGCTCAATACGCCTTGGATTAGGAATAGGTATGTATTTGCCGATCAGACCAAGACGGACACATTTACAGGTATTCGGAGTCACAATGGTGTTGGGTACGGGCCTCCTTGCCGGGATGATCGCGGAACAGATTGCGGCCGGATGGTTTTGGCAGATATCGGCCATGGGGGTGATTCTGGCGGGGATCGTGTCTATGCGGCCAACCGTCATGAGCCGAGCATACGAAGTTTGGCGCTCATTTGCGGAACTGTACATGCGTGTGGCGAGATGGACGCTCAAGGCAGTTTGCTTTTTCATTCTCTTTGTCATTGTGGGGCGTGGAGGGTCAACATTGCCACTTGGTGTCCAAGCGGGTGGCATCCAGTGGGGCGAGCGGAAGAGTTTGTCCCGTGACGAATTTCTTCTCGAGTTTGAAGGGACAGCGCATTCCGTGCCTGCGGGTAAATGGTTTTCCGCATACGTTCAATGGGCAAAACGATCTGGCAATACCTGGGTGCTGATGCTGGTGCCGTTCCTTGTGCTCTTGGCTTATTTCGATGAGGACGTACAAGCCGACATTCCTCAAAATATTTACACCTTGTTCTGATAGATTTCGATGGGACCTAATCAATAGTGATTCGATTTATTCTGGCCATATTTGCTGCCACCCTCGGGTTGATCCTGATAATTCCAGTGCTAGCCGGAGGTTTGGTGTTTATGATCGTGGCGTCCCTCGTTCACACGATTGCCGGATGGCTGGAGCCGCCGGTGTTGCGATGGCAGCAGATCTATGAGTTCGATGCGGAATTAGGCTGGAAAGCCAAGGCACATCTGGATTGCCATCTCTTAGAAGATCGGGACGATATTTTTCATGTGGTGACTGACGAGCATGGATGGCCGGGAACGATGACGATCGAGCGTAGTGAGGTCGTGGTGTTCGGTGATTCACACGCCTGGGGATATGGGGTGGATCACAAGAAAGCATTCTCTCAGTTGGATCCGTCGGTACCGCTTAAGGCAGTGGCAGCTCCGGGCTATAATCTGGTTCAAGAGTTGTTGCTGCTGGAGCAGCTGGCCTATCAACTCAAAGGTAAGTTGGTCGTATGGTTTGTGTATATCGGGAATGACTTGTTTGATAACCTTTCTCCGGAAATGAGTGGCTATCGAACCCCATTCGTCCGTCAGGTAAATGCCGAAGGTAAATGGGAGGTGGTCACCCGTCATCTTTCTCCTGAACGGTGGCGGGCCAGCGACGCCAGTAAATTGAGGAAGTATTATCCGATTCTTCCCGCCCTGTACAGCGACACATTTTTGGCCAGACGTGCGTATGCGGCCTGTAGGGTTCTGATTGAGAAGGGTGCCGAGGTATGCCGCGGGGTCGGTGCCGATCTCGTCGTCATGGCGATTCCTTCGCCGTTGGCCCTGAATCCCGTGCTCATGCAACAAGCCTGCAAGGAAAAGTCTTTTTCAAGCTCCATTGACGTAGAGTTGCCGGATCGGGAATTAGCTGAGATCTGCCGCGAACAGGCCGTGAGGTTTATTTCCCTCAAACAACACATGACACCTCAGCATTTTAAGCCATTCGATGACCATTGGACCGAAGAGGGGCATCGCAACGTAGCCCATATTCTCGGGACGTTGCATCGCGAATGGAAGCATCGCCACTAGGGGGCGAGTGTTGCTGTCGACAGGTGTTCTGTCCATCGTCATGAACTTGAATATTGTGGTGGGTCGATCAAACAGGCTTGTATTGCACAGGCTTCCTGACAATCCGTTGGTCCTACAGGTAGCTTCTTGATCGACGCAGGAAGACCCCAATGTAGAACCCCTCTCCTCTGCTCACGGGTTTGGCCTGTCCAGGCTACGGGTTGGCCGCTGGTTGCGGCTCTCCTGGTGTTCGAAACGAGCTTTTTCCTGAGCCTCATCGCGCTCTACAAGAAAGACATCTCGCCTTGGGGAAGCTTTCTCTGGTCATATCCGGGCTGGGTGTTTCTTGTCGGATTCATTGGCCTCTGCGGATCTGCGGCGGTAGTCGGACGCATCTTTTGGAAGAACTGGGGTGCTAAGCACAAAGAAATGTCATTCACTCTGATCATGAATGCTGTTGTTTTACTGGCCGTTGGCGGGGGAGGAGAGTTGATGGTCAGGATGGTCAAGACTCAAACCGTGGACGGAAGAGACCAAGTTCGAGAGAGACTGTTGCTGCCCAGGGATTGGGAGCGTACGAGGCAGCATTACCAGGAAGTTATAGAAAAAGCTTCCGGCGATCTCAGCTATCTGATTTACGATGCTCAGTTGGGATGGGTTGTAGTCGATGGGCGGCAAAGCGAAAATGGCCTGTACCGCTCAGGGAAAAATGGCATCCGTACCAGAGAGGCCGGAGACATAGTTGAACGCCAGCCGGAGAAGAAATTGGTTGCATTGGTCGGAGATTCGTTCACCTTCGGAGAGGAAGTGGTGTATGACGAGACTTGGGCGGTGCATCTTCAGCAATTACTCGGTAATGAGTTTCAGGTGGTCAACTTCGGAGTGCCTGGATATGGTGTCGATCAGATGTACCTACGCTACATGCGGGATGTACTGAAATGGGGACCTGACATTGTGATATTCGGTTTTATCTCCCATGACTTGATTCGATCCATGACCGTCTACACATTCCTCAACTTCCCGGAATGGGATTCTCCATATTCAAAACCTCGATTCGTGCCTGCGTCGGGGGGGCTGCAGCTGCTCAACAGTCCTACGATGCAACCGCAGAATATCTTTTCGGCTCGGGCTATCGCCGATTTACCAGCTATTTGGCATGACCCAGGCTATCAGGAGTCTCACTGGGAACATGAGTGGATCCACTCTTCTGATTTGGTCAGGTTTATCCAGGCTCGCTTTCCAAGGCGGGCAAGGCTGAGTACTCAATCAACGGATGAATCAGTCATAGACTTGAACAAGAGAATCGTTTCAATGTTTTTGGAAAATGCTGGTAACAGCAAGAGTATTCCCCTTCTTGCCTACCTGCCTTCATCTGAGGACTTTTGGACTGACCGAAACGGGCCGACATTGGGAAAGGTGTTTTTCGAGGCGTTGGGGCATCCGTACATCGATCCCACGGCTTGCCTCAAGGACGTGGCTGCCGGAGACCGGTTTGTCAGAGGAAATGGCCATTATTCGGGTTTGGGGAATGCGGCTGTGGCGAGATGCTTTGCGAGTCAGGTCCGCCGCGTGTCACAGCAAAGAGGCGCCTCGAGTGCGGATACACGGAACGGCGCACGTTGAATAGAGAGATTCGATGACCGATAGGCGTCCGGCAGTCAGTGTTCTCATCCCCACCTACAACCGTGCCTGGCTGTTGAAGCAGTCACTGGAGAGTGTGCTGGCACAGACATGGTCAGACTTCGAGGTAGTGATCTCGGACAACGCTTCCACTGATGACACGGAACGGTTGGTGAAATCTTATAAAGATGAGCGGATCGTGTATTGGAGAAATCAGGAAAATATCGGTTGGCAACGAAATATGTGGCAGGTGCTCTCTCTCGCGAAGGGCGACTTGATGGGATTCTTGCCCGATGATGACTTGATGATGCCGGAAAATCTCGCCAGCAAAGTGGCTGTGTTCACTCAGTATCCGAATGTCGGATTGGTGCACTCAAAATATCATGTTATCGATGAAAATGGGAAAATTATTCGGCCAGATACGAATTGGAAGCATGGGCCGGATAGGACCGTTGATGCCGTGGAGCCAGGGGCGAATGTACTCAAAGCATTGTTAGTCGGCTTTAATACCATCAATCTGCCGACAGTGTTGTTTCGCCGCACATGTTATGAGCGGCTTGGTGGATTTACGACACAGCTCTATCATGCAGACGACTATGAGTATTGGATGAAGGTTGCCGCACATTATGACATTGCCTTCCTCGCAAAACCTCTTGTCATGTGGCGATTCCATTCGGGTACGTTGACGAACCAATATTGCGCTGGCTCTGTTACCGGCGTCAGTAATGAAGGTTTAAGGGAACAACTGTTGGCAAAGTATTTGATTCTGGATGCGTATCCTTCGAGAGTTCCGGACTATGCTCATGTGAGACAGGCGGTTGATCACGTCGCGGTGGAGCGGGTGGCGAGTCAGGCCGAGGCAGCACTTGAGGCGGGAAATACGCCGCGTGATGTCCGGATCTTCCTGCTAGCAATGTGCAGACAGTTTCCACGTCTTCTTACGAGCCTTGTGTTATGGCGCACTTTTGCCAAGACGATTCTTAGCCGTCGAATCATTCTATTGTTAAAGCGCGTTGGACGATGGTGATTCGATAATGACGGTCGAAACGGCTCTGGCGAAGCGTCCGAGAGTGGGTATTCTTGACCACGCGAGTTCAGCGATTGGTGGGGCGCAGTACGTGAACGTGTGCATGGCAGAGGTGCTGTCTTCTCAGGCTGAAGTGGAATTAATTCATGGAGGATCAGGCTATACGTTGATCGACCTCGCCCACGGATTTGGCATGAATTTGAGCCACGTCCGCGAACGTATTCTCCCTTGGCTGAGTGAAGTGCCAAGTTTCGGTATTCCAGGAGCTCAACCGGCTTTTCGGCAAGTGCGATCGAGTTGGGCGCTGACGAGACCCTACGATGTGTTTATCTACTCGGGCCTCACTATCCCCCCGCTCTGCTTTGCCAAGGGCGGACTTGCTTATATCCATTTTCCCATGGATGCCAATATGGTTGCGCAAGCGCGGAGGGAAGGGGTGAACCCGCTTCGAGAACGTGCGTATGGTTTGGTATGGCGAGCACAACGGTCAAGCTATGATCAGTGGCTCGCCAATTCTGATTATACGGCGGGTTGGATGAAGCGCCGCTGGGATCAGCCTGCACCGGTGGTCTATCCACCGGTGGAAGCAGATTTCCCTCAGGTGTCCAAGAGAAATCTTATTGTATCGATTGGACGATTTACCGCGGGGAAGAGGAGTAAGCGTCAACTTGAGCAAATACAGGTATTTCGAGAGTTTTGCAAGAAAGCAGATGAGCCGTGGGAATTCTGTCTCATTGGATTCTGTTCGAAAGCACCGGAGGATCGAGAGTATCTGGCCATGATCCAAGAAGCCGCTTTGGGATTGCCCATCCGGCTTGTACTTGATAGAGATCGTCGCGACTGTCTTCGGATCGTCGCCGAGGCCAAGTTGTTCTGGCATACGGCAGGGTTTGGTATTGATGAGTTAACCCATCCCGAAAGTGCGGAGCATTTTGGCATTGCTACGGTTGAGGCCATGCGAGCCGGATGTGTCCCCATTGTCATCGCCTCCGGCGGTCAACGCGAAACGATACAGCATGGCATCAGCGGATTCTTGGTCCAGACTCTGGAGGAATTGGCTGAAACGAGCGTTCAGCTGGTCAATGATGCTTCGTCCTGGACAGCCATGAGCGAGACTGCGAAGAAGCGCAGTCTTATATTTACAAAGGAGGTTTTTCAAAATCATATTTCTGCCGTGGTTGCCAAAATGTTGCGCTGAGAGATGGATGTACCGTGGGTGGTCCGAAGACAATGGTTAGAGGAGATGGTCGTGTGACGGCTCAGGCAGGGTATAAATAGTTAACCTTCTACGCCGGGAAGCTAGTCCGGACATCCGAGAGTGATGTGTTCGATGCCGCTGCAATTTTACGCAGGGCTTCACCAGATATCGAGAAGGGCAGTTCGCCAGATTCAAGTAAGAATGAATTGAACGGCGCAGTTGTGGACAGCTGATCCGTAACGATTAGTACATTCTATGAATTGGATGAAGGCCGCATGAGCACTCATGTCACAGCACAGAATGTCGGACATGCTGGATTAGGTAGCTCAAGGCCTTCGCCGCTCTTGCCAGACGTGGGGGTCATTGGATTTGTGCCTGAAGAGTGGGGAGGACTCTGGATGCCACGGCATCAAGTGTTGACCCGTCTCTCGAAGTATTTTCACGTCGTGTGGGCGGAACCACCCAGGGGGTGGAGAGACTTGTGGTTCGGAGGGAGCCCTTGCCAGGATACGATGCCTCCGGATCCCGTTTTCCACAAGGGGTTTGTCCGGTTTCAATCTGGACGATGGCATCCGCAAATATATCGACCGGCTATATTGGCTTCGTGGGTGGCAAATCGGAGGGTGCACCACATTGCCGACACTCTTCGTAGAAGAGGGTGTAAATCGATCGTCTGTTATCTCTGGCGTCCTGAGTTTTCCTATGCCCTTGATGCCGATGTATGCGATATGAGCTGTTATCACATTGATGATGAGTATTCCTTTTCTTCATCGGAACAGCCGCTGGATGATCATGAAGTTCAACTCATTAGGCGTGTTGATCAGGTGTTTATCCATTCTCCGGCATTACTGGAGCGGAAAGGGCATCTGAATTCTCATACTCTGTTCGTTCCGAACGGTGTAGACTATCAGAGTTTTGCCGACCTTCATGAAGAACCGGCCGATATGCGGGAGATTCCTCGACCCCGGCTGGGCTATGTCGGAAATCTCAAAACGCAGTTAAACTTCGGCCTTCTCTTTGACCTGGCAGGTCGCCATCCGGAGTGGTCTTTTGTGCTGGTCGGGCCGAGAGGTTACTTGGGAGACGATGCGGCAATATTGGACCAGCTGTCCGCCCTGCCTAACGTGTATTGGCTTGGAAATAAGTCGGTTGAAGCCGTAGGTGCGTATCCGCAGCATATGGATGTGTGCTTGCTTCCGTATGTGTGCAATGACTATACGAAATACATCTATCCCCTCAAGCTTCATGAGTATTTAGCGAGTGGATGTCCAGTTGTTGGCGCTCCCATCCAATCGTTGTTGTCATTCCAGCACGTAATCAAGCTGGCGAGTGACGTCAATGGTTGGGAATCCGCAATCGCCGATGCTCTATCCCCTGACGCGGTATCGCCTGACGCCATCGAAACTCGTCGAACGATTGCGCAAAGATTCGACTGGAATGTATTGGTTCACAGAATCGCCAAGACTATGTGTGACCGATTGAGCTCTGAACAAGCAAGGCGATTTGCTTCGATGGTTGATTGATGGATGGATTGTGTCGCCCAAGCCTTCACGATGGTGTAGCTGATGCCGCTTGAGGCAAGCCGGATATGGAGAACAGCTCACCATCCTGACCAGGATGGCCATGGCAAATATTGTTGAGAACAGCCTATTCTGAGTATCGATCGAACGATCTCGGAGTCCGCAGTTGAGTAGGTTGAAGTAGAGTAGGTGGCCAACTTCTTCTGTACGCGGAGGAAGTTGGCATACCCGGCCATCCAGCTTCCGTATCACCGTTCTATCCGTAGATTCGCTTTGCGTCGAGCCGTGGACACTGTGTGTGGAGTCTCCTCAAAAGATGACGCACACCGTTGGCTCATAAACGACGAGTCCCTACCGATGCGACCCACGACTCTGGTCGACGACAGCTATCACCGTGTCCCGGAGATCGTGGCCGATACTGTACATCCTAGTTTTTCTGCTCAGGTCGTTTGTGAGTCGAATGAGGATCAGAGCACTGCGGTAGTTTACCGTGCAATAAAGACATGCCGGCTATGAATAGGGTCCTCTTGGTCGCGTATTATTTCCCTCCCATCGCGGCCACTGGGGCAATGCGCCCACTCAATTTGTGCCTGCACCTTCCCTCTTATGGATGGATGCCGAGTGTCTTGGCTACGGATCATCCATCGGCGTTGCCGCCTCAGGGGAAAGACGATCATCTGACTGATCGGATTCCGCCAAAGATTGACGTCACTCGAGTTCAGCATGGCAACCCTCTCGGGAATTTACTGTCGCTTCGTGATCGATTCTCACGACTGATGAAAGGCACGGCCGGTATTCCTCCTTCTGGAGCACCTCAAGATACCTCTCTACCATCGACTCGGGGATCTGAAAGAAATGAATCGGTTTCTGTGTCGGCCAGGCGATTTATCATTGATGCAGCACTCAATTTTCCAGACCCGCAGTGTCGCTGGTATGGGCCCGCAGTGCGAGCCATGATGAAGAAGCGGGGCGATAACCCTCCGCAGATTGTCTGGGCAACGGGGGGGCCCTGGACGAGTCTTCTTGTCGGAAGGACTCTGGCTCAGCGATGGGCGGTGCCCTTTGTGGCCGATTTCAGGGATCCGTGGATTGGCGGGCATGAGTTTTTCTCGTCCCCATTGTTGCATCGAAGAGCTGCGCGGCTCGAACGGGCGGTGTGTGAGGCGGCGAGCCGTGTGGTCTTGAACACTGAGGAACTCAAGATTCGCTTTTGTGAAGAATACCCTCAGTGGCAGACTAAATTCGTGACGATCACGAACGGATATTCTCAGGAGATGGCACTCCATTCTGCGACTCAGGATGCCATCGCGAATCTTCCGAGGACATTGCAGTTCTCTCATTTTGGGACGGTGTATGGCAATCGGAGTCCTCTTGCATTGTTTCAAGCAGTACAAGCACTGCTGAACGAGGGCGCACTGGATCGTACCCCGCTGACTCTACGGTTCGTCGGGGCATGGGATGTGGACGATCCGGCCTGCAACCAGCTTGCAAACTTATTGGAAGAGCGTGGAGTGCTGCAGCGAGTTCCCCCCATTCCGCATCAGGTCTGTCTGAAAGAAATGGCGAAGTCTGATGTGCTGTTGCTCCTTCAGCCGAACTATCCTTTGCAGGTGCCGGCAAAGATCTATGAATATATAACCGTGGGCCGCCCATTGTTTGTGCTCGGCGGGGAAGGCGCCACAGCGAATCTTGTCCATCGACATCGGCTTGGCCGATGCTGTCCAAACCGAGTGCCTGATGTGAAACGAACCTTAGTAGAATTGATGGGTGATCGGACGAGCCTAGTACCTCCGAATCCTGCCGATACCGAACGGTTCAACTACGTCAATCTTTCCGGACACTTGGCTGATGTATTGAACGATGTCGTTCAGGAGAAAACCAGGTGAGTCATGTAGGATTCGGACAGGCTGGAGTGGGGAGCACGGGCTTGGTGGTATCCCGTATTCAGCAAACCGAGGCGCCAGGGGCATGGGATCAGTATGTGTGCGATCATTCGGAGGGCACTGCGTATCATTCACTGGCGTGGCGCCAGGTCATTGAACGCTCGTTCGGGCATCGCACCGTATATCTCATGGCCCAAGATGAGCGAGGAACGATCAAAGGGGTTCTTCCGCTGGTGTTATTGAAAAGTCCTCTGTTTGGCCAATTTCTCGTGTCGGTGCCGTATTTTAACTATGGGGGCGTATTGGCGGACGGAGAGCAATCCAGAAGCGCATTGCTCCAGGCGGCAGTCGTCGCGGCTAAGGATTTAGGAGCGACGCATATTGAGTTACGGCACGCGGATGGAGTGAAATTGCCGTGGTCCTGTAAAGATCACAAAGTCTCCATGCGACTTAACCTACCGTCTGACTTTAATGAATTGATGAAGGCGTTTCCTCCTAAATTGCGAAGCCAGGTTCGCCGTGGGGAAAAAGAGGGCATGACGGTGCAGGTGGGTGGGGTGGAACTGCTGGATAGTTTCTATGCCGTGTTTGCGCGCAATATGCGAGATCTCGGAACGCCGGTGTACGGGAAGGATTTTTTTGCAGAGATTCTCCGGACCTTTTCCAAGGACGCGAAGGTTTGTACGGTTCGACTGGGATCCGATACGGTGGCCGCCGGGCTGGTCTGCGGGTTTCGGCAGACGCTAGAAATTCCGTGGGCCTCATCCGACCGTCGGTATGCACGGATGGCACCGAATATGATGCTGTACGGATCTGTGCTCAGATATGCCTGCGAGCAAGGATACAGGGTATTCGACTTCGGACGTTCGACGAAGGATAGTGGAACGTATCGGTTTAAAGCGCAGTGGGGGGCCAAGCCGGTTCAGTTGTACTGGTATTATTGGCTCAGGGACGGGGGGCCGCTTCCTGAAATTAATCCGCAGAATCCTAAATATCAACTTGCCATTAAGGTCTGGCAGCGACTGCCGGTTTTGGTCACGACCATGGTTGGACCTTATATCTCAAAATACCTTCCGTGAGGATTCACCGCTATCTAGCACCAACTGCGGCTCCGGTCTCCTGGGGAGACTTCGTGCATGGCTGCCTCGGGCTTATAGTGGGGCGGCGTTTTCTCACGAAGCGCGAAGTGGAGCTCAAGCAGTACTTCGGGGTCAAGCATGTGTTTTTGCTTGCGTCAGGGAAGACGGCTCTGGCCACCACAGTCCGTGCGCTATCAGCAATATCTCCTCGGCGAAAGGTCGTGATTCCGGCCTACACCTGCTTTACCGTGCCCTCAGCTGTTATTCGTGGAGGAGGACACGTTGAGCTCTGTGATGTAAATCCTCACACGCTAGACTTTGTCTTCGCCGATCTGGAGCGAGTGGTCGATCGCGAGACGTTATGCATCATAGTCCCACATCTACTTGGGCACTGTGCGAATGTTCAGCGGGTCCGAGACCTGGCGGCGGCGTTGGGCGTTGCCGTTGTCGAGGATGCCGCTCAGGCTATGGGTGTGAAAGACGAAGACCGGTTTCTCGGTACACAGGGAGATGTGGGGGTTTTTAGCCTTGGGCGTGGCAAGAATCTATCAGCTGGGTCAGGAGGTATCTTACTAACCAACTCGGACCAGATTGCCTCAGCCGTGGCAGCGGTGATTCAGGAAATGCCGGAGCCGCCTCTACTACATCAGGTATTCAATCTGATGATGATGGTGGCGATGAAAGTTCTGATTCACCCTCGGCTGTACTGGCTACCAGCCGGTCTTCCATTCTTGGGACTTGGGGAGACCCATTTCGATCTCGACTTTCCCCTGCAGCGGTTGGATGGTGTACGAGCGGGGTTGTTGAGAGCCTGGCAACAGCGGCTCATGCGTTCGAACGTAGAGCGAGCAAATAAGGGACAGGCCTACAACATGGCACTCCCACCGGAAATGAAGACACTTGTTCCCGGACAAGTCCAGACCTCCACTCTTCTGCGTTTTCCACTACTGTTACCAGGGGGGGAACACAAATCGGCCTTATGCCGTCAGAGCAAACAGGACGGGATGGGTGTGTCCGGGTTGTATCCTTCAGCGATTGCAGCGATCCCACAATTGCGATCCGCATTTGACGGGCGGCGTTTCCCAGGAGCTGAAACATTGGCGGAACGACTGATCACGCTTCCTGTTCACCACTATGTCCAACCTCAGGATATCCAAGCCATCTGTCGGACGGTCAGCAATGTGATCCAACATGAGATGCCGCCGAGTCAATCCCACGCGCGTGCAGTTCAGTCCGAAGGTCACGGTGAACGTCAGGTGCTCTTGTGATTGTTCAGGAACTGCTGTTCTGGTCGGCGATCTTACTGGTTTTCTATGCCTATTCCGGCTATCCATTGCTGTTGATCGTTATGAAATGGGTACGCTCCAGAAACGTGCGGAAAGCGGACATCACCCCATCAGTAACCTTGATCATTACTGCGTACAATGAGGAGCGTCGTATTGCAGAGAAGCTAGACAACACCGTTCAGCTGGATTATCCAACTGCGTTACTGGAAGTGCTCGTCGCCTCTGATTGCTCCTCGGACCGAACGGACGAGATCGTTGAGGGGTACGCTCATAGAGGAGTCAGATTGGTGCGGGCGCCCCTGCGAAAGGGTAAAGAGGCTGCACAGAAGTTAGCGGTGGGTGTTGCAAAAGGCGAGATTCTCGTCTTCTCCGATGTTGCGACGATTCTTCAACCCGAGGCCATTAGAAATATCGTTAAGAGCTTCAACGACCCATCTGTGGGCTGTGTAAGCAGCGTCGATCGGTTTGTGGATCAGGATGGCCGTACCAGCGGGGAGGGCGCGTACGTCAAGTATGAGATGTTCCTGCGATCCCTGGAGTCGCAGGTCAATTCTCTGGTGGGGCTCAGTGGGTCGTTTTTTGCTGCACGGAGTTCCGTGTGTAAACAGGCTTGGTCTGAAGATCTGCAAAGTGATTTCAATACGGTCCTCAATAGCATGCGGATGGGGCTGAGAGGCGTGTCGGATCCTCACAGCATCGGTATCTATAAGAACATTGCCGATGAGCGGAAAGAATACGATCGCAAGGTCAGAACGGTCCTGCGTGGGATCTCAGTGTTCATGAGAAGTTGGGGGTTGGTGAATCCGCTCCGCTACCCAATCTTTGCATGGCAACTGGTCAGTCATAAGTTGTGTCGATGGGTGGTGCCGTTTGCGATGGTAACAGCGTTACTCTCGAATGCAGTGCTGGCAACAACATCAACCTTGTACGCACTGTTACTCGTCGGGCAAGTTGGTTTCTACGGCATTGCTTTGGGTGGCATGCTCAGTAGGCCCTTGTTGAAACTCTCGCTGGTTCGGCTTCCGTCATTCTTCTTACTCGTGAATCTCTCCATTTTGCAAGCCTGGATCCGGTACTGGGCTGGGGAACGCCTCGTTGCATGGGAACCGTCCAAGCGATAGCGTGTTCGGTGAAATCCTACGGGCGCGCGATGGCTGCAGCCTGCTATGCAGCGATGCCGGGGTTTCTTTCCGGCCTGAAAGGGAAGGTCTCGATACTGACGTACCATCGTGTCCTGTCCCATAGCGAGCTGAGTACGCAGTATGTTCAACCTGGGATGTATGTGTCGGTTGATGTGTTTGACCGGCAGCTGCAGTTTCTAAGACGGCATTGTACGGTTCTCTCCTTTGCGGACCTGCTCGCCATGTGGGCGACGAGACAATGGGACATCACACAGCGATATTGTGTCGTCACATTCGACGATGGGTGGTTGGACAACTATCGCCATGCCTTTCCACTGTTAAAGCGATATGGAATTCCAGCCACCATCTTTCTTCCGACGGACTACATCGGGACAGACCAATGGTTTTGGCCCGATAGGATCAGTTGGCTCTGGCCAAGGTGGAACAAGCAATCGGGGGCTGAGCAGCACAGGGTATGGAGTGCGGTCAGTACCCAACATGCGTGGTGCCAGGGGCTGGAACAGGCGCTCATGGGCGGAGATATCGAGAGCCTTCTTGAGGGATGTAAACCACATTCCTATGATCGGATCGATCATTTCGTCCAGTCTTGGGCCGATGCATTGGGCGTTCTACTTCCGTCTGAACGGCAAGTGATGAATTGGGATGAAGTGAATGAAATGTCCCAATCTGGAATCTTTTTTGGATCGCATTCCATGACACATAAGATTCTCACGACGGTGTCGGATGAAGAACTTTTACAGGAGGTACAAGGATCCTGGGATGCGTTGCGGCGTCGGGTGGTTCGGGCACTTCCCGTATTTTGTTATCCCAATGGGAATTGGAACGAGAGAATTGGTCGTGCTGTTGAGGTTGCAGGATACGAGGCGGCAGTCACGACAGAGTTTGGTTATGAGACCGGTGTGCCAGGGAATCTGTATGCACTGAAACGGATCAATATGCATGAGGCCGTGACGTGCAGCGATGCGTTGCTTGGGTTTCATCTCGCCGGGTGGAATCATCGGCATGGCTGAGAGGTGCGTTTTTCCGCGCGGGCTGTTGCCGACCGAGGCGGTTATCGTCACGGATGGTAATGAGCGCTCGGCGTTGGCGGTCGTTAGGTCGTTGGGGGGACGAGGTGTACCCGTCTACGTCGGTGCAGACACTGTATCCAGCTTAGCCGGAGTATCGCGCTATTGCCGAGGAAGCTTTGTCTATCCCTCACCATGGACTCATCCTCACGAGTATCTTGCATCATTGCTGGACTATGCGCGACGGTTTCATGCCGGATTGATCTTTCCAATGACCGATATCGCAGTAGAGATTCTTGGAGAATATCAGCAAGGTGGTGGGAAAGAATTCACCGTGCCGATTCCATCCCTTGGAGATTATCAAGGACTGTCCAATAAATTTCATCTGATGGCATGGTCGCAACAGGCTGAGATTCCAATCCCTGCCACACTGTTTATACAGGGTCGCCAGTATCTTGAGGCCGAGCTCGACAAGATTCAGCGATGGCCAGTAGTTGTGAAACCAGGGCGATCAGTGATCAGGGACGGCGTACTGTGGAAGAAAACAGCGGTGGCTGTGGCCTCGAATCGAGAGGCACTTCGTCAACTCTATCGTGAACGGTGGTATCTCAAATGGCCTTCGCTCATTCAGGAGCAAGTCATTGGATTCGGAGAAGGAGTGTTTGGCCTGTTTGTTGGCGGGAAACCAACGGCCCTTTTTGCTCACCGTCGATTGCGTGAGAAGCCTCCATCGGGTGGGGTAAGTGTGCTTCGAGAAAGTATTCCACTGCCTCCAGCAATGACCGATTATGCCTCACGGATCATGCAATCGGCGACATGGCAGGGTGTCGCCATGGTGGAATTTAAAGTCGCGTCGGATACAGGAGTGCCTTACCTCATGGAGGTCAACGGAAGATTCTGGGGGTCGTTGCAGTTGGCGATCGATGCGGGAGTGGATTTCCCATGGCTGCTCTACCAACTCGTGTTGACCGGCCAGTATCCCAATGAAATCGTTCCCTATCAGATTGGAGTGAAATCCAGATGGTGGTTGGGAGATGTTGATCACTGGTTAATCCGTCTAAAGAAGTCCGATAGTGCGCTGAATCTTCCGCCTGGGACTCCCTCGAAGTGGGAAACACTGATAAGCCTGGTCCGGTCTCATGATCCGAATACAAGATCCGAAGTGTATCAAACGAACGATCCTGAGCCTTGGCAATTCGAGCTGAAGATCTATCTCCGATCGATGCTTGGGGAATTTGTGCAAGGGCTGTACAGAAGGCTTGCCCCCGTTTCCATGGCGGTGAGGAGCGTGTGGTGGGATGTGGGAACTCGGTTAGGTAAAGTCCGGTCCCCGATGGTCGTAGCCAGGGTCGAATCGATCACGCACATGCTTCTCCTCTGCAAAGGGAACATCTGTCGAAGCCCATTTGCCGCGGAGTATTTACGCATGAAGCTACAGGCCGCCAGGTTGGGGATTGAAGTGGTGTCAGCTGGTCTTGATACGAACGCCGGAGATCCCGCTGATTCTCAGGCTCAGTGTTCCGCGGCGGAGTTTGGGATTGATCTCTCCCGACATCGAACGGCAGTTGTGTCTGGGGACATGGTCGCCAGGGCTGATCTGTTGATTGTGATGGAGCTGGCCCATAAGGACATGCTGTTTCAATCTTTTCCAGAGGCTAGAAATAAGACCTTGATGCTCGGCCACTTTGCGAGAAGCCCGATTCTGAATATTGCCGATCCATTCGGGAAGCGTCCAGAAGTATTTCGGTCCTGTTATGGGCAGCTGATGGAGGCTTGTGATGGTCTGGTCAGCATCCTTCAGCGAGCTACCTAAGTTGTCTTACCGCACATACTGTTCTCCAGTACAGATAGAGCCTCTTTGTCGGTCGATGAACAACTAGAAGAGCCGTATGGTTTTCAATAGCATTTCATTTCTAGGGTTTTTCCTCCTTGTTTTTGCCGCCTACTGGTCGCTGAAGGCGCATTGGCGTATTCAAAATACGCTTCTCTTGATTGCAAGCTACCTATTTTACGGATTCTGGGATTGGCGGTTTCCTGTTTTGATGGCTGCAACGACTGGTATTGACTATCTCATGACCAATCTAATGCGGTGGTCGCCGCAGAGGCGAAAGGCTTACTTGGCGGTCAGTTTGGTCAGCAACCTGGGTGTGTTATTCGCATTGAAGTATTTCAACTTCTTCCAGGACAACCTAGTATCGGCTTTGGGACAGTTCGGAGTTGAAGTCTCACCATGGTTCACGGGCGTATTCCTTCCAGTCGGCATATCGTTCTATACGTTCCAGCGTCTCACATTTGTCATTGATGTCTATCGTGAAGATGCCTATCAGGAAGTGGGATTTTTTGATTTTGCGTTGTTCGTATCGTTTTTTCCGTTGCTCCTCTCCGGACCGATCGAGCGTGCCAAACAGCTGATTCCTCAGCTGCTGCGGGCTCGTGATTGGCAAAGCTCTCATGTGGAACAAGGAATCTGGCTCATCTCCTGGGGGCTCTTTAAAAAGATGTTTGTGGCGGACAATCTCGCTACGCTCGTTGACCCCGTCTTCCAGGAGGGCTGGCATGGATCAGGAGGGGAGGCGCTTGTAGCGATTTATGCATACGCCTTCCAGATCTATTGCGACTTTTCTGGATATTCAGATGTGGCAATTGGCCTCGCGAAGCTGTTGGGATTCGACGTGCGGTGGAACTTTAATTTGCCGTATTTTGCCACGAATCCATCTGACTTTTGGCGTAGGTGGCATATCTCTCTTTCGACCTGGCTTCGGGACTATGTTTTTATTCCGATGGGGGGCAGTCGACATGGTGAGTGGTCGACGCGCCGGAACCTCATGGCAACGATGGTCCTCGTCGGTTTATGGCATGGTGCGGCCTGGACCTTCGTGGTGTGGGGAGCCTATCATGGGCTGCTGCTTATTGTGCACCGTGCTGTCTCTCCTGAGCGAAGTGCGGAAGAGCATCCGCTGATCACGGTTGCTGTAGCAAGGGCGGCCGTCACGTTTCACCTAATTTGTGTTGGATGGCTGTTGTTTCGGGCGTCGTCTCTGCAGCAAGCAGCGGACATATTTGTCACGATCGTCTCCACCTTGGTCCCCAATGGCATTTCACTGACTCTATTAGGGCAATTGGCTGGGTACATTAGCCTCCTTCTTCTCGTTCAGTTCGTTCAGCGAGTGAAAGGCAGTCTTCTCGTCTTAGAAGGGACATCAGTGCCGCTCAAAGGGATCGCCTATGGAATCTTATTCTATCTGACCGTCTTGCATGGTGGCACATCAAACTCTTTCATCTACTTTCAGTTCTGACATGAAAAAAGAGGTGAAAGAGGTGGTGCAATGGGCGGTCTTCACCGCGAGTTTCGTAGCGACCATTGAATTGGCGTCACGTGTCGATCAGTGGCTGACTTATGGAGCTCCGATTCTTGGTGTGTACACATACGATTCCGCCCTCTTTACATCAGACGAGTATGGAATCCGCGGAAAACCGAATGGACACTATGAGAAATGGATACTGAATTCGTCCGGATTTCGAGGTGACGATGTCACCCTGGAGAAGCCAGCCAGCAGTCTTCGAGTTGTCTGCATCGGCGCATCTGAAACATTCGGATTCTATGAACAGCCTGGCAACGAATGGCCCCATCAGCTTGAACAGGCATTACTTCACAGACAAATACAGGGTGAAGTGATCAATGGTGCCATCGCAGGAATGAGTCTCCCGCAGCGCATACAACATCTGAAGAACAGGCTGCTGCCCTTCAAACCTGACGTGGTTATCTTCATGCTGGAGTATGGGAGCTATGCCGGTTTGACGAGTGAGAGGATTGAAGCTCGAGAACGGGCTCCCATGGCGCTACCCGTACAGCATGACATGGTCGACGGGGTAAAATCGCTGAGGGTGATGAGCCGCTTGAAGGACGTGGTGCTGCCCAAGCTTCCGATGCCTATTCAAGAGCTTGTGGGAAACATGAAACGCAGGCTTCAAATAAGGACTATCAAGCAGGAGCTCGGACCAGCCTATCGGTCGTTTCAGCAGGTGCAACCATTCGAACGCCAGGCGTTAGAGCGAGATCTGGAAACACTTAGGAATCTTGCCGAGACAGCAGGAGTCCGGTTGATCCTGGTATCGCCGGCGATGTGGTTTACGGAGCGAAACCTTGCGGATATTGTTATCAGCTGGCCCTACCTCGATGAGTCCTGGTGGAGGGAGGCCGGCACGGTGTTGCCGTTAGTGGCAAAGGCATTTGCCCGGCAACACGACGTGTTCTATATCGACCTCTCCGAGACCATGCGGGGCAGTGAGGAGATTTATATGAGGGACTTTCTCCATTTCAGCGATCGTGGAGCAAAACTTGTTGCCGATGTCATTGTGGAACAAGTTACTGCGAAGCCTAGCTTTTCTGGGATGATTCCGTAGGTAGGTAGTCGGGGCAGATGGACCTGGTTGGGGGAAGTGCAAGGTACGATATATGCGCCGACTGGTATTTCTTGATGCCTTGAAGGCGATTGCCATTGTATGCGTTGTGGCAGTGCATGCTATGACGCACGTCCAGTTAGATAATCAGAGTCGGCAGGTTCTGATGTTTCTGTTTGGGACGATTGCCGTTCCACTATTTTTCCTGACCGACGGATTTCTGTTTTCCGGAAAATGGACGGAGAAGGAGGACTTCAATTATACGCATTTTGTGAAAAGAAGTGCGACCCGTCTACTTGTTCCATGGGCATTGATCACCCTGCTGTACGCTTTGGCCCGCCTGGGACTCGAGTGGATGTCGGTTCATCAAGAAACGATTCTGATGGGAACCAACTTGCAGGGGGTTGCCAAGGTAATATATTTGTCGGAGCTTGCCCAGCAATTGTATTTCTTGCTGTCACTTTTTGTGGTCCGGCTCACTTCCTTAGGGATTGTCCGCCTATTGCGGAGTTCACGATGGGTCTGGCTGACAGTGCTCACGAGCTATGTCGCGCTCTACGTTCTCTGCAATCCCAAAGAGTGGTTTTTGCCAGGTTCAGATCCTCTCTTATTGGCGCTGTGGGGGGGGCAATTCTACCTCCTGGGAATTGTGCTGCAAAAATGGCATGAGACTTTGGTGCCTGTGGCAGGCACGGTGGGGACTCTGTGCCTGCTCATCTCGTTCAGCGCGGCATTGCTGCTCCACCGTTTGGCGCTACCTCTCACGCAGCTTATCTATCTTGTGGGGAGTTATGCGATGATCGTTGCCCTTACAAAGCGGACTGAGTGGGGTTTTGCTTTGGGGAGAGATACAATGGGGATATACTTGCTGCATGCTCCCTATGTACTGTGGGCTGTTGCCACGTTTGTCGCCCTGGTGCTTCCAACTCGCTCTGTCAGCACGTTCCTTTGTGTAACTGTTGCCGCAGTGCTTGTTTCATGGGGAATTACACGACTTGTCCGTATGACTGTAATTGGTCGGGTTTTGCTCGGAGAATCAACTTTGTAAAGCTATATGACGTCTGGCATTGTTCTAGATGTCGAAACGGGGAAGATCTCTTGTGCAAGGGGCTCCAAGGACGGTTTTGCATCTCTCTAGTACGAGCGGGTTAGGCGGCGCGGAGATGATCGTGACGCGTCTGGCAGCTTCTCTTGATCCAAAGCGCTTTCGTTCCGTTGTCTGTTTGTATCGCCCTGGGTGGCTTTATGACATCAATAGAGATCAAGGGATTCCCACATCGATCATGGGGATCAACGGCGCACTCGACGTCAGGTGGGCGCGTCAGTTTGCGGCGCTTCTTAAGAAGGAGCATGTTTCGGTAATCCATGCGCACGAGTTCACGGCGAACACGTACGGAAGTCTGATAGGACGAATCATGCGAGTTCCCGTCCTGGCGACGGTGCACGGGAAAAATTACTTCGCCGACCAACTGAAGAGGCGGATCGCGTATCGCTTTGTGAGTCGTGCGTCTCGCATGGTAGCGGTTTCTGAGGACCTAAAACGGTTTATTGTCGATAGGGTGGGTGTTGCGGATAGTCGCATCAGCGTGGTCTACAATGGAGTGGATGTACCGCCTCGTCCTTCTGTCGCGAAGGTGCGTGCCCTTCGTCTCGAGCTGGGGGTGGAACAGTTCGAGCATGTGATCGGAGCCGTCGGTTCCCTCTATCCAGTCAAGGGGCATACTCACCTCATTCATGCTCTTCCTCGAATTCTGCAGGCCTGTCCCAGGACGGTCGTACTATTGGCCGGCCGAGGCGAACTCGAGGGTGAATTGAAGGCTGATGTCCGCAGGCTGGGGCTTGATGCTCATGTGCGATTTTTAGGGTTTCGAAGTGATGTGCCGGTTTTGTTGTCGCTGTTTGACCTGTTTGTATTGCCGTCGCTGTCTGAAGGGTTGTCCATGGCGTTGCTCGAAGCCATGGCAGCAGGAAACCCGGTCGTTGCGACCGAAGTCGGTGGCAATGCCGAACTAGTCGTCGATGGGGATACAGGATACCTGATTCCTCCGGAATCACCCTCAGCTCTGGCCGATGCAGTCATCCGCGTGCTTAGTGACAAAGTGTGCTCGACCAGGATGGGGGATCGAGGCCGCCAAAGAGTGCATGACAAGTTCTCTTTTCAGGCAATGATCGATACATATCAGGCGCATTACGAATGCGCGATCGGGCGGTCGTTCGTGAACGGATAATGCGTGGATGGCTCATGCTTCGACGACTGTCGTACACAATACATCCGGTCCTGCCGTCAGTATGAAGTTTCCGCATGGCAAACGGTTTGCCTTCACGATCCTCGACGATACGGATGACTCCACTTTGGAGAACGTCAAACCCGTCTATGATGTTCTGAAGGCGTATGGGATTCGAACGACAAAAACCGTGTGGCCGGTCGATTGCCCGGAGGGAAGTCGGAACTTCTTTGCGGCGGATACGTTGCAACGTGAAGCCTATTTGGAATTCGTCCATCAGCTTGCAGCAGACGGATTTGAAATTGCCTTTCATGGAGCAACGATGGAATCCAGTACACGTGATAGGACTGTGCGCGCGCTCGAGTTTTTTAAGGGCGAATTCGGTGGCTATCCAACGCTTTATTGTAATCATGGTCAGAATCGGGAAAATCTCTATTGGGGACACAAACGGTTTCAAACAGCGTGGCTACGCCGTTCGATTAGGCTGTTTCGAAAAGAAAAGGGCTCCTACTACCTCGGTGATGTCGAGGGCTCGGACTATTTTTGGGGGGATCTTAGTCGCAAGCACATTCGCTATGTCAGAAATTGGACGTTCCCGCGGCTCGATATGCTGGAGGTGAACCCAGAGATGCCGTATCGAGTGCCGGCGGCGCAGCATGTGAACCTCTGGTTTTCTACGGCAGATGCCCCCGATGTCGGAGCATTTGTGCGGCTACTGTCTCGGCAGAACATTGATCGGCTCGACCGGACAGGGGGAGTCTGCATCGTCTCGACACACCTTGGAAAGGGATTTGCGAGGGATGGGTGTCTCGACTCTCAAGTGGAGAACATCTTCAAAATCTTGAGTGTCAAACAAGGGTGGTATGTGCCGGCCACGGAACTGCTTGATTATCTGGTGGAGGTGCAGGGGAAAGGCCGTACACTGGGTGCGTGGCAGACGGCCATGCTGGAAATGCGATACCTGGTGAACAAGATAGCGTCGGTTTTTCATTAGTCGGGGCAGGATTGTTAGGAGGGGGGAATACGGAACATCATGAGCGAGTCACGTCATTCACAGACTCTATCGCACAATGAGGTGGCAAACGCGATTGATGCTTTCTCCCTACCGAGCGAGCTACCATCCGATGTTCGCCTTCGTCACGCGTTCGAACGTTTGATTCTAACCGCTCCTAAGCGTGCGGTTGAAGTTGTTGCGACTTATCCCGATCAGATTACTGGACTTGGGCCGGGGATCGGAAACCTACTGGGGCGTGTCTTACTTGAGCAGAAGCTGCTTAAGGATGCGACCCAGCTATTCGAGCTCGTCAAGCCCAGGTTTGTTACCGACGTGTTGCTTTATACACGGCTGGCTAGAGCGTTGATTCAGGATGAGAATGTTGAGCAGGCAAAACAAGTTATGATGAGTGCTCTTGACGTCGATCCTGGCTGTCTTTCAGCGATCCGTCTGCTGTATGAACTGACGGTGAAGGATGGAAAATGCGAAGATGCCGATCGCTGGCTGGCTCGAATGGCCGAGGTCGATCAGTCCTATACCGCCGTCTCATATGTGCACAAGGAACGGCAGAGGAATTCTGCCGGCCAAGGGCACGGAGTCCGTATCGCGCTCTTGAGCTCGTATGTGCTTGATTGGTTGGTGCCCTACCTGGATTTGGAGTGTAGAAAGGCCGGCCTGATCCCTAAATTCTATCAGGCACCGTTCAATCAATACACCCAGCAGGTTCTGAATTCCGAGAGCGACTTGTATCGGTTCAAGCCAGAGGTCATCTTTGTCGCACTTGGTCTGGAGGATGTCTGGCCGCAAATCGCCGTTGCATGGAAGGAAGAGGAGTTCACTCGGGCTCGCGAGGCTATTACCGATCAGGTCCTTGGGCTGGTTCGTGAAATTGAGTCACGCAGTGGGGCGCTGACGGTGGTCCACAGTTTCACCGTGTTCGGGCAGGAGGGACAAGGTATTCTTCAGAACCGAGTCTCCAACAGTTTCTCGAAGTGGCTTGCGGCACTCAACGACAATTTGGCGGAGGCATTGCGGACACATGAGCGGTCCTTTCTCATGCCGCTCGACTCCGTCATCGAATGGGTGGGTCGTGAGCGAAGCTGTCAGGCGAAAATGTGGTATATGGCCGGCATGCGGATTGCCGAACCGGCGTTGCCTGAATTGGCCCGATACAGCATACGCTATATCAAAGCGCTCAAGGGATTGACCAGAAAGTGCATAGTCTTGGATCTCGATGGGACCTTATGGGGTGGGATCGTCGGGGAAGTAGGGGCAGAAGGAGTCGCGTTGGGGCCGTCGGCCCCAGGGATCGAGTATGTGGACTTTCAGCGGGCCCTCCTCGGGTTGACCAGGCGAGGTATCCTTCTGGCCGTTTGTTCAAAGAACAACTCAGATGATGCCATGGCCGTTATTCGTGCGCATCCCCACATGGTGATCAGAGAAGAGCAGTTTGCGGCTATGAAAATCAATTGGAAGAACAAGGCCGACAATATTCGAGAGATTGCAAGAGACCTCAATATCGGGCTGGACTCATTGGTGTTCATCGATGATAACCCGAACGAGCGAGAATTGATCAGGCAGCTGTTGCCGGAGGTGCTCACCGTCGATCTTCCCCGGGATCCGTCGCTCTATCGGCGAACCTTGGAGGGCATGACAGATTTTGACTTGTTGGCATTGACCAAAGAAGACGAAATGCGGGCGGCACAATATCAGGCCAACGCCAAACGCCAAGCAGCCAAGAACGCTGCCGTTTCGCTTGATGAATACTTGCAGTCGCTCGAGATACGAGTTTCGGTCCATCTGGCATCCCGGGAGGTGCTGAGCCGTCTGGTGCAATTGTTCAATAAGACGAACCAATTCAATCTGACTACCAAACGCTACCAACTGGAGGAGGTCGCGCAGTTTATGAAGTCCGACGACCACCTCGTCTACGATCTCTATGTGACCGATCGGTTCGGAGATCATGGCTTGGTTGGAACTGCTGTTGTAAGGAAAGGATCGGATGAATGGCGGATCGATAGTCTCTTAATGAGCTGCCGCGTCATGGGGTTGGGTATCGAAACGGCATTCCTTGAACGAATCTATGCCGACGCGGTCGAAGCGCAAGTTAGTCGGCTCATCGGCGAGTTCGTTCAGTCCAAGAAAAACCAACCGGTAAAGGAGTTCTATGCCCAGCATGGATTTTCCTTGCTGCAAGACACGGATAACCGACAAGACTGGGTGTTGGATGTAGGTGCGTCTCCTGTCGTGAAACCATCGTGGATTCAGATCAATATAGATGAGGTCGGGTTATGAGCGTTGAGGAAGTCGTCGCCAAGGTGTTCAGCGTGGATCCATCGGAGATCACGGATCAATCCTCGAAAGAGACGATTGCAGAATGGGATTCGATGGGGCATCTGTCTCTCATTACGAGCTTGGAGGATCAGTTCAAGGTTTCTCTTGCGATCGCCGATGCGATGGAAATGACCAATGTCGGACAGATCAAGATGGTGTTGAAGAACTACGGAGTGTCCTTATAGGTCCACGGCTTGTCGGTGATGATCGGGGATCTAGTGGGCAGTAAAAGGTCGTGAGCCCAGAGGTTGCCAGGGTTTGCCTCTATGATCGGAGCATGGCCGAGTCATTCGACAGATTTTGTCGAATCATCTGGCCGAGTTCACGCAGAGGTACGTCTGCTTCAACTGTGTCGACCGATAGAATCCCGGAATGTCCGACATTTGTATTTCTAAAGGGGGCTGAGATCATCGGTCATGTCACGACGATTCCAGTTCATCTCTCCGCCTCGAATCAAACCATAGCCGCGCACTGGATTGTGGGATTTATGGTACTTCCAGAGCATCGGAATGGCCTCGTCGGTCCCTTGCTCATCAAGGAAGTCAATCGATCTCTGGACTATGCGCTTTCGCTGCACGTAGAGCCACCGGTCTTGCGCATTCTTACGGGGTTGAAGTGGGTGCATAAAGGGGTTCTTCCTCAATATCTTCGAGTGCTCAATGCTCATGGTGTAGCGGAGAATCTTCAAGTGTCCGGCATCCAAGCTCTTGCGTCCGATCTGGGAGCGATGACGGGCGGTCTTCGCTTTCGCTGGATCGAGTCGCTGATGCGGGTGGTTGGCTGGTGCAGCCTGGCGATTGGAGAAGCGTTGTGGGTTGCGGTGAGTTCCATCTTACGGCCGAGGACTACGAAGGCTGATGTCCGAGAAGAACGGACGTTCGATGAAAGCTATGATCGGTTGTGGCACATGGTGGGCAAGCAATTTGAGGCATGTTTCGTGCGGGATCGAGCCTCTCTCCAGGCCAAATTCGGCCCGCATGGTGAACGGTATCGTATATTGGCCTGCCGGCGTGGAGGGCAATTGCTCGGATATTGCATCATTAAAACGAAGCAGTTTGCAAATGATTCCCGAATGGGGAACATGAAGATGGGAACGATCGTTGACTGTCTCTTTGACCCCGCGGCTGATGAGGTGTTGCAAAGCCTGCTCGAGCATGTATTGACCCTGTTTGCCCGAGAGGACGTTCATGCCGTGCTGTGTACGGCTTCTCACCGCGTGGTAAGACGGCTGCTGTTGGCAAACGGGTTTTTCTCCATCCCAGGAAACTTGAATTTTGCATTTCACACTCGTGCGAGTGCGCTGCTCCAGGACATCCCGCTCGACGGCTGGCATCTGATGCGCGGGGATTCCGATGCGGACCAGAATTTTTGAACCGAACGGCTTTATCCGCTTGCATTCATTCGCCGCCTATGTCCGAACGCAACCAGGTAGCGCAGCATCACTCCTTACGTGTCTGTCATTTCGCGTCCGGGGATCTTTGGGCCGGGGCCGAAGTGCAGGTGGCGATGTTGCTCGGCGCACTCACGCAAATCCCGGATCTTGAACTGTCGGCACTTTTGCTGAATAGAGGACGGTTGTTTGATGAGCTGACCCTCTGCGGAATTCCGGTGACGGTCTGCGACGAGTCGCGTCATGGGGTCGGCCGGCTGCTTGGGGCGGTAACCAGTTATTTGAGGGAGTTTCGGCCGAACATTGTCCATTCGCACCGATATAAAGAACATATTCTTAGTGCCTTTGCGGGAAAATTGTCGCACACTCCTATAGTGGTACGGACCTATCATGGATTGGAGGAGAGTCTGTCCGGATGGGCCGGCTTCAAAATGAAACTCTACAACGGAATCGATACCGTCGTCGGTAAGATGACAGCCGATGGAGTCATCGGGGTGTCGTCAGAAATCACGGGAATTCTTGAACGGCGATTTCCCGCCTCAGATGTGCGCTGTATTCGAAATGGGATCGAGCTAACTCGTGTCGCCCCGACCGTTGATCGTAGGGTGATGCGGGCACAACTGGGTCTCTCGCACGATTCGTTTGTGGTGGGAACCGTCGGCCGACTCATGCCGATCAAAGGCCTGGAATACCTGATCGAGGCATTTCAGCTGTTCCAACACGCGTATGGCCCTCACAAGAGCGAGCTCGTGATTGTTGGGGATGGTCCATTGAAAGCGTCCCTCATGCAATGTGCAGAAGTACATGGGGTGGCTCAGGATGTTCACCTATTGGGAGCTCGAACCGACGTCTACAATGTGATGAGCGTCTTTGATGTCTTTGCACTGCCTTCCCTCCATGAGGGAGTGCCGATGGTGCTGCTTGAAGCGATGGCAATGGAGATTCCCATCGTGGCCAGCCGTGTAGGGGGAATTCCGGAAATTCTTGAGGACGACAAGGAAGCTCTTCATGTTTCTCCCAAGGACCCCGCGGCCCTTGCGCGAAAGATCGCTCTCTGTGCTACGACTCCGGATCTCCGGGCCCGGTTAGGTCGCGCAGCGAGGGCGCGTGTCGCGTGTCAATTTACAATTAAGGCCTCGGCGGCAAGCATGCACGGGATGTATCGGTCCCTCATCGGGCAGGGAGACCATTGACGTGGTGATTTGTCACATCTGGGATGCGGATTATCCATGGGACATCCGCGTTGAAAAAGTGTGTCGGTCTTTAGGGGTTAAACATGAGGTACATCTTGTCTGCCGCAATGCGAACCGTTGGTCTAGGAGCGAGAAGCTAGATGGACTATCTATTCATCGCCTCCCGTTCCTGCCGAAGTGGTTTGGCTTCTGCAACGCCATGATGGGGTTTCCTCTGTTCTTTAATCCTGTATGGTTATTTACGATCTGGGCGACGGTCCGTCGAACAGATGCGGATCTGATTCTCGTGCGAGACTTGCCGCTTGCATTAACAGCAATTGCTGTAGGGCGGTGGTTCGGAATACCGATCCTGCTGGACCTGGCGGAAAACTATCCTGCCATGTTGAAGGATCGACTACGCTACACGCCGACTAGTTTTATGGGGCGCATTGTGCGCCATCCTGCGCTTGCAGCAATGGTCGAAAGGACCGTATTGCGGAACGTCGACCATATCATTGTAGTCGTTGAGGAATCGCGTGACCGGCTGGTTCAGATGGGGATCCCTCAAGACCGCATCACGATTGTTTCTAACACCCCTCTGCTGGATCGTTGGGAGCAGGGAGTCTCCCAAACAGGGAATGTGACGACGGATGACGTCCCTCACTTGGTCTATCTAGGAAATTTGGACGGTAGTCGCGGAATAGATACGGCCATTGAGGCGATTGGGGTCTTAAAGGATAGAGGAGAAATGGCAAGACTTTCGATCATCGGAATGGGACAAAATCTTGAGCAGTTCAGAACTCTGTCTAAAGTACTGGGTGTCGAAGATCGAGTGTCCATCATGGGTCGGTTGCCGTTTTCTGATCTGCAACCGATCATGGCTCGCGCCAACATTGGTCTTATTCCTCATTATAGTACAGATGCCTGGAACACGACGATTCCAAACAAACTGTTTGACTTTATGGCTATGGGAAAACCGGTCATCGTGTCAAGTGCAAGGCCCACCGAGCGCATTGTTCGGTCTGAGGAGTGTGGCTTGGTCTTTGTCGAGCGAACGAAGGAAGACTTAGCGTCAACTATTCTGGAGTTAAGGACTCGTTCTGCCCGCGAGCAGTTGGGGAGAAACGGCCGTGCAGCGTTCCTCAAAAGATGGAACTGGGCGTTCGATGAGCAATTGGTTTACGAAGCTCTGGATCACACGGTTCGTAGGAAGAGGTAGATGGAATGTGCGGTATTGTCGGCGTACTTGATTTGAAAGGCCGCCCCGTGGATCCGTCCTGGATCCAGGCGATGAATGATTCAATTACCCATCGTGGGCCAGATGACAGCGGGAGCTATGTCAAGCAGAGTATCGGACTCGGCATGCGCCGGCTGTCCATCATCGATGTTGCAGGCGGGCATCAGCCGGTCTACAACGAGACTAAGACCGTCTGGGTGGTGTTCAATGGAGAGATATACAATCACCTGGAGCTGCGAGAAGATCTTAAAAGAGCTGGCCATCAATTTTATACCCACAGCGACTCGGAGACGCTTGTCCACCTTTACGAACAGTATGGCATTGAGGGAGTGTCTCGTCTGCGCGGCATGTTTGCCTATGCTCTATGGGATGAGAAGGCTGAGCGCCTGCTCCTGGCTCGAGATCGCATAGGAATCAAGCCGCTCTATTATTCACGTGTGGGAGGACGTTTAACTTTCGCCTCAGAGATCAAGGCGTTTTTTCATCTCCCGGGGTTCTCTTCCGGGCTCAATCCATCGGCTCTCCAACGCTTTTTAGCCTATCTGTACATTCCAGGACCAGAAACTATCTATCGGGATATAGTAGAACTGCCTCCCGCCCATACCCTGGTCTATGAGCAAGGTCGTGTAACGGTTCAGAGATACTGGAGGTTGCAATACCATTCACAGCCCTCCGTGTCTTTCGCGGACTGGTCCGAGCGTTTCCTGCATCAGTTTCGCGATAGCGTGTGGAGCCACCTGATTAGCGATGTCCCGCTCGGAGCGTTCCTTTCGGGTGGGATCGATTCCAGCGCCATCGTCGGAACGATGGCGCTGGCATCTACCAAGCCGGTGCTCACCTTTTCAATCGGGCACGATGGGCAAAGTTCATTTCAGGATGAACGCGCGTTTGCGAGGATTGTAGCGCAGCGGTTTCAAACGGATCATCATGAGTTTGTCGTTACCACCGATATTAAGGACCTGCTTCCGAAGCTTGTACAATGCTTTGATCAGCCGTTTGCCGATTCTTCGGCGATCCCAAATTATTACATCAATCAGGTTACGCGCAGGCATGTTGCGGTGGCTCTGTCCGGGTTGGGAGGGGATGAAATCGGCGGAGGCTATGAACGCTATTTGGGCATGCTCTGGGCCGAGCTGTTCAGACGGTTACCGGTTCCACTCAGACGCCTTTTGGGGGAGCAATGGATTCAGTTGCTTCCGGATCTTGCCTCGGGCCACCCCGGGATGAGCCGAATCAAGCGATTTTTGGCGTCAGCGCAGAAAGACACTGCAGACAGATACGCGGACTTTGTGATGGCCTTCTTGCCTGGGGAACGAGACCGTGTGTTGAGCCGTGATTTCATGAACAGCGCCAAGCCGGACTTGCCGGAAGAGTTGATTGCAGAAGTGTTTCGCTCCGGTCAGGCAGACAGCCTGTTGCACAATCTCTTGTTGTGCGACATGCAACTCTATCTGCCCGGTGATTTGTTGACGTTGACCGATCGCCTAAGTATGCATCACTCACTTGAGGTGCGGGTGCCGTTCCTGGATCATCCGTTGATTGAACTGATGGCACAAGTACCCGCCGAGTACAAGACCACCCTTTGGTCTAAGAAGGTCCTGTTCAAGCACGCATTCAAAGAATTGCTACCTGCGAGTATTCTCCACCGCAAAAAACTGGGATTCTCGGTTCCGCTGGGTCTCTGGCTTCGTACGGACTTGAAAGGACTGATGTGCGAGTTGCTCTCCAGAGATTCCCTTAAACGAGTCGAGTACCTGAATCCTGTGGAAGTTGAGCGGATCCTCGCCGAGCATGTGGCCGGCCGGACGAATCATGAGAACAAGCTCTGGGGCTTAATGAACCTCGTCTTGTGGGAGCAACAGCGTGCGATTCGCTAGCCGATGCATGCATGGCGGACGCGATGGGGTGATGGATAGATGCAATCAAGTATTTTGGACTGCTGAAACGACTGTCATTCATGAGTGCGCCCATCTCTCGACCATCATCTAAGCTCATATCACGAGCTATGCCTTCCGCCCTCTCCAGCGACGAGCGAGAGGGAAAAGGACTTATCTTCTATCTGATTACGGTTTATTTGATTCTTGACCTAGTGCGGCCTGATTTCGTCTGGCATTTCCCAAAACTCATTTCTGCCATATTGGTCATTGCATGGATTTTAAAACCAGTAAAAGTTTCCAGCGTCCAGATCTGGGGATTTGTGGCGTTTGTCGCAATTCTTGGATTGGACTGTCTGATCGCAGAGAATGTATTTGCTGCCGTATGGACAACTTACGGAATGTTTGTCTTGTTGCTGGGCGTATGTCTTCCATTGATCACGTTCACCGACACATTCATGAAGCTTCGTGACTTGATCAACGCGGTACTGGCTATCTTCTTTTACATTGCTGTCTATGCCATCACCCATGGCGGATTCGGCCCAGCGGGCACCGGTGGCGGGCAGGACGAGAATTACGTGGCGGCTGCGATGAATTTGGTTATTCCTCTCGCCGTGTTTTCATTTTTTACTGAAAAGGTGAAGTGGAAGAAGGCAATGTTCCTGACTTTGGTTGGTACGTATGTGCTGGCAATTGTGGTGGGGCTTTCACGTGGTGGATTTGTTGGCCTTTTGTGTGGATTGGGGTTCTCGCTCTGGAAGTCTCCGAAGAGGGGATTGGCTATAGGTCTAGCGGTGCTGATCTTCACATTCCTCGGGGTCATCGCAGGTTCATCTTACTGGGCGGAGATGGGTACCATCACCGATACCAGCGAAAGCACTGCCGATATGCGATTGGAGCTTTGGAAAATTGCGACGCGGGAGTTTTTGGCCTATCCACTCACTGGGGTGGGAGGGGACAATTATCTTTGGCGTATGCACGAGTTTCAGTCTCCCGAGCAGTTGGACAAATTCGGTCGTATTGTCGTCGCTCATGTTCATTCCACATACTTTCAATTACTGTCGGAGATGGGGTTGGCCGGTTGTATCATTTTTGGTGTTATTATGTTGCGCACCTATCTGGACTATCGCCATGTTGATATGCTTTCCGGTAGAGCGCTAACCCGTGCCGTTGGCCAGGATAATCTTTCACAGGAAAACATGAGGTGGATTCAGAATTATGGGAGGGGTCTGATGGGTGGGCTGATCGGGTACATGGCCTCCGTCGCATTTGTCTCCGCATTGTATTACTCACATCTCTGGATTCTTGTGTCCATGATCGTCGTGCTTCATAAGCTCGCGATACGATGCATTCCACAGAAGGAGTTGACTGTTGGCTAGCGGGGGTACTTCAGTGAATCGCAAGACATTTTGGCAGAATGCAATATTGCTGGTAATGTCTTTCGGCATTGCATTGTTGGGAGGAGAGTATGTTGTTGCGACGTTCTTTCCCCAAAACCTTGGGACCTGGGGTATGACGAGAGACGGTATTACGAGCCATGTTCCGAATCTCAGCGTCCACTTGAACGAGTTTGGGCAACGGATCACCATTAATTCTCACGGGATGCGAGATCGAGAGCATTCCCTTGCGAAGCCTCCCGGTATATTTAGAATCCTGGTCTTGGGCGACTCCTTCATGGAAGCCAATCAGGTTGCTCTACATGAATCCTTCCCTCAGTTGTTAGAAGCGGGTTTAGGTAAACAGGTCGAAGTGATCAATGCGAGCGTGAGCGGTTGGGGGACGGACGATGAGGTTACTTACCTTACGCGCTATGGATTTCAGTTCGAGCCTGACCTTATCCTTGTGGCCATGACGCTTCATAATGATCTCCAGGATAATCTTGAAGAAGAGTTTCACTCATTTTCAGATGGGCAGCTCCGAGAAAAGCCAAAACAAGATATTTCCATTGGAGACTTTGCTGTCTTGCAGGTAAAGGAGTTTCTAGCTTCTCATTCACACTTGTATCAGGTACTGCTTCATGCAAAGCGATTTTCATGGACGCAGCAGGCTGGTGATCGTCTCTCATCTCATGTGGCTGCACTGCTAATGAAAGAATCGCGACCCGAGGTATCCCAGGCGTGGGACATGACAAAACAATTGTTCAGAAAGATGAAGGTTGAGAGTGAGAGGCACGGTGCTAAGGTCATCGTGTTTCTAATTCCGCTGTGGGTTCAAGTCTCAGATGAACGGCTGAAAGCTTTTCTCAATGAACAGCATCTATCGATTGAGCAGATTGTACTCGATCAACCTCAATTACATATGAAGGCCATAGGTCAGGAGGTACAAACTGAAATTGTCGACCTGCTGCAGGAATTTCAACGGGTTGAGAAAGAGCACCCACGCACCTTGTATCTACTTAATGATGGCCATTGGACAGCGGCAGGACATCGTCTCGCAGCGGGTATTGTGACGGAACGGCTAACTGCCTTCAGTATCTCCCGCTCCCACTAAGCATGGATGAAG
>JAEURV010000120.1 GCA_016788465.1 Nitrospira sp. | reverse complement strand
TCAGCCAACCAGCCTGAACCCAGAGAGTCGGTCACCGTCGCCAGTGCACGAACGATCGAGCACCGTTCGAACACTACATCCATTGGAACCGTCCTCGCGCTTCGATCGATTTCGCTGAAGAATGAACTGGCCGGCACGGTGCGCGAAGTCCGGCTCAGACCGGGACAAATCGTGGAAGCCGGAACCTTATTGGTAGCACTCGATGTCTCGGTCGAGGAAGCCGACCTGCGCGCACAGGAAGCTCAGGTGGCACTCGCGAAAACGATTCTGAATCGCCGGCAGAATCTGAGTCAGGAGCTTGCCACCACGCAAGAGGAAGTGGATCGGGCACGCGCCGACTTGGACGTGGCCCAGGCTCAAATCGCTCGGACCAAGGCCGTCATCGCGAAAAAAACCATCCGCGCTCCATTCAAAGCCAGGGTGGGAATCGCGGATGTCCACCCCGGTCAATACCTAGACGAGGGAACACTGTTGACCACACTCCAGGGAGTGGGCGAAGCCGTGAATGTGGATTTTGCCGTCCCGCAACAGGTGGCCGGAGGCTTACAGGTCGGCGAGCCCGTGGAGGTCATGGCAGCCGGCACTGCCCAACCCATCAAGGCCAAGATTATCGCCCTTGATGCGCGTGTGGACCCGACCACTCGGAACGCCATGGTGCGCGCCAGGGTTGAGGGCACGGCCAATGTCCCTGCTCCAGGAGCTTCCGTACGGGTGCGAGTTCCCGTCGGTTCAATGCGCCAGGTCGTCGCGATTCCTGTGAGCGCACTTCGCAAGGGACCTGGAGGCGATCAGGTATTTGTCCTCGCACGGGGCCAAGACGGCCAGACAAGGGTCCGCGCGCGCCAAGTCCAGAGTGGGCCGATGGCCGGTGATGAGATCGTGATTCATGAGGGACTCACGGCCGGTGAACAAGTCGCCGCTATCGGGTCTTTTAAACTCCGGGATGGCGCCCTTGTCATCGTTTCTGATTCGTCACCGATTTCATCAGGACGAGCCCTAGACTAGAGTCAGAGATCGAGACTGCTCCAACTCTCTATGAAACAACCGGCTAACCGTCCATCTGTCACTGATATCTTCATCGTCCATCCGGTCTTGGCCATCGTCGTCAACCTCGTGATCCTCCTTGCCGGCTGGAAGGCCTTGACCGCCCTCCCTGTCCAACAATATCCCAAGATCGAGAACTCGCTGGTCGTCATCACCACCGTCTATTACGGCGCCAGTGCCGAAACCATTCGCGGCTTTATCAGCACACCGATCGAGCGAGTGGTTTCGGCGATCAGTGGTGTGGATTATGTCGAATCGACCAGTCGAGCGGGGGTCAGCACCGTCACCGTCCACTTGAAGCTGAACCACAGCAGCACCGCGGCATTGGCTGAGGTCACGGCACGACTGCAACAGGTGCGTGCAGAATTGCCTCCGGAAGCCGAACCTGCTGCGATTGAAGTCCAACGGGCGGATCGGCCCTATGCTTCGTTTTATCTGAGTTTCAGTTCACCTGAGCACACGGTTCCCGCCGTCACCGATTGGCTCCTACGCACATTGCAACCGCAGCTGGCCACGCTGCCTGGCGTCCAACGGGTCACGTTCGAGGGGGAGCGGCAGATCGCCATGCGGATTTGGATCGATCCAGATCGTCTGGCTTCATTCAACCTTTCCCCTGGGGACGTCCAGGGTGCCCTTCGCCGTAATAATTACCTCGCCGCCGTCGGCCGCACCAAGGGCAATCAGGTCCAGATCAACCTGCTCGCCAATACCGACCTTCGTTCAACCGGCGAATTCGAGGAATTGATCATTGCCGATCGAGACGGTGCCATCGTACGCCTTAAAGATGTGGCGCGAGTCGAACGTGAAGCGGAAGAGGCCACCATCATCGCCAAATACGACGAAACGGAAGGAGTGTATCTCGGCATCTGGGCCGTGCCCGGCGTCAACGAGATCGAGGTCGGGTACCGCCTACGCGACGAAATCGAACGAATCCGCCCGACG
>JAEURV010000105.1 GCA_016788465.1 Nitrospira sp. | reverse complement strand
GTGAAGTTCGGCAACGAGGCGCAGGCGGTGCGTGATGAACTCCAACGTATTGAGCATGGGCGGGATGCGGAACGAGGGGCGATCGAAGGACGCACGAAAGAACTTGAAGAGAAAGTCAAAGCACTCACGGCCCAGAACAGGAATGTGAAACAAGAATATCAGGATGTGAAGCGCAATAACGATACGCTGAAGTCGCTGGTAGCACGGTATCAGAAAGAGTTGAAAGATCGCTCCCATACCGGAGCTGCAGGGGCTGCCACGCTGACGCCGAGTCAACTTTCCTCGGGAACCACGCAGGCAACTCCGGCAGCAGCATCAGCAGCAATGAATATCAATAAAGTGTCGGCGAACGACATGGTGCTCTTCCTTGGTCTGAAGCAGGATGAGGCGGAGCGTATCGTGGGCAATCGCCCCTATCGGGTGAAAGGCGAGTTGGTCGCGAAAAACGTGGTGCCAAAAGAAACCTTCGATCTGATCAAAGATCGGATCTCCGTCACGCCGTAGATAAGACCGCGATCAGTTTCTCGGTATCCCACGGGCCGTTCTCCGCTGATGGAGAACGGCCCGTTTCTCTTGTGGCCCACCCTCGACTTGGGTTGCTCGACTTTACTTATGGTTGCGAGGGAGAAATGTGTACCACGATCTCCGAGAGGGGAGGGGTCTTGGTTGACGATGTAGTGGATCGGTAGAGGGAAAGTAGAGGGTTCGTCGGTCAGCCCCGATTCCCGTAGGCGACGTCGAGTGGAATCATCCAGTAGCGCTTGATCGAAGGTTGCCGAAGGGATCCTGTCCGTAAGAGAGAATCGAATGATCAGCTGTCAGGCGTCGATGGTATGGAAGTGATCAGTGGAAGCCCCTTGGTAGACGTGATGTCGCAAATGCGAGAATCCTTTCACGAGGAGCGGTCAGTGTTTGGTCACGGTCCATTAATGGGCAGTGATCGAAGTGGTTGTCGAATCAGATAACAGGTCTCCGATCGATCGAAAGCGGAGATTGAGCCCTGCGCAGACTTCGGCTTGCCGATCAAAACGGTTCTTGGTACGGATCATCTTCCATAATGTTCCAGGTCCAACTCGGCCCCAAGCCGCCATATGGAACACCGACAGCGGATAATCGGTCCCAAAGAGCAGGCGGGACTGCAGTTCCGGATGGTGTCTGAGATGCAGCAACATCTTCAATCGATGCGGTTGAGTCAGGGCCGAAATGTCCGCATAGAAGTTCGGATAACGCTCGCACAAGTCTCTAAAAGTTGGAAGAAACTTTTCATACAGCATGAGACCATAACTGCAGGCGTGGGCCGCAATGACGGTCACCCCTTCGTCCAGCGCCAGGCGAAGCCGATTAGGGTCTCCCAAAGATTGGTCTTTGCCGATCAGGCTAAATTCATACCCGACGTGGCTCAAGAATGGCAGTCTTCGCTGAACTAATGCACGATAGAACGGCCGGTATTTCCCATCTGCCGGGTTGAACTGCTGAGCGTTCGGCAACACTTTGATCAGCACTGCACCGGCGTCCGCACAGCGATGGACTTCGTCGATCGCGTCTTCGCGCTGGGGATTGATTGAAGGCCCGGCTAAAAAGACATCAGGGTAGTCGCGCACGGCCTTGAAGACATAATCGTTACTGACAAGAAAGTCCGTGTGCTGGCGGTTCAGAAGGCCAGTCTGATCATAGAAGCCATCCATTCCGAGGAGCACAACTTTCTGTACGTATCGTGACGCGTGTAATTCCGTCAGAAGATGATCGAGGTAGCGCTGATTGGTCTCTCGTGGTTGGGTGGGTGAGAGCTCATGTTTCCACAGGAGAAAGCGAAAGAGCGGGCTGCGAAGCAACTTCGGTGAGATGAAGCATCCATTGTCGCCGTCCGGCAGGGCGGCTAGATGGACATGGCAGTCGATTAGGGATTTCTGGGCCGTATTTCGTGAAGCGTCGTTCGTGAAGCGTTGTTCGGACTGAGTCATCGCTTGGCTGGTTGCCATGGTAACCACGCTCTTCCGCTTGCGAGATACGTTTCACGGTTCACGCTTCACGGGAAGCGAGTCGTTCCGCCGCGATCCGTTTCACCCCTCGCAGATCCAATTTCCCGGTTCCAAGGACGGGGAGAGCGTCCACCTTCACGAAGTGATGCCGAGAGGGAATGAAGAGATTTGGGAGGCCCATGGCGGACAGTTTTGAGAGGATATCGGGAATGGTGGTGTCGTCCACTGTATGCAGAACGGCCAAGCGTTCTCCCTTCTTCTCATCCGGCAGACCAGTCACGGCAAACACTTGCATCTCGGCACCGGACGCTTGCTGCAAGGCCTCCTCAACCTTTCCGTGAGGAACCATTTCGCCGCCGATTTTGGAGAAGCGAGACAACCGGTCGGTGATGGTCAAGAATCCATCGTCATCCAGCGTGGCAATGTCCCCTGTGATGTACCATCCATTCCGCATTACTTGGGCGGTCAAGTCCTCTCGGCCCAGATATCCGTTCATGACGTTCGGCCCTTTCACCAGCAGCATGCCTGGGGTGCCAGAAGGGAGTGGGGCGTAACTGTCGGGGTCCACGATCTGAACGGAGACGCCTGGAAGAGGCTGGCCGACGGTGCCACGGCGTGAGGCCGGTTGGTAGTAGCCGGCAGCGCGAAAGTCCGGGGAATTGACGGCAATCACCGGGGCGCATTCCGTAACGCCATAGCCTTCGATCGGTCCGACTCCGAATGTGTCCTCGACCGCCTGGGCGAGGCGGGGCTGGAGCTTTTCTGCTCCGGTGAGGATCACCCGGACCGAGCTGAATTGTTCCGGGGTACAGCGGCGGGAATAGAGTTGTAAGAAGGTCGGTGTGGTGACAAGGAAGGTGACGCGATAGGTTCTGATCAGTTCACCGATGGCAGCTACATCGAGCGGTGACGGATGGAAGATCATCGGGGCGTTGTTGGACATCACGAACCAGAACACCATGTAGCCGAACGAATGGAAGAAAGGCAGGATGCCGAGGACGCGTTCATCCTGATACAGATGCAGCATCTGTGTTGCGCCCTGGCAGTTGGAGTCGACGCTGAAATGGGAGAGCATGACGCCTTTGGGTTCTCCGGTGCTGCCGCTGCTGAAGATGATGGTGGCGAGGCTATCGGGTGTCAGCGGAGTGGTTTGTCCACAAGCCCGTTCGATAATGCGGCAAGGGGCAAAGAGCGCCAACAGGGCCGCCTGAAGTTTTTGTGCTTTGGTGATGGTTTTTGCGAGGTCATCCAGCCAGATGATCGATGGGCCCTCCGGTAGGTCGAGCTTGGCCTTCTCAACGAACAGACGACTCGTCACGATGGTCCGAAGTTCAGCGAGCTGTACAGCGGCTTCCAATCCTGATTTCCCGACCGTGTAGTTCAGGTTCACGATAGTTTTTCCGCAGAGAGGGGCTGCCACATTGACCAGGGCGCCGGCAACCGTGGGGGGCAGAAGCACCCCGACCCGCTCCTGCCCATCCCAATAGGGACGCAGTGTTCTGGCCAGGACGATTGAGCCGATTAACGACTGCAATGAGGAGACATGCGGGCGATTCTGGTCGGCCATGGCCAGGCGAAACGGATGGCGGCGCATTGATCGCACAAATTCACGATGGAGCGGCCGGCGATGCGATTTGCGGAGTCGCCAGGCGGTTTCACCGAGTTCGCGAATCTTTCCACGCAGCTCATGGGCAGTCGTATTCGGTGAGAGCGGAGCACCGAAGGAAACGGTGATGGGGTAAGGGAGTTGCTCCGGCAATTTCCATAAAAAACGTCCGCGATTAAAGCTGAAGATGCTGCCCCAGACGCGATCAAGGTGAACCGGAATGATCGGAACGGTTCGCCCCTTGACGATCCGTTCAAATCCACGTCGAAACGGCAGAAGCGTGCCGGTGCGGGTGATCTGTCCCTCAGGGAAGATGCAGACGAGGTCACCGCGATCGAGTGCAGAACCCGCTTCCCGGAGCGCTTTGAGAATAATCCGCAACCCACCATGGGATGAGATAGGAATCACGCCGAGTGCCTTCATGAAGGGTTTGAAGATGGGCAGTTCGGCATACTGGGCGTCGACCACGAACCGTACGGGGCGATCGAGACTGGCGATCAGGAGCAATCCGTCCACGAATGAGACATGGTTGGGAACCAGCAGTGCGCCTCCGGACGGCGGTACATACGTGTCACCGAGGATGCGGAGACGATAGAGGGTGTTTGTGAGCAGTACTAGGATGAGTCGAAGAAGGGTATCTGGTAGCAGCCAGATAGCATAGAGCATGCCGGCTAAGGTCATGCCGGCAGTCGCCAGGAATATGCTGGTTGTCGAGAGGCCGGCATTGGCCAACCATCCGCCGGAGAGGGAGCCTAAGAGGATACCGGTGAAGACACAGGTGTTAGACATGGAGATCACGGCGCCGCGCCGATCGGGCGGCGATTTCCACTGGAGGATGGCGTTCAATGACACAAAGATGAACGCGCTGGCGATACCGAGTCCCCCCAAGAGGACAAATGTTCCCGAGAGTGAGGGCGCGACAAGACCAAGAAGGAGCAGTGCCAGGAAGACGCCGATGGCGCCTAGCGGGATGAGTCCGTACTCCACACGGTTGCGTGAAATCTTTCCCACCAAGACGGCGCCGATTCCAATGCCGACCGACAAGAGCGTGAGCGGAAGCCCGGACATAGCGTCGGAGAGCTGGAGTACGGCTTTGGCGTAGACGATCACGTTTTGCATGAACAGACTGGCGATCGTCCAGAAGAAGATTTCCATAGGGATGGCCATCTGCAGCATGCGATCGGTGCGGATCGCCGCCCAGGCGCCGCTGACTGTGGCGCCCACACCGCCTTCGGCTCGGGCCGGTAACACGGGTGGGATGAAGAATGCTGTGATGAGACCAATAACTGACAATCCCGTCAGCACGAGCGGCGCTAGCCAGGTATGAGATCCGGCCATCTGTAATAAGAAGCCTCCGGCGGCCGTTCCCGTCAGGATTGCGGCAAAGGTCCACAGCTCGAGGAGGCCGTTGCCGGCAGCCAGACGTTCATGGGGGATCAGTTCCGGAAGAATTCCATATTTCGACGGGCTGAAAAGCGCACTGTGGACACCCATCCCACAGAGGACGATCAGTGCAAGCATGCCACCGGAAGGGTTCATCCAGAGTGCGACGGTGCCGGCTGCCATCAGTAGCACCTCGACCACCTTGATGGTGATGATGACCGTCCGCTTGCTCACCCGATCGGCAAGGGTGCCGCCGACAAGCGAGAGGAGCACGAGCGGCAGGGTGAAGATCACGAAGGCTGTTGCGGTCTGAGTTTGAGCGACAGTTTCCAGCTCAGGTCCCGGGGCCATCCCTGCCGTCGCCTGCCGAATGGCCAGCAAGGCCACCATCAGCTTCCAGGCATTGTCGTTGAAGGCCCCGCAGAATTGGGCAATCAGGAGGCCCCGAAGGGAACGGGAAATTGGTGGTTGGTCAGGGCCGGTCGTGGTGGTCATGTCTGTGGGCTATTGTGCCCGATTGTGAGGGGGTGAGGAAATAGGCAACCCTTCTAGTTCCATGATTCTTAATGCATTGGTCGTCGGGCAGGGGCCTGGCCTTAGCTGGTAGTCGAACGTGAGGGACCCGTCTGCCACCGTTTCTTGGAAATGAGCATTCCGTAATCGTGGGATGACCTGTTCCAGTTCCGCCAACTCCAAGTCATGTGTGCTGACCAGGCCGAATCCGTGCCCCTTGGAGAGGGCGGTGATATAGGCCTGGCTGCCGATGAGCCGTTCGCGGTTGTTGGTGCCCTTGAAGATTTCGTCGATCAGAAAGAGCACGGGAGGCTGGGTATGGTCCTTTGTCGCGTCGAGGATCGTTTTGAGTCGTTTCACTTCGGCGTAGAAGAACGACAGCCCGGCATCGAGCGAATCGTCGACACGGATGCAACAGGCGAGTCGGCTCCAGGTCCAGTCGAAGGTGTGTGCACAGACAGGAGCACCGGCTTGGGCGAGGCAGAGATTGATACCGATGGTTCGGAGGAAGGTACTCTTGCCGGACATATTTGAGCCGGTGATCAGGTAGATCGAGCCGAGCTCAGCCAACTCGACATCATTCGCGATGCGCGTATCCGGAGGCAGCAAGGGGTGCGCAAGTCGGTCCGCGTGAAGAGTCGGGGGGCGATCCTTTTGCCCATCAGCGATAGTGAGTGGAGTCGGCCAGATGTAGTCAGGATGGAGATACGCAAAGGTTGCGAGCGCCGACGCGGCTTCGATTTCCGCCAGGGCATCGAGCCATTGTGGGAGTGCTTGTTGGATCCGGTCTTGTACCTGGACCAGCCGCCGCAAAAACCAGAGGTCCCATGGACCGATCGCGTTGATCGCCAGATGGACGAGCGGATGGGCTTTAATGCTGATTGCGTGCAACGTCCGTGTGGCCTCCTTCAGCTGTTGCCTGGGACTGACGTGGCCGATCAGAGCGGCCCAGGTTACTGCCAGGGTCGTCTCTCGGCGCGCAGCGTGCCGCTCGATTGAGCCAAGGACCGTGGCCAGGCGTTCGGTTTCATGGTGGAGGCCGACTGCATGCTCCAGCAACTCTTCTCCCTGATCGGTCATGAAGTAGATCAGTACATAGGCGGCGAATGAAAACATCCAATAGCCAGGGAGCAGTCCGAACAGCGTGCCGAGGCCTAATCCGATCGTCGTCGAGGCAAGGAGCCCCTGGACGACAAGGATGGCATTCAGGTGGGGGAGTCCGAGCCGGTGCTCGATGACCGCAGCCAACCGTTTGCCGTTGATCTCCTGGTCACCCGTGAGCTTGGCATCAAGTGTGAGCCGGTCACGCAATAAGGGACGAGACGTCAGTTCCCTGATGAGCGCTTGCCTGCTGCGCCACTGTTCGGGAGAAGGTGGCTGGTTGAGGAGCCAGCTGTGCAACCGCTCCCGACCCTGGTCGGAGATGGTGGTGTCGAGCAGATGCGTGAGGGAATGGGGACCAACGAGGTCGAGATCAGCCGCATAGGGGTGAGGGCCCGGCGCGTCAGCCGATCTTGTTGGGATAGTTTTCCAATCTAATGCGATGCGGGCCAGATGGGTCTGTTTGATGTCTTTCCATTGACGGAGCCGATGAATCTGAGTCTCCACCTTGCTATGATAGGCGGCTACGGCGACAAAGGTGGCGAGGAAAAGTGCGAGCGACAGATTGCCGCTCTGATACCAGTTGAGCTTATAGAGGGTGACGGTACAGATGAGGCCGATCAGGAAGATCGTGAGCCGCCATCTGGTGAAGAGAGCGCTGGTTCTTGTGCCGTGTGCGATCAAGCGGTCTGCGCGCTTGATGATGGTCTCAATCTGAGTAGTCCGTGAACGTGCCATCACAGGGGACCTTACTGGAACGGGTTGGGGACGTCAAATCGTCAAGCGATGGCGTGACGCATATCTCGTGACGCGTAACAAACCAGATAAACCCTATAGACCAACAACGATCCATTTTTGACAATGTCGAATGATTGGGTAGATGTGTGCATTCAAGGTTCTCTCGATACCGCCGAACTGCTGAGCCGTCTTGATGATGCCACGGTGCAGGGAGCCTGGGAGAATGAAGGCGAGGTCCATCTCTATTGGGCGGAAGCCCAATGGAGTGAGGAGCGGCTCGCAGCGCTCCGTGCGGCCCTTGCAGATCTGACGGAATTGAGCCAGGGGCAGTCGCTGTCTGTGACGCTGGTGCCGGCTCAGGACTGGAACGAAGCCTGGGCTCGTTCCGTCAAACCACTTCGCATTGGTCGATTCGTCATTCGACCCAGTTGGGAACCAGCTGAGCTCGGTCCTCGTGATCTCGAAATCATCTTGGATCCCAAGCAAGCCTTCGGTACGGGGCACCATGCCACGACACGCATGCTGCTGGAGTGGTTGCAACAGGATATTCGTGGAGGCGAACAGGTTTTGGATGTCGGAACAGGGAGTGCCATTCTGGCTATGGCCGCTGTCAAGCTCGGTGCGGCCTCCGCCGTTGGTGTTGAAATCGATGCTGTTGCCACAGACTGTGCCCGTGAGTATGTCGAGCTGAATCATCTGACAAATAAAATTGGGATCGTGACCGGTACATTGGCTGACTTGCCACCAGCACGGATAACACCCAATGTCGTGCTGGCGAATCTTGACCGCCAGACAGTTCTTAGTCTAGCCGAGGAGTTGGCGAACCTGGCACGGCGCGGGACAGGAATCCTTGTCTCCGGTATTCTGAGTGAGCAACGGGACGAGATCGTGGGTCGGTTTTCAGATCTAGGACTCGCCTGTTCAAAACAACGGGAGGAGGAAGGCTGGGTGGCACTGACATTTCTACGGCCGGAATCGTGTGACGGGGAGGCGTGACCATGTCGACCAGGCCGTCGTATGCCCATGTGCATCAGATCAACATTTCTGATGGAGGTGTGCCGAAACTTCCAGTTTTGGAAGCCAAGGTGAGCGAACAGGGTCTGGATGGTGATCGACAACGCAACCTCAAGTTCCACGGAGGCCCAGACCGTGCCGTCTGTTTGTATTCCCTTGAACTGATTGAGCGGCTTCAGGATGAGGGGCATCCCATCGATCCAGGATCTACCGGAGAAAACCTGACCCTGTCCGGCTTGAACTGGGATCAGATACAGCCTGGCGTCCGGCTAACCATCGGGCCTGAGATTCAGCTAGAGGTCACGAGCTATACGACGCCGTGTAGCCACAATGGTCGATGGTTTTGCGATGAGGATTTCTCACGCATTGCGCAAAAACTGAACCCGGGCTGGAGTCGGGTCTATGCGAAAGTGTTGAGGGGAGGAATCGTGAGACCGGGAGATGTTGTAGAAATAAAGAGCGAATAGCCGATGGCATAGAGCATGCGGCAGTAAAAGCAAACTTCGCATGCCTGTGGCTTATGTCATAAGCCATTCGCCATAGGCCATATGCTTTCGGAGGTGTGGAGTGGATCGCAGACTTGAACCAGAACTGATGGATGATCCCAAGCAGGCTGAGGCCTACGCGCGGGCAGATTTCGAGGCCGAGAATCAAGGGTTCATTGAGCGGTTTAAAGAATACTTTCCGGAGTTTTCTCAAGGGACGGTACTGGATCTTGGCTCTGGTCCTGGCGATATTTGTATCCGGTTCGCCAAGTTCTACCAGGCCTGCCAGGTCATCGGCATCGATGCTTCAGCTCCGATGATTCGGCTGGGGGAGCAGGCGGTAAAGGAAGCGGGCTTATCCGATCGCATTACGCTGCGCTGTGAGCGGTATGAAGAGGTTGCTGGAGCAAGAATCGCCGATGCCGTGATCTCGAACAGCCTGTTGCATCATCTGCCGAACCCGTTACAGTTCTGGCAGAAGATTCGCCAGCTCGTGAGGCCTGGTGCGCCGGTGCTCGTGATGGATCTGCTCCGCCCCGAATCGCCCGAAGCAGCCCAAGCCATTGTCGATCAGTATGCCGCCAACGAGCCGGACATCTTACGCCGTGATTTCTACAATTCCCTTCTCGCCGCTTTCACGGAAGATGAAATCGGCTCCCAGCTCGCCCGCATGAACCTCACCAGACTATTAATCGATGTGCCGGATGACCGGCACTGGGTGGTGGGAGGGTTGATTTATTGAGAGAAGGAGAAAGTTTGTACTCAGTAAACCCTCAGGCATTGGTGCTTATCAAGAAGCCATAGGTAAACCAAATGGCTCTGCGTTGCGATGAGCTCGACCTAGCTTCGCCAGAAGAGGGGTCCATCCACGCCGGGCTGCATCGTACCCAGGATCCCAAGCTTATCATGTCCCTACGTAGCCTGCTGCAACGGTCTGAGCCTCTCGTGTCGCTAAACTCTTTCGGCGGTTGTTGGCAATGGTGCGATCAATCATCGCGCCGCAATTGAAGCATTTCAAAGCATAGAATACGACAAAGAAATCCGAGAACCGTTCCAACCTCATCGTCCCTTTACACTTCATACACTCCATTGATTCCTCCTAAAGTGGTTAGGCGCACAACTGTTGATGTACGCAAGCAAGAGCTGCGCCATAGTGACACAGCTCGGTTTTGCAAGGAGTTAATAAATACGTAGTTAGATATACGTTATAAATTCACAAAACATTGACGATTGAAGGGCGTTCCTCCGTCAAGATTTTGTCCAGAAGGAGGTCGTGGGGGGATTCAGTTTGGGGTGAATTGTGAATCGGACCTGTTAGAAAGGGGTGAGGTCGGATACCTCCCGTGGCAATACTTTGGCGGGCAGCTTAGCGTATCTGATCTGGATGGCGCGTAGTTACCTTGAGTCAGTGTTTGTAGAGTTCTTGCCGTACCTGACTGGAAGACTACACACGCGGAGTCATTCAAGGCCAAGACGCCGTGGTAGCATTCGACCAGAAACGGATAAGAGCCAATGTTCGAAGCCGAATCTCATAAAAACGATGGGGCGTATACAGCGCTATCTCGTTATCGGCCTCTCATTCCTGTAGGGTCCCTGATGTTCCCTTCTTGCCCCCATTTGTATGAGTGTGTAGGATTGGGCATCTTGTACACAGCATCTCGCAGAGGTGTCGTGCCTCCAAGTATTGCGATTAGTAACGGCCTGATGCGGCAGGCGATGAAAGCTGCGGGGCTCTCGACCAAGAAAGCGGTGGTCGAGGAGGGGCTTTGGTTGCTCATCAACGGTTAAGGGACAAGAGGGTATTTGTCGATTGCGGGGAAGGGTTGCGTGGGAGGGGCCTCAGCGTGATGTGTGAGAGCGAGAGTAACATGGTGCCTTGCTTATGACAGTCAGGTTCCTGCCCAGCCGTGTAGTCTAGGCCATCGTAAGGTTGAGGAGTATTGTGAAACAACTGTGTGATCGTGCCATCGTGATCGCGTTCCTTATTCTGTATGCCGCCGTTTCTGTCGGCTGCGGTGAGAAAGAAAACATTCTGGTGATCGAGCAACCGACGGAGGTACACGCTATCACCCAAGCCTCTACTGCCCCTGACCCGAGTATGAATGTTCAGCCAGGGAAAGTTATTGCGACGCTCAAGGCGGGAGAGACGGCCAAGGCGATTGGCGTCTATCATGGCCAAGATCATGACGGTTTCAAGGTGAAATTGGCTGATGGGACCGAGGGGATCATTATTGCGGGTGATACATTTACCGTCACGTCCCGGTAAGTCATTCACGTCACTCGAAATTCAGACACCTCATTTTCTGTTCGTCTCTAGCCCCTTGTACCAGACTACCCACATCGATTACTGTCACTGTCCATGGAAGAAGAATCACTAGATCCGACATCATCGGATGATGCCTCTGAGAAAATTGTCATTTACTGGGAGCGGGAATACTCCACCGCGTTTCCGCCGGAGCGCCTGAAGTTGGATTTCCATCCGCACCGACCCATGTTGAGCAACATGACGCTGGAGGAACAGCGGGCACTGGCTGCCAGTGGGTACAAAGTGTTGCCGGATGACTGCGGGCCGGTTCGGACGGTGGGGAACTATGGCTGGCTAATCCGCTGTCCGGTCGACGTGAAATTACGACGCACAGCGTCGGGAGTTCAGTGGCAATCTCCCCCGATTCTGCCGGAAGAACGACTATTGGGGTACAAGAGCTTTACTGGGATGTATGTCGATTTGATTCTGAACAGCGGCTATCCGAAGCTCTGTTGCGGGGTTCGCCTGTACTACCCCAAGCATGTCGGTTTGATGATGAAGGATCTACCCAACCATTTCTATCACTACCCAGACCGTACCTTTTCTATTTGGGAGGGGATCAAGACGCAGGAGTACAAGCGCACGCCGAACCAGTATGCTTGGTTATCCGATTACGAAGCCTTCACTGCTAACTTTCTGTTACAACTGCACAAGCCGACCACTCTTAAGCGTGGTGATCCCATCGGGGTGATCCTGCCGGTTCTCCTACCGAAACAGTTCACACTTCAGGAAATTGAGCATCCCTGAACGGTCAGCTGCCCAATAGCCGTGAAGCGTATCTCGTTTCCGAGTTCGGAGACTCCACACATCATGTTTCACGATGCACGTTTCATCTTTCGGGGGTCATGCTGTAAGAAAACTTGGAACCTGCCACCCTTGCCTGCGACGCCGTAGGGCTATTGGAGCGCATCCGGTGGGGTTTTGAGGAGTTTGGCAAATCGATTCTTATCGATCGCCTTCTCATAAGCCTCTTCCGAGGAAATCCATTTCTTTGTCAGGAGATCCTGAATCGCGTCATCCAGCGTCTGCATGCCGATGTTTTTGCCGGTCTGCATTTGCGACGCGATCTGAAAGGTTTTCGCGTCCCGGATGAGGTTACTGACGGCTGGGGTGCACACCAAAATCTCCAGGGCCGCACAACGACCCTTTTGATCGATCCGCTTGAAGAGGTTCTGCGCGACGATGACGCGCAGAGCGGTCGACAGGGTGTTCCGAATCTGCGGCTGTTCGGAGGCGGGAAAGACTTCAATAATGCGGTCTACCGTCTTGGCGGCATTCTCGGTATGGAGTGTGCCGAATACTAAGTGTCCGGTTGCGGCTGCTTCAACGGCCAAAGCGATCGTCTCGAGGTCGCGCATTTCACCGACGAGAATGATATCGGGATCCTCCCGAAGGGCTCCACGCAGTGCCGACCCGAAGGTGACCGTATGTAGGCCGACTTCCCTGTGGTTGACGATGCAGTTCTTGCTCTGGTGCACAAACTCGATGGGATCTTCGACGGTGAGAATGTGATCCTTCCGATGACGATTGGCATAGTCGACCATGGCTGCGAGCGTCGTGGATTTTCCGCTGCCGGTTGGACCGGTGACCAGCACCAGGCCTTTTCGCAACATGGCTGCACGGGTCAGTACAGGCGGAAGTGCGAGCTCTTCGGCAGAGAGGATGGTGGTCGGAATTTTGCGAAATACAGCCCCAATTCCGTGCTTGTGGTTGAAAAAGTTAGAGCGGAACCGGGCGACTCCAGGAATCTCATAGCCGAAGTCTACGTCACCTGTTGATTCAAACACATCCTTCTTCGGCGCCGGGGTGATCTCATAGAGGAGATCATGAAGGCCTTGGTTATCGAGGATCGCATTCCCCGGGAGACGTTCCAGTTCACCGTGGATGCGAAAGGCGGGGGCTTGCCCTGCAATCAGATGCAGGTCGGAGGCTCCGTGCTCAATCATTTTCCGAAAGAGTTCATCGATTTTGGGCATCGTGCTCAGCCTCCTCTGTCCTACCCGTTGTAGTATACGGATTCTTGCGGTACCGACAAATGAAACTCGGATCTTGGCAGGCTGCCGATAAAGCCCGCGAACGGCGTTCTCGCATCACTCAGAGGCTCAATGTACGATACAAAGTACGTTGAGCCTCCTCGTTTGCTGTGGCCTTGCTGGATGGCCTTTCTGAACAGCTTGCAGGCTACGCTACTTCCGTTGAGGATCGCGAATATCTTGTGTTCTCAACATGGAGAGCTTGTTTGGTAACACAGGGCTAGCCGGCAGTCTTCATGAAGGTTTCGGTGAGTATAGTCGTCATGCATGAAACGTGAAGCGTCCGGATTCGGAAACGAAATACGCTTCACGAGAGGAACGATCTACGCCTATTGGGCTTCGTTATTTGGGGGCTCCGGCGGTTCAGGTGGTGGGATCATTTCTGGTTCCGGAGGAGCGTTGTCGAGGGTATCGGATAGAGAGGTCGTTGGTAGAGGGTCAATCTGTGTTGAATTGGCCGGAGTGATTGGGGCGACTTCCGCAAGCGGGGAAACAGGAGTGGCAGGTCTCCTGACAATTTTCCTTTGACTGGGCTGTGAAGGTGTCGATCGCGATGGGGGAGGCGACAGACGTAGGGGGTGAGGTGCGGAGGGGGCTGGAGCCGGATGAATCTGTGGGCGATGGATCAGGCTGTGCCGGCCACGCACACCATCGGCCCCTTCTGTGATCTGCCAGGTGGGAAACACTACCAATGTCATCAATAGGTTGAGAACCGCAGCTTTTGGAACGTCAATCATGTTGATGGATCCCCTTCTAGATGGCTGTGACACAGAATAGAAGTCATGTGACAATGCAACCCATGTGCTAGAGGTATGCGAGAAATGCGGCTGGGTAGGTTGTGTCAGACTTCTATGTTATAGGTTGTTTCTGTCAGGTAGTGTCGATCCGTGGCATGAACGGACAACCAGTCTGTACGAATCGCCCCTTCGGGGTGAACCGGTTGGTACGGCGTTCCCGCCAGGGGAAGCGTTCTCATGCATCTAAAGGATGAGCGCGAGTTTTGTGGGTGGGGTACTGCTACAGTCGATCGGCTAGGCTGGAGGGTTGGAGAGGTGCTGAATCAGCCATTCGGCAATCATCGTTGTCATCCGGTTGAAATCCTCTCCCTTTGTAAATTGGTGGTCGGCGTCTGGCAGCATCTCGAGATGTTTCGTCCCCTGTAGAGCCTCGTATAATTGCTGGCTCTGATGCAGCGGGACATGCTCATCTTTGCCGCCCTGTACGATGATGGTCGGCGCGCTGATGGATCGGGCGGGCTCGTAGGCAATTTGGCACAGGGCATCTTCATAAAAGGCATAACGGAGCCTGATCCGGTCAGAACCACCCATAATATTGGGAATCGTGTCCGTTGCCTTCCATTGTGCCATCTCATCAGGGCCAAATCCCAATCGTAACTCCTCCGCGAAATCGACGACCGGGCATTTGAGGGCCAGGCAAGCGAGGTCTGTCCGCTGAGAGGCCGTCAGAGTCGACACGAGCCCGCCGAAGCTTGACCCCATCAATCCAATCCGTCGATAGCCCTTCTGCTTCATGAGGTCGAGTGCGGCCTGTGCCTGTTGCACTCCGAGCGTCGTGGTGATCTGCTCGAACGGCCCGTCGCTTTCTCCTTGTCCAAAGAAGTCGAAGCAACAGGTGCCGATTCCCTGCTCGATCAGCAACCGTGTGAGGGCCTTATTCGTCGAACTAGTTTTTGAAGAGAGAAACCCGTGGCACAAGACAGCAACTTTGTCTGTGCCTCCGGAGGGGAGGCTTAAGATCGCGGCGACTCGATGCCCTTGGGGATCGAGAAATGAAAAGCGCTCTTCCACGGCGGCATTCTTCATGAGGATTCGTGACGCAGTGACGCGTATGTCGTTTCCAGATCAGAACGCTTCACGTACGACGTTTCACTAGTGCCCTAGCAGAACGTGCTGGCGGTCCGTCACTCCCGCTCCAAGAAATAAAAATGATCGGTTGGACCGTGGCCGTGGCCGATCGCCAGTCCATGGCGTATGGCTTGAGTGACGTAGGTTTTCGCCGCTTGGGCGGCATCCAAAACGGAACGTCCTCTGGCTAGGTGCGCGGCGAGCGCAGAGGCGAACGTACAACCGGTGCCATGGGTATGGCGTGTCTCGATGAACTCGCCTTTCAGGACATTGAAGAACCGGCCGTCGTAGAGGAGATCCGTCGCCCGTTCGTTGAGCAGATGCCCTCCTTTGATCAGCACATGCTTGCACCCAAACCCATGGATGATCTTTGCAGCTCGTCGCGTATCGGCCAATGAGGTGATCTGGACTCCGGACAGTTGCTGGGCCTCATGAATATTTGGAGTGACGACGAATGCCAGCGGAAGCAACTGCGTTTTCACGGCGTCGACCGCCTCCGGTCGTAATAGGGGATGACCGCTCTTCGAGACCATCACCGGATCGACGACGAGGGTGGCGATCTTTTGAGGGGTCAGCATCTTGACGACAATCTCCACGATGGCCGTCGACGACAACATTCCGGTCTTCACGGCGGCGACATCGAAATCGTCGAAGACAGCGTCGAGTTGTGAGGCGATGATACTCGGCGGCAACTCGAACACGTCCGTCACTTCTTCGGTATTCTGCGCCGTGATGGCGGTAATGACCGACATGGCGAACACACCATTGGCGGACATTGCTTTGAGATCGGCCTGAATGCCGGCACCCCCGCCGGAATCCGAACCGGCAATCGTCAGGACTTGCTTGATGGTTTGTGGCATAGCTTGCTTTCAAACGCGCAAAGCGTATTTTGTGACGCGTCGTTCGTTTCTTTGCTCATGAGTTTCAGGCTTCATGTGTAACGCTTCAAGTTATGCAGAAATCGTACACCTCAAACTTACGGCCTCCAACTCCCAAACGTACGAGGCTTCACGCATCACGTTTCGTAAGCACGCCGGCTACGGCACCAATTCTCCCGGACTGGGAGTCGGTCCCAGCTTCAATTCATTGATTGTGAATAAGGCATCGCGCCTTGGTAATTGCTCATGAAACGATAACGTGAACTCAGACCCTGCACCCTCCGATGGTTGAGTGAATATGAAGACCACTCGCTGTTTGCGATGAGGAGACAGTTCGATGCCCCTCGTACAGAGGCCTTCCCTGTTCTGCTCAACGGTCTGATGCCATACGCTCCCATGTTCGTCCTTCAGCACCGTGTTTTGCAAGTGACACAGCAGCTTGAGGTCGCGCGTGGAATGATTCGCGACGGTGACATCGAGCTTGACTCGGTTGTTCAGCCGCTCGATCGAGGTGACGACGAGCTCGTAGGCGTCGTTTCGATGGGTTCCCAGACCGGCAGGTGGAGCGGGCTCTTTCGGCTGCTCGACCGGCAATATTTTGGAGGGAGGATCGTCTTGTTTAAAGAACGTGCTCAGGGGACCGGTTTTCGGGAAGGTCGTCCGAGTGGCGCCGATCGATTGAGCCTGCTTCGGGGTCATCAGCCGTACGGTCACTTGCAAGCCCTCTGGTGTTTCGGTATACGAGCCCGATACGAAGGCGTCGGCGCGGATGGCCTTGGCGGCGCGTCGGACGGTCTTGGCATGGGTCGGATCAATGTGTTCAAGCTGCATCTTTTTCAAGGTCGAGTAGAGCAGTGTGCGGTCGACCGTTGTCAATTCACCTGCCACCATGATTTGCGTCCCAAGCTCTTCGGCGAGGAATCGTCCGACCGGCGTCTGCTCACCCTGTGCATCGGTTAAATCGAGTACGGCGAGACGTTGTTTCTTCGCCTTGGCGGCCCTTTCCGTCACACCTTCTGCTAGTTGCTTGAGGCTCTCCTCGTAACTTGATGCTGCCCATGACGATCTTGGGAATGAAGACGGCAGAACAAGAGAGATCAGAAGGAGCAGTGAGCCGATCATGCGCATAAATTGTTGTCATTATACTCAGTGCGATGCTGGTGTCTAGCAGGCCACAAAAATGGTGTTCGGGCTGGATAGGCTCACCGTGTGACACCTGCGAGGTTTTTTCTCTGATTGGTTTCTGACCCACACCGCATAAAGATACCGGTGTTGTGATGAGAGTCGGCTCTGCACCCGACTGTTTAGCTGGTTGAGTACAGCAGGAGAGCCCTTTTCCAGTCTGATCCCCCCTCTCCGTGAAACCTTATCCTTTTAGATAAGTAACATTATCTGTTTGGATACATCGTGATCCGCAAGGATTCGAATGGGGCCGGATAAAACCCAGGAAAATCAGTCGTTGAGCGGGAATTTCGTGGTGGCACGTCTATTGATATACGGTTCTTCGTGTCACGAAGTACATCAGGGATAGCGGGAATACGTCGGGAGTGTCTGAGAGGTCAGACACATCGTTCAAAACGGATCGTGATCGACCTGCAAACAGTTGCGTGAACGTCGTGGAAACATGGCCTGTGTGATGTGCGTCGTAGACACGAAAGGATAGCCGGACGCGATGAGTAATAAGTCAGGGGCCTCAAGCCAAATCATTTCTCTCCCACAGGGTGGTGGTGCCGTACGCGGCATCGGCGAAACGTTCTCGCCTGATCTGCATACGGGGACCGGAAATTTTTCCGTACCCATCGCCTTGCCGGCCGGACGGAATGGTTTTCAACCGGAACTGAGTCTTGTCTATAGCACTGGGAACGGGAATGGGCCATTCGGAATGGGCTGGAACCTGAATGTGCCGGGGGTGACGCGAAAGACTTCGGAAGGGTTGCCACGGTATGTCGATGATCTCGACACCTTTATCCTATCCGGTGCGGAGGACTTGGTCGCGGTTGATGCGCAGTCTGACCAGACTCGGTATCGACCACGAACAGAAGGGTTGTTTGCGCGGATCACCCATCACCACGATGCCTCTCACAACTATTGGCGAGTCGAGAGCAAGGATGGACTCAGCAGTGTGTACGGGACTCCTGCGCCGGCCGGCCTTGATCCCGCGGTGATCGTCGATCCGGCACGGACCAACCGTGTATTCGCCTGGAAGCTGAGCCGGACGACCGACGTGTTCGGTAATCGCATCGACTATCTGTATCTGCGGGATCCGATACAAACCGATGGGCCGCATCGCTGGGATCAGCTGTATTTGTCGGAGATACGGTATGTGGACTACGGCGATACGGCGAATCCCAAGTTTCTCGTCCGGGCTCAGTTCGTCTACGACGAACGTCCCGATCCGTTTTCAGAATACCGTGCCGGGTTTGAGATTCGCACCGTGCGTCGCTGTACGGGCATCCGGATCTACACCCAGGCTGATCAGGAGCGGCTGACTCGTAGCTATCATCTTGATTATGTAGACCAACAGAAGAGTCTTTCCCAGCCGCTGAACAAGGCTTCGTTGCTTCATAGGGTCCGGGTCGAAGGGCATGATGGGGCCCAATCGGAGTTCTTGCCGCCGTTGACATTCGGGTATAGCGGCTTTTCCCCAAACAGCCAAACATTCAGTGCGGTTCAGGGAGCGGAACTCCCGCCTGGCTCGTTGGCCAGACCAGAGTATGAGCTGGTCGATTTATTTGGGAACGGCCTGCCGGATATCCTGGAAATGAACGGGACGGTGCGGTACTGGCGTAATCTGGGAAACGGCCGTTTCGACAGGCCACGGGTAATGACGGAGGCTCCGTCCGGTTTGCGCCTGGCTGATCCAGGCGTCCAGATGCTGGATGCCGATGGAGACGGACGTGTCGAATTGCTCGTGAGCCGGGATGGGTTATCCGGTTACTTTCCGCTGCGGTTCGATGGAGTCTGGGATCCCAAGTCCTTTCAGCGGCATGAATTTGCGCCCAGCTTCAGTCTGGAAGATCCCAATGTGAAGTTGCTTGATCTGACCGGAGACGGTGTCACCGACGTCATCCGTTCCGGCAGCCGGCTGGAATGTTTCTTCAACGATCCTAAGCGCGGCTGGCATGCAACGCGTTGGGTTGAGCGCCAAGAACTCGAAGCGTTTCCGAACGTCAATTTCGCTGACCCTCGTGTGAAGTGGGGGGATTTCAGCGGAGACGGCCTCCAGGACATCGCGCTGATCTACGACGGCCATGTGTCGTACTGGCCGAATTTGGGATATGGCGACTGGGGGAAGCGCATCGTCATGCGCAACAGTCCACGGTTGCCCTCCGGCTATGATCCCAAGCGCATCGTCATCGACGATGTCGACGGCGATGGTCTGGCCGACTTCGTGTATGTCGATGATCGGAAGGTGTGGCTGTGGATCAATCAGGGTGGCAATGCCTGGAGCGAGCCGATCGAAATCGCCGGAACCCCACCGGTCACGGATATGGATGCGGTGCGACTGGTGGATCTGTTGGGGAATGGGAATCGAGGTGTGCTGTGGAGCTCCGACGCTGACGGATCACCTCGACCGACGATGTTCTTCTTGGATTTCTCAGGCGGGGTCAAGCCCTATGTCATGACGGAGATGGACAATCATATGGGGGCCATCACTCGGGTCGGGTATGCCTCCTCCGTGCAATTCTATTTGCAGGATCAGCGCACTCCCGCCACGCGCTGGAAGACTCCGCTGCCCTTTCCGGTCCAGGTGGTTGCCAAGGTGGAAGTGATCGACCAACTGTCAGAGGGGAAGCTGACGACGGAATATGCCTACCATCATGGATATTGGGATGGTGCCGAACGAGAGTTTCGAGGATTTGGGCGGGTCGATCAACGTGATACGGAACGATTCGACCATTTTCACGAACGTGGTCTCCACGACGGTCAGGCGTTCCATTCGGTTCTGCAAGAACAGTTCGCTCCACCGTTGGAAACTCGCACATGGTTTCATCAAGGCCCGATCGGAGATGAGTTCGGCGATTGGGGAGAAGTGGATTATGCCCATGAATATTGGCCGGGCGATCCACCGGCCTTGATGAGACCGGCGGCGATGACCGCACAGCTCAATGCCTTGCCACGTCGCAGGAAGCGAGACGCGTTGCGGGCGCTTCGAGGCAGTGTGTTGCGGACCGAGCTGTATGCGTTGGATGACAGTGACCGTGCGACACGTCCATACACCGTGACGGAAAGCCTACAAGGTGTTCGCGAAGAAATGCCCCCGGCTGACGAAAGCGAGCGGCATGGGGTTGTCTTCAGCTTTGGGTTGGCGCAGCGAACGACGCAGTGGGAGCGTGGCAATGACCCGATGACGCAGCTCACGCTGATGGGTGACTACGATCAGTACGGCCGGCTCAAGTCCCAACTCAGTGTGGCGGTCCCCCGAGGCCGCGACTATCGGGTGGCGGCGACTACGGCGCAGCCGTATCTCATCGGCTATACCGAAACAGATTATCTGCAACGAGAGGATGCCCAGCGCTACCTGCTGGATCGCGTTGCTAAGACCAGCCACTATGAGATCGGCAATGACGGCAAAGCGTCGGTGTTTGCACTCTGGGATGCCGTGAAGGCCGGTAGTGTGGCCAAGCAGTTGGTCGGACAAACCTTGAACTTTTACGACGGTCCCGGGTTCCAAGGGCTTCCGTTCGGGCAACTGGGTGATTTCGGGGCATTGGTACGTTCAGAGAATTTCGTGATGTCGGATACCTTGTTGGAAGAGCTGTGTCGCAGCAGCGAGACCCCGGCGAATCCCCCGTCGTTGCCTGTGTACCTGAAACCTGGTTCGCCGGTGTGGACGGACGACTATCCGTTGGAATTTCGGAAACTCCCACCGTTGGCCGGCTACGTCTATCGCAAGGGCAGCGCTGGTGCAATTTCAACTCAAGGCTATTTTGTCATCACCGCAAGTCACCTCTACGATTTTCAGCTCAGCGGCGCCAACGGCATCGGCCGTGGACTGCTGGTCCAGCAGCACGATTCGCTCGGGCGACGCACCATCATCGGCTATGACATCTATGGCCTGCTGCCGCAGCAGGTGATCGATCCCCTCGGGCTGAAGACGCAAGCCGCCTATGACTACCGCGTCCTTCAGCCGGTGGTCGTGATGGATGCGAACGGCAACAGCCGTCGTTTCCGGTTTTCACCCTTGGGACTGCTGCAAGCCAGCTTCGTGCAGGGAAAGAGCACGGTCGTGGAGGGCGACCGCAACCGGCCGAGTGTGGAATTACGGTACGACTTGCTGGCCTTTCATGAAAGGCGCCAACCGCCATCCGTGCGGACCCGCCAATATCAACATCATGACAGCGAAACAGATGTACCGATGCCACGGCGCGACGACGTGATCGAGACGGTCGAATATTCGGATGGATTCGGCCGTCTCCTGCAAACCAGAGTGCAATCGGAGGAGATTCGGTTCGGGGATGCGACGTTCGGCGGGAACATCCTGCCGGTTGATCAGAACGACGAAGCCAGCAGTAAGCGGGCAGTGGTTGGTCTACGAAACACCGATACGAACCATCCCAACGTGTTGGTCAGTGGCTGGCAGGTATACGACAACAAAGGTCGAGTGGTCGAGAAATACGAACCGTTTTATGCTCAAGGCTGGACGTACGCGGCTGCGGTAGAGGCACAGCTCGGTCAGAAAGCCGTGATGGTCTATGATCCACGCGGGCAGGTGATTCGTACCCTCAATCCGGACGGCTCGGAGCAGCGGGTCGTCTACGGCGTCCCAGTTGATCTCGCCGATCCTGAGCAGTTTACGCCGACTCCGTGGGAAGCCTACACCTATGATGCCAACGACAATGCCGGTCGGACTCACGCCGACAGCGCCCAATCCTACCGAGGGCATTGGAACACTCCGGCCAACATCGTCATCGATGCCCTGGGCCGCACTGTCGAAGCCATCGCACGAAACGGCGCGACCTCAGCCGATTGGTATGTGACGCGATCCAATTATGATCTGCGGGGCAACCTGCTCAACGTGACGGATGCGATGGGCCGAGTTGCATTTACGTATGGCTATGACTTGACCAATCGGCCGTGGCGGAGTGACAGCATTGATGCAGGTCTGCGCCGCACAGTGCTCGATGCAATCGGCAATCCGCTTGAGAGCCGCGATAGCAAGGGCGCGTTGATCCTGCATGGCTACGATGAAGGGAATCGCCCCAGTCGAGTCTGGGCACGCGACGGACTGAATCAGCCATTGACCCTGCGTCAGGTGATGATCTATGGCGACCGACCGGATTCCGGGTTCACCACCGATGGGGCCAGACAGAAGAATCTGCTAGGCAAACCCTATCAACAGTATGACGAAGCCGGGCTGGTCACGATTGCCGGGTACGATTTCAAGGGTAATGCTATCAGCCAGAGTAGACAGGTGCTCAGCGATGCCAAGTTATTGTCGGCCTATGACAATGCGTCGCAGCGGAATTGGGCGATCGACGCGTACCGTGTGGACTGGCAAGCACCGGTCAACGTCACGCTGGCGGCCCATGCACAAACCCTGCTGGATAGCGCCTTGTACGAAACCAGTAGCCGCTACGATGCGCTGAATCGAATCAAGACACTGCTCTATCCCAAAGCCGTGACCGGCCAACGTCAAGAATTACTCCCGACCTACAATCGAGCCGGTGCGTTGGCGCAAGTCAGATTGAACGGTCAACTCTACGTCCAGCAGCTCGCCTACAGTGCCAAGGGGCAGCGAGTCCTGATCGCGTATGGGAATGGCGTGATGACCCGCTACGCCTATGACCAGAAGACCTTCCGGCTGATGCGCCTGCGGTCGGAACGGTATAGTCAACCACAGGCTGACAGCTATCAACCAACTGGAGAGGTTCTGCAGGACTTGGCCCATCGATACGATCTGGTCGGCAATATCCTGAATATCCTCGATCGCACCCCAGGCAGCGGGGTTGTGAACAATCCAGCTGCGGCGACTGTGAAGGAGATGTCTCTTGCACAGCTGCTGGCCTCCGGCGACGCGCTCATTCGGCAATTTGACTACGACCCGATCTACCGGCTGTTGTCCGCCACAGGCCGCGAATGCGACCAGGCTCCGGAATCACCCCCGTGGATCGATCAGCCGCGCTGCACCGATCTGACCCGCACTCGCGCCTACAGCCAACAGTACCGCTACGACCCGTTGGGCAACATGCAGGAGCTGAAGCATCAGACGGTGGGTGGTGCCCGCAATCGCCTGTTCCGCACGGTTGCGGGGAATAATCGATTGGACCAGGTGACGATTGGGCAAGACGTCTACCGGTATGCGTACGATGTGAATGGCAACATGGTCAGTGAGCAGCAGACTCGCCGGTTCGAATGGGACCATAGTGATCGTCTCAAAACCTTCCGCACGCAAGTCGAAGGCAGTGAACCCTCCGTGCATGCGCACTATCTCTATGACGCGGCCGGCATGCGCGTGAAGAAACTGGTACGGAAGCAAGGCGGCCAGTACAGCGTGACGGTCTATGTGGGAGGTCTGTTCGAATACCACCGTATTGTGCAGGGTACGACCGTCCAGGAAAACAATACGCTGCATGTGATGGATGACCAATCGCGCATTGCGCTGGTCCGTGTCGGTGCGCCCTTTCCGGACGATGCCGGTCCTGCCGTGAAATACCATCTCGCCGATCATCTTGGCAGCAGCCATGTCGTGATCGGTGGCGACGGCACCTGGTTGAACCGCGAGGAATATACACCCTACGGCGAGACAAGCTTCGGCGGCTTCGCCAAAAAACGCTATAGATTTACGGGCAAGGAACGAGA